>NZ_JBFAHJ010000036.1:0-114433 GCF_040654115.1 Nonomuraea sp. NPDC050786
GCCTTGTGCGCGCCGTCGAGGCGCTGCCTGCGCACCTTGGCGTGCAGCGCGGCCACCCGCCAGGCGGCCTTACGCCGCCGCTTGCTGCCCCGCTTGGTGCGGGCGAGGTGGCGCTGGGCATTGGCCAGACGGCCGGCGGAGGTGGTCAGGTGGCGCGGGTTGGCCAGGTGCTCGCCGTCGCTCGTGGTGACCAGCGACGCCACGCCCATGTCGATCCCGGCGACCGCTCCGGTCGCGGGCGGGGGCACGGCGGGGACGTCGTCGCACGACAGCACGACGTACCAGCGGGAGCCTTCCCGTTTGACGCCGATCGTCTTCACCCGGCCCTTCACGGCCCGGTGCTGGTGCACCCGCACATGTCCGATGCCGAGCAGGTAGACCCGCCGCACCGGTTCGTGCGGTTGGGAGTCCCACCTCGCGCCGTTCTTGGTCGCGGGCCACTCCACGATGTCGAACCGGCCCCGGCCCTTGAAGCGCGGGTACCCGGCCTTCTGCCCGGCCCTGACTCTGCGGAAGAACGCCGCGAACGCCCTGTCCAGACGGCGCAGGGTCTGCTGCTGGGAGCCTGCCGACCAGCGGCCCTGCCCGTCAGGGTCGGCTCTGCCAATCTCTTTCAGCTCCGCCGACTGCTCGCCGTAGCGGATCGTGACACCGGCCTTGGCGTAGGCGGTGCGGCGGTGCTCCGGCGCGGCGTTGTACAGCTGCCGGTGATCTTCCAGGCACTGCGTGAGCGCGGCGGCCTGCTTGCCGGTGGGGCGCAGCAGGAACGTGAACGACCTGCGCACTCCCACCTCCCACGTTCGGTAACGAGACGACCACGGTATCGGCCGGCACCGACAAAACCCGGAAGGACAGCTGTGATGCGCGGACCAGGCAGGTCAGGGCACGCTCGGGCCTTGACGGCCCTCCCGCTCCCGATTCCCCCGACGGCTGAAGCCGCCGGTCCCCTCGGGAGCATCTGATGGCAGGACTGGACATCCACTTCGACGCGCTCGACGACTGCCGGTCGTCCGCCAAGACGTTGATCGGCAAGTTCGGCGACCTGGCCGACGGCTACCCGGCCGGCCGGCCCGACTCGACGATCTTCGGCAAGCTGGGCGACTCCTCCGCCCTGGCGGACGCCGTGAGCACCGTCGAGACCACGGCGGACAGCGAGTTCGGTCAGGTCAAGAGCCTGGTGGAGAGCGTCGAACGGGCGCTCGACCAGGTGCAGGAGAACGTACGGAGAGCGAACGACCCGTCATGAGCGCACCTGAAGGCATTCGCGAGCTGCCCAACGGCCCGGAGCTGGCGGCCATGGCCGACAACGTCACCGGCAGCCCCTCCTCGATCCGCGCCATCGCCAAGCGCTGGCGTGCGGCCGCGAGCAGCGTGCTCTCTCACACCGGCACGCTCGGCTCCGCCGTGACCACCGTGGACCTCGCCTGGGAAGGCGCGTCGGCGGACGCGTTCGTGACCTACATGGCCGACTACGGCAAGGCCGGGCAGGATCTCCACGACGCGCTGCTCAACTGCGCCACCTCGCTGGACAACGCCGCCGACGCCCTGGAGACCGCCCAGGGGAAGGTGGACGGCATCTGCGACCGCCTCCTCACCCGGGTGAGGACGTACAAGAGCAACAACCCCGACGCCAAGCAGGACGAGCTCGACAGCGCGATCGGCCGCATGGTGAACGAGGAGATCGAGAACGCGCGTAAGCCGGTCCAGGAGGCCAAGCAGGCCGTCACCGACGCCAAGGACGCGATCGGCAGGCACATGAAAGAGCGGAAGACCACGTTCGCGCAGATCAAGAGGGCCGGCGAGCAGGAGTTCGTGCCCGGCCCCGGGCACCGGCTGGACTGGCGGCGGACGGTGAGCTACACCGCGCAGTCCGCCGAGACCGGCGTCGGCGGCAGCCCGATCGCCGCCGGCGCCGGCGGGTACGGGCCCAGCGGCCTGCCCCCCGCGAACGGCGGGGGCGCGGCTCCTTCCGGCAAGGTCAAGGAGTGGATCGAGCAGGCCATCGCCATCCTGCGCGAGCAGGGCTACCCCGTCGACAAGATGAACCCCAACGACATCGGGACGATCATCCAGTTCGAGTCGGGCGGCAACCCCCACGCCATCAACCTGTGGGACTCCAACGCCGCCGCGGGGCACCCGTCGAAGGGCCTGATGCAGACCATCGACCCGACCTTCAACGCCTACTCGATCGCCGGCCACAAGGACATCTACAACCCTGTGGACAACATCATCGCGGGCGTGCGCTACGCCATCGAGCGCTACGGCTCAGTGTCCGCGGTGCCGGGGATCGTCGGGATGAGGACCGGAACCGGCTACCGCGGTTACTGAAACCCGGCTCTAGCCGCAGTTGCCCCAGTCGGAGCTGGTGCGGCCCGAACCGGCGCTGCCGGAGTACCGCACGCACTTGCCCTTGGCGGTCAGCTTGACGGGGCCCGCGTAGTACTCGTAGTTGCCCGAGTCGGTGTTGCTTTCGCCGCCCTGCACCTCAAGCGTGGCGCTGACCGGGGTGGCCTTGCCGACGTCCGGGCCCGACTTGATGGTGACCACGCAGTTCTGGCTCGTGCTGTTGTTCCAGAGCTGGTACGTGGTGCCGCCGTTGAACGAGCTCGACCGCTGGACGACGAACCCGCTGCCGCACACCTGGGTCGCGGTGTAGGGGTTCGTCTTCGGCGGCGGAGGGGTCGTCTTCGTCGGGGTGGGCTTCGCCGTGGTCTTGGTGGGGGTCGGCCTCGCCGTGGTCTTCGTCGGAGTCGGCTTCGCCGTCGTCTTGGTCGGGGTGGGCCTCGCCGTCGTCCGCGTCGGCGTGGGAGTCGGCTCCGGCTCCCTGGTGGGCTCCTTCGTGGGCTCCTTCGTGGGCTCCTGAGTCGGCGTCGGCGTGGGGCTGGGCGGCACGGTCTTGGTGACCGTGGCTGTCGGCCTGGCGTGCTTGGTCGCCTTGGACTTGGTCGGCTTGCCGCTCGCCACCGGCTGCGTCTGCGTCGGCTGCACCGTCGCCGTGACCGTGGGGATGGGGACCGGCTGGGTCACGATCTGCGTCGGCGTCGGCACGGTCGTCAGGACCGGCACCTCAGGGCCGCCCGTGGCGCTGTCGGTCGGGAGCGTCATGGGACCGACCCCGCTGTCGTCAGGGGTGGGGGTGGCGGCCCACGGCGCCGTCACCTCCGTCTGCGGCTGCGTGGGCGCGCCGCTCACGGATCCCTGGGCGGCGAAGGCGTCGGCCTGCTCCTGCTGCTGCTTCGTCGGCTCGCCGCTGGCCGCGGCGGCCGGTGCGAAGGTGACCTTGTCGGAGTACTGGCTCGCGCCCCACAGGCCGAGCCCCGACAGGAGCACGACCGCGGTCACACCGGCCACGAGGCCGACCGGGAACGGCTTGCGCGGCTGGCTGTCACCCTGCCCGCCGGGCACGACGGTGGGGGTCCAGCCGGGGGGCTGGCTCGGCGGGCCGGGCGGAGGCCCCCAGATCTGCGTCGGCTCCACCGGGCCGGGCTCCATGGGGCTGTGCTGCATGGAGCCCGGCTGCATGGGGTTGTGCTCCATGGGACCCGGCTGCATGGGGCCGTGCGGCATCGGGCCCTGCTGCATGGGGACCGGGCCCATGGGGCCGTGGTCCGCGGGGCTGGGCTGCATCGGGCCCGACTGCATGGGGCCGGGCTGGATGGGGCCGGGCGGCATCGGGCCCTGCGCCATCGGCCCCTGCGCCATCGGCCCCTGCGCCATCGGCGCCTGTGGCATCGGGCCTTGGGGCGGCATCACGGGCGTCTGCGCGCCTTCGATGGACAGCTGGATGGGCAGGATCGCGGGCGGCGCCTCGCCCCCGGGGTGCGCCTCGAGCAGGGTGGTGGGGCCGTCGCCAGGCGCGGGCGGCGGCACCGGCACGCCCTCGATCGCCGGGGCGGGCATCGCCACGTTGCTGTCGCCGAGCAGCCGCAGCAGCGCCGTGTACGTCGTCGGCCGGCCCGACACGTCCTTGGACAGCGCGGCCAGCACGACCTGCCGCAGCGGCTCGGGCAGCTCGCCCACCTCGGGCTCGCCGTTCAGCACGGACTCGGCGTCCTGCCCGAACGGCGCCGACCCGGTCGCGGCGAACACGACGGTCGCGGCCCACGCGAACAGGTCCGCGTACGGGCCGTACCTCAGCCCGTTGATCTGCTCGGGCGCACGGTAGCCGAGCTCGCCCGCGGGGTCGCCGATCTCGATGTCGGTGACGCGGAGCCCCTCGTCGGTGAGGATCACGTTCGACGGGGTGAGCCCGCGGTGCGCGAACCCGGCCAGGTGGACCGCGGTCAGCGCGGTCAGCATCCCCACGGCCACGCGCTCCAGCGAGTCCCCGCTCAGGGGCCCGTCGGCGGCAACGGTCTCGGCCAGCGTGCGGCCCTCGACGTGCTCCCTGACGACGTACGCCAGGCCGTTGTCCATGCCGGCGTCGATGGTCCGGGCCACGTAGGAGCTCGACACCTTCGCGACGCTCTTGAGCCTGCCCACGAAGCCGGGGTCGGCGGGGTCTTCCTGCAGCGTCTTGATGGCGACGCGTGCCGCGCCCTCGGACTCCTGTCCCAGGTATACGACGCCCCGAGGCCCTTCGCCGAGCCGGTCCACGATGTCGTGGCCACCGATGTGCTCAGGCAAAGAGGAGTCCTTCTCGGCCATGACCGTCCTTCCGAGCTTTCCTCGTGATCACGGGACATTTAATCAAATAAGCCACATACGCATCAGTAGTTTCGGTCGGGCGATCTGACTGTTAACCGTCAATTCGGACCGGAGCCGGGAGTCGCTCCCGTTGCGGCGGTGCGCGAGCCAGCACGCCAGCCTCGCCGGCGACCCATCGGGACGATCATCCAGAACGCCATCACCACCGCGGTCAGCGACAGCCCGCCGGCCGCCACGGCGGTCGCCACCTCCATCGAGCGGCTGTCAGGGGGCACGGCCTTGCGTACCGCCGAGGCCGGGAGCGGCGGCGGCACCGGCGCGGCCACCGCCACCTGCTCGGACGGCAGGAGCATGGTGACCGCCAGGAACGGGTTGACCATGCCGGCGCCGGTGCCCTTGCCCGAGGCGCCGTCCGCGGTCAGCATGATGCGGCGGCGTACGCGTACCTGGTCGAGGTTGGGGAAGCGGGCGCGCACCAGGGCGGCGACGCCCGCCACGTACGGCGCCGCGTAGCTCGTGCCCTCCAGCTTGCTCTGGTAGCCCTTGCCCGTCCACGTCGAGCTGATCTCCTGCCCCGGGCCGAGCACGGCGACCGCGTTCGGGTTGGAGAACGTCGAGCGCCCGCCGCTCGGCGTGGCCGCGCCCACGGCGAGCACGCCGTCGTAGGCCGCCGGGTAGGAGGGGGACGACGTGCCGTCGTCCTTCTGCTGGTTGCCCGCGGCCGCGACGATCACGATGTCCCTGCCGAGCGCGTAGTTGACGGCCGCCCTGAGGTCGGGCTGGTCCTGCGCCTCGATGGAGACGTTGATCACGTCGGCGTTCTCGTCGGCGGCGGCCCTGATGGCCTTGGCCAGCACTGACACATCGCCGGACGTGTCGTTGGACTGTTTGATCGACAGGAGCCTGACGCCCGGCGCGACGCCGTAGAACGGGACGTCGTTGCGGGGCTGGCCGGCGATGATGCCCGCCACCGCCGTGCCGTGCCCGACGCAGTCGCGGTAGGTGGTGTTGGTGAGGTCGGCCTTGCCCGCCAGGCGGATCTGGGGGTGGGTCTCGTCCACGCCGCTGTCGATGACGGCGACGGTGACGCCCTGGCCCATGGTGAGCGGCCAGACGCGCTGGACGTTCAGTCGCCGCTGGGCCCAGCTCTCGGCGATCGCGGGGCTGGCCCTCTTGGGGTTGCACTTCACCGGCTCCTGCGCCAGCGCCGGGGCGGCCGAAAGGTGCAGGGCGAGCGCGCTCGCCACCAGGGCGCGACCAATCATGGGGGAAAAGCGTAGCTTGCCCGGTTCACCCGATCGCGTGGTCCGCCGGAATCAACGGAACGAAGCCCCGGCATCTTCGCCAGGGCCTCTGTCCGTTGCTCATTTCGTTGCGGACTCGATGTTCTGGCGGTAGGTGCCGATGACCCGGGAAGCCTCCTGCAGCTCCTCGGTCATGCGCTGGAAGGCCGTACGGTAGTTCTGCCACGCCTGCTGGAAACGCTGAGCGCCCGGCCCCGTCCACGCCGTGCCGACCTTGGCGGCCTCCCGGTCGAGCGCGGTCATGGTGGTGCGGACCGCCTCCGACTGCTGCGTGAACTGGCTGGCCATCTGCTGCATTTCCGCGGGGTCTCCGCCGAGCATGCTCTGGCTCATGCATACCTCCTGGAACATGGGGAAAGCGCCCTCAACTTAAAGGGGGGCCACCGGCCGTCGCCGGAGTTATGCCAAGCGGCTATGGTCTACCCGAGGATTGTTCGGATTCGTCCCTGGGAGCTGTCCGTCACATGCGCGAGGTTGTGGTGACAGGCGGAGGCACCGGCATCGGGTACGCCGTTGCCGCCGCGTTCGTCTCGCTCGGCGACCACGTCACCATCACCGGCCGGCGCGAACACGTCCTCAAGGAGGCCGCGTCGCGGCTCGGGGCGGCGTACGCGGCCTTCAACGCCGCCAGTCCCGTCGCGGTGAAGGAGGCGCTCGACAGCCTGCCGCGGCACGTGGACGTGCTGGTCAACAACGCCGGCGGCAACACCAACCTCGACCGCAGGCAGTCCGGCGAGCTGATGGACGTGGCCGAGGCCTGGTGGGCCAACCTCAACGCCAACCTGATGTCCGCCGTCCTCGTGACCACCGCGCTGGCGCCGCGCATCAGGGAAGGCGGCCGGGTCGTCTCCATCGGCTCGATCGCGGCACGCGGCACGGGCTCCGGCTCGTACGGCGCCGCCAAGGCCGCCCTGGAGTCCTGGACCGCCGACCTCGCCGCCGAACTCGGCCCCAGGGGCATCACGGCGAACGTCGTCTCCCCCGGTCTCGTCCTGGACACCGAGTTCTTCCGCGGGCGGCTGACGGAGGAGGGCATCAAGGCCCGCGTGCAGAACACGCGCAACGGCCGCCCTGGCACTCCCTCCGACGTGGCGGATACCGTTCTCTTTCTGGCCTCCGCGGGAGCCAGGCATGTCACCGGGCAGGTGCTTCACGTGAACGGCGGCGCGTACCTGGGTCGCTGAACTCTCTCAAGGAAGGACGTCGGGTCGGTGCGGAAGGTTCTGATCGCCAATCGGGGCGAGATCGCCGTACGTGTGGCACGCGCGTGCAAGGACGCCGACATCGGCAGCGTCGCCGTCTACGCCGACCAGGATCTCGAGGCGTTGCACGTCAAGGTCGCCGACGAGGCGTACGCGCTGGGCGGCCAGTCCCCTGCCGAGACCTACCTGCACATCGACAAGCTGCTGGAGATCGCGCGCCGCTCCGGTTCGGACGCCGTGCACCCCGGATACGGCTTCCTGTCCGAGAACGCCGCCTTCGCGCAGGCGGTCATCGACGCGGGCCTGACCTGGATCGGCCCGCCGCCGTCCGCCATCGCCGCGCTCGGCGACAAGGTGCGGGCCAGGCATATCGCGCAGAAGGTCGGCGCGCCGCTGGTCGCCGGTACCAAGGACCCGGTCTCCGGAGCCGGCGAGGTCGTCGCGTTCGCCGAGGAGCACGGGCTGCCGATCGCGATCAAGGCGGCGTACGGCGGCGGCGGCCGCGGCATCAAGGTGGCGCGCAGGCTGGAGGAGGTCGCCGAGCTGTACGAGTCGGCCGTGCGCGAGGCCGTCGCGGCGTTCGGGCGGGGCGAGTGCTTCGTGGAGCGCTACCTCGACCGGCCCCGCCACGTCGAGACGCAGTGCCTGGCCGACTCCCACGGCAACGTGGTCGTGGTCAGCACGCGCGACTGCTCGCTCCAGCGCCGCCACCAGAAGCTCGTGGAGGAGGCGCCGGCGCCGTTCCTGTCCGAGGAGCAGGTCGAGATCCTCTACACCAGCTCCAAGGCCATCCTGAAGGAGGCCGGATACGTCGGGGCCGGCACGTGCGAGTTCCTCGTCGGCCAGGACGGGACGATCTCGTTCCTGGAGGTGAACACGCGGCTGCAGGTCGAGCACCCGGTCACCGAGGAGGTCTCGGGCATCGACCTGGTCCGGGAGATGTTCAGGATCGCCGACGGGGAGGCGCTCGAATACGGCGACCCTGCGCTGCGCGGCCACTCGATCGAGTTCCGGATCAACGCCGAGGACGCCGGGCGCAACTTCCTGCCCGCTCCCGGGACGCTGACCGTCATGCGCGCGCCCTCCGGCCCCGGGGTGCGGCTCGACTCCGGGTACGAGGCCGGGATGACGGTACCGCAGACGTTCGACTCGCTCGTGGCGAAGCTGATCGTCACGGGGCGGACGCGGGACGAGGCCCTGCAGCGGGCCCGGCGGGCGCTCGCGGAGTTCGAGATCTCGGGGATGCCCACCGTCCTGCCGTTCCATCGGGCCGTCGTGTCCGATCCGGCCTTCGCCTCGGCGCCGTTCTCGGTGCACACGCGGTGGATCGAGACCGAGTGGGAGAACACGGTCGCGCCGTACGACGCGGAGAGCGCCGCCGGGCCGGCCGCCGCGGCGCGCGAGACGGTGACGGTCGAGGTCGGGGGCAAGCGCCTGGAGGTCGTCCTGCCCGCCGGGCTCGCCGCGTCCGGACCCGGCGCCGCCGCCCCCGGCAAGGCGCCGCGCAGGGGCGGCGGCTCCAGGAAGTCGTCGGCGGCGGGCGGTGACGCGCTGGTCAGCCCGATGCAGGGGACGATCGTCAAGGTCGTGGCCGGCGACGGGGACGTGGTGGCCGCGGGCGACACGGTCGTCGTCCTGGAGGCCATGAAGATGGAGCAGCCGCTGGCGGCCCACAAGTCGGGCACGATCACGGGGCTCACGGCGGCGGTCGGGCAGACCGTCACCTCCGGCGCCACGATCTGCGAGATCAAGGACGCCTGACCAGATCAAGGGCTTCTGGCCCGCATCCATCAGGTTCGCGCGGAGGGGGCCGCCTGCTTCAACCGGCGGGAAATCCGCGCTCCCTGCCCCCGGATTTTGTCGGCGTCTGCCGATAGTGTGGTGGTCTCGTTACAGAGCGTGGGAGGTGGGGGTGCGCAGATCGTTGAAGTTCCTGCTGCGCCCCACCAGCAAGCAGAGCGCCGCGCTGGCGGCGTGCCTGGAGGACCACCGGCAGTTGTACAACGCGGCGTTGGAGCATCGGCGCACGGCCTACCGCAAGGCCGGCGTCACCATCCGATACGGCGACCAGTCCGGGGAACTGAAGCACATCCGCGCCGACGACCCCGAGGGGCAGGGCCGATGGTCGTTCTCGTCCCAGCAGGCCACTTTGCGCCGTCTGGACAAGGCGTTCGGGGCGTTCTTCACGCGGGTGCGCCAGGGCTGTACGCCGGGTTTTCCCCGGTTCAAGGGGCGCGGCTGGTTCGACACAGTGGAGTCGCCGCGAAGTCCGGGCTCAACCGAAGCATCCTGGATGCGGGTTGGGGGGTGTTCCTGCGAGTCCTCGCGCACAAGGCTGAAAGCGCCGGTCGAGAGCTGATCGCGGCGAACCCCGCCGGCACCTCCCGCACCTGCGCCCGGTGCGGGCACAGCGCTCGGGAGAACCGCCTTGGCCAAGCCGTGTTCCGATGTACGGCGTGCGGGCATAGCGCGCACGCCGACGTGAACGCGGCGATCAACATTCTCAGGGCAGGGCTTGCCCTTCGCGACGCTGCGCAAGCGGCTTAGCGAGAAGCCGCTCCCTTCAGGGGTACGGAGGAGTCACGGCTCCAGGCTCTTCTGCCACGGTGCGCGCTTGCGGGCGCGCCTGAGGGTAGCGTGCCCAGTGAGGAACTTTGCCGATCGCCCGTTCGTCCTCATGGGCGAAGGAGGCTTGCTGCCAATGACCCATTCGCTGCGCCGCGCAGGGGCCGCGATCGCGGCCCTGATCGCCGGTCTGATCGTCGTTCTTGCGCTGTCCCCTGCCGCCAACGCGGCGGCTCCCCCTGATGCTCAGTCGGTGGTGTCCTATTGGAAGGACAAGAAGGACCCGCTCTTCGTGGAGTCGGGCTCGCCGCTGACCTCTGATCAGCAGAGTGAGATCCGTGACGCGCTGAAGGGGGCCGACAGCAAGATCTACGCTGTGGCGCTGCCCGACGGCACGATCACCGACTCCAATGTTGCGTCCTACATGAGCTCGCTCAACTCCGCGCTGACGGCCGCGGGCCGCAACCGGGCCACGTTCGCCGTGCTCGACGGCCAGACGCTGTTCGCCGCCTCCAGCGCCATCCGCCAGCCGGGTGTCGCGGGCCGGCTGGCCGACCTCTCGGTCACCGCGAACTCCGGCAACGTCGTGGACGGGATGAAGGACTTCGTCAACCGCGTGGACCTCGCGGTGAAGGGCGACCGCTCCGCCCTCGACACCGGCAGCCAGGCCAACCCCGGCGCCGGCGGCACCGCGGCGCTGATCGGCCTGGGCGCGCTGGCCCTGGTCGGCGGTGGCGGCTACTTCCTCTACTCCAGCAACAAGAAGAAGAAGCGGGCCATCCAGGAGGCCAAGGACCTGGCGGCCGTCAAGCAGACCGTGGACGAGGACGTCACCAAGCTCGGCGAGGAGATCACCGCCCTCGACACCGACGTGACGCTCGCCGGCCAGGGCGGCAAGCACATCGAGGAATGGCAGCAGGCGCTCGACTCCTACGAGAAGGCCAAGACGCAGCTGGCCACCGTCCAGCGGGCCGACCAGGTTCGCGACGTCACCCAGACCCTCGAGGACGGCCGCTACGCGCTGGCCGTGGTCAAGGCCAAGGTCAACAACGAGCCGGTCCCCGAGCGGCGCGCCCCCTGCTTCTTCAACCCGCAGCACGGCCCGTCCGTCCGTGACGTCCGCTGGGCCCCGCCCGGCGGCGCGCTCCGCGACGTGCCGGCCTGCCGGATGGACGCCGAGGCCGTGGAGCGCGGCTTCGACCCGCAGCTGCGCGAGGTCATGGTCGACGGCCACCGCCGCCCGTACTACGACGCCGGCCCGGCGTACCAGCCGTACGCGTACGGCTACTACGGCGGTTTCGGCGACGTCATGACCGGCATGTTCATCGGCACCATGATGGGCAGCATGCTCAGCGGCGGCTGGGGCTACGGCGGCTACGGCGCCGGCTACGCCGAGGGCTACGCGGACGGCGGAGGCGACTTCGGCGGGGGCGGCGACTTCGGCGGCGGCGGCGACCTGGGTGGCGGCGGCTGGGGCGACTTCGGCGGCGGCGGCGGAGACTTCGGCGGTGGCGACTTCGGCGGCGGCGACTGGTAAGCCCTGAGGCCCACAGGTAGGGGCCTCCGCAGGGGGCGTTGCGCGGATCATCTCCGGGCAGCGCCCCCTTCGCGTTCCCCGCAAGGCGGGGTCCGCGCATGGAGACGCGCCACGCGCGAAAGAGAGCTCGGGCAGCGCCCTGTGGGGGCAGGCCCCACACCCCCGGCAAGGCATGGAGGGGCGCTGGAGGGGCGCCGGCCACTTCCACGAAGCCCGTCAGGTCAGGCCGTACAGGCGTGGCAGGTCGACGAGGATCACGTCGGCGCGCGCCGGCCGCCCCGATGAGGTCTTGGGTGAAGCCCGTAGTGGAGAAGACGGCCGTGATCATGCCAGCCGTCTCCTGGCGCTGCTGAACTCAGGCTTTCTCAGGCCATCGGCCCTCGATGTAGTGGCAGACGAGCGCAGCGTGGGAGAGCGGGGTGGCGGGGTCGTCGACGTCGCCGTTGGTCGTGTAGTCGAGAAGAACGACGTCGCCGCTGTCGGCGAGCCGCCGCAAGCGCTCCACGAGACTGCTCACCCTGTTCTCCAGGACCCAGCGGTAGGCGGGTAGATAGATGCGGTGCCGTGCGGTCGGGTAGTCCAGCAATCGGCTGCCGTAGAGGCCGTCTCGGTGGCCGCGCACCAGCCCGTGCTTCCGCACGGTGCGTTTGAGGCCGGTCATGTTGGTGATGTCGAGCTTGGTGGCGTCGACGTCGGCGGTTTCGAAGACCTTGAGTGCCTGCCAGATGCCCTCGACCGTCTGGCTGTAGACGCCCGGGGTCTGCGGGACGGGGATGCCGCCGTGCGGGAAGAACGGGCTCATCCTCACCCAGGGCTCACCCGCCTTGGAGGTCACGTCGATGATCTGGGCACCGGGATGGGCCTTGGCGAGCGAGGCGGCTGAACGGCGGCGGCCGGCGACCTGAATCGGCATGGTGACAACCCTTCGGTCAGGAACGGACGCGGTACAGCTTGGCCGTAGGGGGCGACACTTTCGCGACCGCCGGAGCGGGCTAGGGCCCGCTGAGGCGACCTTCGCGCATTTCGGGCAGCATGAATCCCATGCTCATCGTCATCGGTGGCCTCCCCGCGACAGGCAAGACGACGCTCTCCCGCCTCCTGTCCACCCGCCTCGGCGCGGTCCACGTGCGTATCGACACCATCGAGCAGGCGATCGTCCGCTCCGGTCTGGCCCGCCAGCCCATCGGCCCCGCGGGCTACATGGTGGGGTACGCCCTGGCCGCGGAACATCTGCGCCAGGGGCTGGGCGTCGTCGCGGAGTCGGTGAATCCCCTGGCCGTCACCCGCGACGCGTGGCGGGAGGTCGGGGTCAAGGCAGGCGTACCGGTGGCCGAGGTGGAGGTGGTCTGCTCCGATCGGGAGGAGCACCGGCGCCGTGTCACCTCGCGCTCGATCGACATCCCCGATCTGCGGCCGCCCACCTGGCAGGAGGTCGTCGACCGCGAATACGAGCCGTGGGATCGCGGGCGCATCGTCGTGGACACCTCCGGCCAGACACCGGAGGAGTCGCTCGGCGTCCTCCTCAGGAGCCTGGATCAAGACAAACTCGAGATCCGTACTATCGGCTGAATGACCTACCTCGCCGAGGGAGCCCGCGTCGGGATCCGCCACATCAGCCGCCAGGACCGCGCCGAGTTCCTGGCCCTGAACCGGGAGAGCGCCGACCTGCTCGCCCGCTGGATGCCCGGTGAGCCCATCACCACCGATGAGGTCTTCGAGGGGTACGTGGCGCGCTTCGACGGGCCGGCCAACGAGGGCCTCGTGATCTGCCGCCTCGACACCGGTGCGATCGTGGGCCGGGCCAACATCAACAACATCGTCCGGGGCACCCGCCAGGACGGCACCCTCGGATACTGCGCCTACTCCTCCACGACCGGGCGCGGGTATCTGACGGAGGGGCTGCGCCTGCTGGTCCGGTACGCGTTCGGCGAGCTGGGGCTGCACCGCATCGAGGCGAACATCCAGCCGACGAAC
Organism: Nonomuraea sp. NPDC050786; assembly: GCF_040654115.1. Lineage (NCBI taxonomy): Bacteria > Bacillati > Actinomycetota > Actinomycetes > Streptosporangiales > Streptosporangiaceae > Nonomuraea > Nonomuraea sp. NPDC050786. The sequence goes on from NZ_JBFAHJ010000036.1 coordinate 13,230, forward strand.
GCCCCCTCGCTGAGCCTGATCAAGCGCGTCGGCTTCCGGCGAGAGGGCTTTTCGCCGAACTTCCAGTACATCGACGGCGCGTGGCGGGACCACGAGCGGTGGGCGATCACCGTGGAAACGGCCGGTACGGGCCCGGATGGCGCATAGCCCAGACGGTGCCGCGCGAGATGGCCTCCTTGAACGCCGCGGAGGCCGGGCCGGTGAGTACGGCGTCGACCGGACTGTCGTCGCCCCGGGTGAACTGGGTGACCCCGTCGTGCCGGCCCAGGCTGATGTTCTGCCAGACGTACCGGAACCTGGCGCGCCGCGGCTCACGCCCGGTCAGCAGGTCGGCCACCGCCTCGCCCCCGTAGATCCCCATGGGCAGGCCCGTCTGGCAGGCCATCCGGGTCGGCCGCCCGCTCCGGTCGGCCGCCGCGGCGTCGCCGATGCCGAACACCTCCGGATGTGACACCGACCGCAGTGACCGGTCCACGAGCATGCGGCCGTGCCGGTCCGTGGCCAGCCCCGCCGCGGCGGCGAGATCGGGTACGCGGAACCCGGCCGCCCACACCACGGTCTCGGAACGCAGCTCATCCCCGGACTCCAGCAGCGGGCCGCGGGGCCCGACCTTGGCGACCGACGCGTGCTCGCGTACGGCGATGCCCATGCGGGAGAAGGACCTGTGGAGGTGGCGGCGGGCCCGTGCGGAAAGCCCCTTCCCGATCAGGCCGGCGGAGAGGAGGGAGACGCGCAGCCCGGGGATGGTCTCGGCGAACTCGGTCGCGGCCTCGATGCCGGTCAGCCCGCCGCCGATCACGGTCACCTCGCGGGTCTCCGCGAGCCGCGCCCGCAGCCGGACGGCCTCGTCGGCGGTGGCCAGCGTGTACGCGTGCTCGCGCACCCCCGGCACGGCGTCCAGCTCGGCGGCGCTCCCGAGCGCGTAGACGAGCAGGTCATAGGAGAGGTCGTACGGGGCCGCGTCCAGGCGAACCCTCCTCGCCTCCGGGTCGATCCCGATCACCCGGGCGACCACCAGCTCGATGCCGGTGCCGGCGAGCAGGCCGGCCAGCGGCAGGTCGGGCAGCCGCTGGCCCGCGGCGAGCTGGTGGAGCCGGATGCGCTCCACGAAACGCTCGGTCGCGTTGACCAGCGTCACCCGGACGTCCGCGCCCCGCAGCCGCCGGGCGGCCCGCTTGGCCGCCCCCAGCCCCGCGTAGCCGGCGCCCAGCACCACGATGTGGTCGGTCATGGTTCCTCCAGAGTCCGAAGTCCCCACTTGAACCGGCGAGCCGGCCCGTCCGTGACACCTCCGCACTGTGATCGCGCTCACACCAGCCCCCAGAGCGGGTCGGCGTCAGGCGAGCTGGGCGGCGGCGAAGGCGAGTTTGGCCGGGCTGACCATGGTCCGGATCGCGACGACGCGCTCCCCGGCGATCTCGAGAGCCATGATCGCCAGCACGTCACCGCCCAGCTGCCGGATCAGCACCGCGGGCTCCCCGTTGACGTCCAGGACCTCGGCCCGCACCCCGGCCGCTTTCGGATGCGAGGGCAGCCCGCCCAGGTAGCGCAGCACCTTGGCCAGTCCGAGCACGGGCCGGCGTGCCGCGGTCGCGCCGCCGCCGTCGGCCCAGGCGACCACGTCCTCGGCGAGCAGCCGCTCCAGGGCGGCGACGTCCCCGGTCATGGCCGCTTCCAGGAACCCCTTCACGATGCGGCGGTGATGCTCCCGGTCGCTCTCGAACCGCTTGCGCGGCTCCCCCACGTGCGCCCTGGCCCGCCGGTGGAGCTGCCGGGAGTGGGCCTCGTCGACGTCCAGGATGTCGCCGATCTCCGCGTGGCTGTGCCCGAACGCCTCCCGCAGCACGAACACCGCCCGCTCCGTCGGCGTCAACCGTTCCAGCAGGATCAGCATGCCCAGCGACACGGATTCGCGCTGCTCGACCGTCTCCAGCGGACCGAGCGCGCCGTCAGCGGTGAGCACCGGCTCCGGCAGCCACGGCCCCGCGTAGCTCTCCCGCTGCCGCCGCGCGGAGGCGAGCTGGTTGAGGCAGAGGTTGGTGACCACCTTGGTCAGCCACGCGGCGGGCACCTCGACGGGCCCGGAGGCCCGGCTCCAGCGCAGATACGTCTCCTGCACCATGTCCTCGGCCTCGGAGGCGGAGCCGAGCAGCCGGTACGCCAGCCCGAACAGCCGGGCCCGCTGCCCCTCGAACACCTCCACCGACCCCGCGCCATGGCCATCCATCCGATCGATGCTAACCAGAGGCCGTTCCGCCCCGGTTCGCGGCACCGGCGAGCGGGGCCGCTGGAGGCCGCTAGAGGAGGGTGCCGAGGGGGCCCAGGTCCAGGTTGAGGTCCTCGGGCGCCAGGCCGAAGCGGTCGCAGAGGTCGGTCATCGCCTCCTCCAGGCGCATCAAGGTCGCCCCGAGGGCCTCGATCTGCTCGTCCGACAGGCTCCCCTGCTCCATGCGCCGTACGCACTGGCGCTCCACGAGCTGGCGGATCAGCTCGACCAGCGTGAGCACGAGGCGGCTCAGGTCGCGCTCGATCGTCTCCGAGTCGGCGGCTATGCGCAGGCCGGGACGGTCGACGCTCACGCGGCCTCATCCCCCTCGATCGAGACGATGATCGTACGGAGCGAGATGCGCACGAGGTCCACGTCCGCGATCGACAGGACGACGTCGCCGGTCAGGACGACGCCGCCCTCCAGCAGCCGGTCGAGGAGGTCCACGAGGGCCACGCGTTCGGGCGGGATCCGGTCGTCGGCCACCACGTCACGTCTCAACGCGCCTCCATGACGGTGAAGGAGTACGGGGCCCACGGGCCGGTGAGACGCACCTCCACGCCGTCGCCGCCGAGGCTGCCGGCCGTCGCGGCGAACTCCTCGTCGCGCTCCTCGTCCACGAGGTAGGCGCCGTTCAGCAGCATCGCCTCCTTCCGGCCGGAGAGCTGCGGGTCCTGGGCGCGGTGGCGGCAGCTGGCGACGGCGAGCGACGACAGGGCGGCGTGAATGTGCTCGGCGCGGCCGGCGATCTGCCGGCGGGCCCGCTCCCGGCCGCGCAGGCTCGCCTGACGGCGCTGGAGATACGCGGTCCCGGCCCCTCGAACGCCGTCCCCGGCCGCGCGATCTACGTCTCCCTGTGCCCGGTCGCCGTCCCCGGCCGCGCGGTGGCCGCCTTGCGCTGCCCGGTCGCCGTCCCCGGCCGTGCGATCTACGCCTCCCGGTGTCCGGTGGCCGTCCCCGGCCGCGCGGTCGCCGTCTCCGGTCGCCGGCGGTGACGACGGCGTGCTCGGACTGACGTATGCCTTGACGCCCCACTCCCTCCTCCCCGCGACGTGGGAGAGCACCTCCAGGAAGTCGTCCCTGCGCCGTTCCAGCAGGCCGCGCACCTGTGCGTCGTCCGCGTACACGGTGACGAGCCGGACCGGCGCCGTCGGGCCGGCGGCCGCCACGGCCTCCACCACGCGGTGATGGGCGCGGGCCGTCACCGCCAGCCAGTCCAGGTCCTCCAGGGAGCGGCGCAAGGGCTCCTCCCCGAACTCGCCCAGCGGCACCGTGCTCACGTAGGCCACCAGGCCGTCGGCCCCGGCGACCGTACGCACGGGCGCGACGCCCTCGCATGGGCACTCGACGGCAGAGCGGGCGACCGCGTACACGTACGTGCCGGTGCCGGTCATTCCGCGCCCCGCGCGGCGAGCTGGCGGCGCAGGCGGCGGTTCTCCTCGATCAGCTCGCGGTCCCGGCCGGACAGCCAGGGATCGTGCTGCCACCAGTCGATGCCCAGTTCCCTGGCCGTGTCCACCGAGGCGATCAGCAGGCGCAGCTTGATCGTGAGCAACTCGATGTCCAGCAGGTTCACCCGGATGTCGCCGGCGATCACCACACCCCTGTCGAGCACGCGCTCCAGGATGTCCCCGAGATTGGCCGGCTCGCGGCTCGTGCCCCCGTACGGTTGGCGCACCACAGGGGTGGCCGTTCCTGCTCTGTCCACGTCACAACGCCTCACCGGTGTCGGCGTTGGAGCGCCGGTACCGCCGTAGCCTCCGATATGACAGCAAGGTGCCCTCCGTGTCCATCTCGGTCTGGTAGAGGGCGAGGATGTCGCCCGACGAGGGGATGCGGCGGTCTTCGACGACCTCCACGCCGACCTTCCAGCCGCCCTCCACGGGTTCGACGGCTGTCACGCCCTCGATCTGTTTCGTCGTGAGATCGGCGATATGTTGGAGCCCGGCTTCACCGGCCGTGGCGGCGGTCAACTCCCTGCGCCTGGGCTCACGGGCTTCACCGCCCTCACGCGGCCGGGTGGTCGTGGAGCGCTTCTCGATCATGCGGTTACCTCCGCCCCGCGGCCATCAGCTGGAGCACCCGCTCGACCGCCTGGCTCTCCTCTTCCTCGGAGATCTCCCCGGCCTCTCTGGCCGCCTCGATCTCCTCCAGGTGCCGCCTGACCGAGGCGGGGTTCCTGGTCTCCATGTCGACCTGCTCCTGGAACAGCTCCGCGAGCCAGAGCAGCCCGCGGAAGGGGGCGAACGGCAGCCCGAAGATCAGCCCGAGCAGTCCCATGCGTCATACCCCCGGCTCCTGCGCGATCACGAAGTCGTAGGGCGCGAGCGGCCCGAGCAGCCGGAGGTTCACCCGTCCGTCCCAGGTCTCGCCGAGCTCGCCGAGCGCCTTCTCGAGCGCCCGCTGCTCGCCGGTCCTGGCGAGCATGGCCACGTGCACGGCGTCCTGCTCGTGCGACGGCGGGCGTACCATCGCCGTCGAGTAGTGCGAGGAGAGCGCATCGAGCAGCGTGCGGGTGTCCAGGTCGCGCTTGGCCTCGATCGTAGCCGCGATGAGCTCCCCGAGCCTGATCCGCTCGTTCCTGGTCACGTCCTCCGCCTGGCCGCGGATGGCCTCGCGCAGGGCGGCGGCCTCCGGGTTCTCCGCCAGGATCTCCCTCATCAGCGCGGACTCCACGTAACGGCCCTTGACGATGTACTCGGCCTGGCCCTCGAGATCCCTCAGCGCACCCAGGAACTCGTCGTGGAACGGCGTGAGCAGCTCCTCCACGATCGCCTCCGGGCTCGCCAGCACCGCGCCGAACCGGAACGGGAGCACGGGCCCCTTGGCGGCGACGGAGTCGAGCAGCCGCTCGTAGGCCAGCAGGTCGTCCGGCTGCCCCAAGGGCTGGTCCACGTTCACGTCGCTCACGAGGGCGGCGACCTCGCCGTGCCGGACGAGCTGGACCTCGCCGGGCGGGTCACCGAGCCCGCGATCGTCCGACGCGAGGTTCAGGTCCGCGGGCACGACCCCGTAGAGGTATGACGCCATGTTCTGCTGCCGCGGCGTGGCCTGCTCGGGTACGGAGCCGCCGGAAACCTTGGTGGATCGTCCCATCTCCCTCACTCTTCCTCTTCGCGCCGGCGAGGGGCCTTCTTCTTCATGCCGTGGCTCTCGACGATGTCGGTCAGCTTCTCGTCCGCCGCCTCCAGGACCCCCTGGACCACCTTCTTGGTACGGTCCGCGCTGGGAACGCCCTTCGTGGTCTCCAGGACCTCGGGCAGTCCCTGCTCCCCGGTCTCGGCCATGTCGAGCCGGTTCGCGGCCTCCGCGAACCGCAGGTAGGTGTCGACGCTGGCCACGACGACGCGTGCGTCGACCGTGAGGACCTCGATGCCGACGAGCGAGACCCTGACATAGGCGTCGATCACGAGACCCTTGTCGAGAATCGTGTCGATGACGTCGGCCAGGCCCGTCGGAGACGGACGTCCGGCCATCTGGCCGGTCGCCGCCGGTTGCACAGACGTAGTCATCATTCCTCCCCTTGCCTCCGCCAGCCTGCCCTTAAAAGCGACACCGAACCACACAGCACACAAAAACGGGCAGGGCTTGACGTACTCGGCTCGCTACTCTGCGCAACTTTTAGGGGAAGGGGAGGTTCCGCGTCAGGTGCTGGCGCGGACCGCGAGGATGGGGGCGAGCAGGGTGGAGTCGGGCACCACGCGGCCTTCGAGCTTCTCCATGACCAGGCGGACCGCCTCACGGCCCACTTCCTCGGCGGGGATCAGCACCGAGGTGAGGGGCGGGCCGGCGCGCTCGGCCACGTCGTCGGGGCAGATCGCGACCACCGCCACGTCGTCCGGCACGCGCCGGCCGAGCTGGCGCAGCGCCGCCAGCACGTGGCTGACCGCCGCCTCGTTATGCACCACCAGCCCGGACACCCCGGGATGGTCGAGGAGCAGGTCGCGCACGGTCTCGTGGACCTCGTCGAACGTCTCCTCGCACGGCAGCGCGACGCCCTTGAGCGCGTGGGCCTCCACCGCCTCCACGAACCCCTCGCGCGTCCGCCGGGCGAACCCCGTCCCCCGCTCGTACACCACCGACGGCGCTCCGAGCAGCGCGATCTCCTCGTGGCCGCGTTCGGCCAGGTGCTCCACGCAGCGCGCGCCCGCGGCGGCGAAGTCGAGGTCCACGCACGTCAGCCCGGCCGGCTCGGCGGGGAAGCCGATGAGCACGCTCGGCTCGGGCAGCTCGCGCAGCAGCGGCACCCGGCGGTCGTCCAGCTCGACGTCCATGAGCACCAGCGCGTCCACCATCGCGCTCGCGGCCACCCGCCGGATGCCGGCGGTGCCCTCGTCGGCGGTCAGCAGCAGCACGTCGTGGTCGAAGCGGCGCGCGGCCGTGACGACGGCGCTGGCGAAGCGCATCAGGACGGGCACGTGCATGCCCGCCCGCAGCGGCAGCACCAGCGCGATCACGTTGGAGCGCTTGCTGGCCAGGGCGCGGGCGCCGGCGTTGGGGTGGTAGCCGAGCTCGCTGATGCTGTCGAGCACCCGCCGCCTGGTGTCGGCCGAGATCGTCCGCTTGCCGCTGAGCACGTAGGAGACCGTGCTGACGGCCACGCCCGCGTGCTTGGCGACCTGGGCGATCGTGACCGTGCGCCCGCTCAAGCCCCGGCTCCGAAGTCGAGCTGGACCAGGGTCACGCCGTCGTTCTCGAACACCACATACAGATCGTGCACGCCGTCCACCGCCGGGAGCGAGGCCGTGATGGCGTGATAGCCGTAGCGGTCGGTCCTCGGCACCGGGAACGTGGCGAGGGCCTGGCCGTAGAGGGGGTCGCCGCGGCGGACGGTGATCACGCCGCCTTCCGTGCTGCCCGCCGTCGCCACGCAGGTCGTGGCGGCGCCGAGGTCCACCTGCCGGAACAGGATCCACGCGCCCTCCGCGTCGGACCTGACGGCGTCGCCGTCCGCCTTGGTCTCGTCCACGAACGTGATCGCGTCGTACTCGTCGTGGGCGGCGGCGCGCAGCAGCCCCGACTGGGGCGGGACCGTCTCGCCGTCGACCTCGAAGCGGGCGCTCAGGCGCAGGTCGGTGGCGCTGCGGCCGACCATGAGCTGGTGCGACGCGCTCTCCACGACGAACCCGCCCCTGGTCACGTCCCAGAAGGCCAGCTCGGAGACGGGCAGCGTCAGCGTGACGGCACGGCTCTCGCCGGGCGCGAGGCGTACCTTCTCGAAGCCGCGCAGGCGGCGCAGCGGCTGCTTGACGCGGGAGCGCTGCTGGTGGGTGTAGAACTGGACGACCTCGACGCCGGGCCTGGTGCCGGTGTTCGTCACGGTGGCCTCGGCTCTGACCACGTCGCCTTCCAGGCGTACGCGCAGGTCCGCGTAGTCGAAGGTGGTGTAGCTGAGGCCGTGGCCGAACGGGTGGAGCGGGACGCCGCGGAAGTACAGGTACGTGGCGTCGGAGGCGATGATGTCGTAGTCGAGCAGGTCGGGCAGCTCCTGCTCCGAGCGATACCACGTCTGGGTGAGGCGGCCCTCCGGGTCGGCGTCGCCGAAGAGCACCTCGGCCAGCGCGTGGCCGTACTCCTGGCCGCCGTGCGCGGACCAGAGCACGGCCGGGAGCTCGTCGTCGGTCCAGGTCAGCGGGTAGCCGCTGGTGATGACCATGACGGTGCGCGGGTTCGCCTTGCGGGCGGCCCGCACCACGGCGTCCTGGGCGGGGGCGAGGGCCAGCGTCATGCGGTCCTCGGTCTCGCGGCCGTTCACGAGCGGGTGGTCGCCGACCACCACGACCGCGACGTCGGCCGCGGCGGCCAGGAGGGCGGCCTGTTCGGTGCCGCTCCTGACCACGTCCATGGCCAGCCAGACCGCCTGGTCGGCGTCGTCCACCAGGCGCAGCACGCCGTCGTCGCCCGCGCCGACGTAGCAGCCGGTCGAGATGTGGCGCAGGGCGAGCGTGCCGCGCGGCCGCTCTTCCAGCCTGAACGTCTGGCGCACCTCCCACCCGTTCGGCCCCGGCTGGTCGTTCACCAGCGTGACGCCGTCCACCGACACGAACCGGCCGGTCGCCACGGCCCGCAGCGCGTAGGCCCCGCCGCCCCAGTCGAACAGGTCGAACGTGCCCGCCTCGGCCGCCCCCACGCTCAGCGGCCCGCCCGCGGGGTCGGCGGCCACAGGCCCCGCCTCCGACGACAGCGTCACCCGGTCCACGGCCTCGCAGAACACGGTCTCGCACCGCTCGCCCAGCCCCTGGCGGGCGGTGACCGCGTACGGGAGGGTGCCGCTGTACCAGTCCTCCATGAGCGCGTCGCCGAGCTGCCCGATCACCGCGATCTTCGTCACGCCCTCGAGCGGCAGCACCCCGTCGTTCTTCAGCAGCACGAACGAGCGCCGCGCCGCCTCCCTGGCCAGCGCCTGGTGCTCGGGGCAGTTGACCACATTCCCGTTGACGTCGTCGTACGGCGTCGCCGGGTCGAACTCCCCCAGCCGGAACCTGATCGACAGCGCGTGGCGGACGGCCCCGTCCACGTCCTCCTCGCTCAGCAGGCCCTTCGCGAGCGCCTCGCGCAGGTGGCCGAGCGTGGCCTCGGAGCGGTCGTCGTCCTGGGTGAAGCTGTCGAGCCCCGCCTTGATCGCGTGCGCGTACGCCTCGGGCAGCGTGTCGTGGTAGCCCTGGAGCGCGGTGAGGTTGCCCGGCGCGTACGCGTCGCTGACCACCAGCAGCTCGTCGGGCGCCCACGCGCGCAGCACCTGCCCGATCAGCGGGCTGAGGTGCGCCGGACGGCCGTTGACCAGGTTGTACGACGGCATGACCGCCACGGCCACGCCCTGCTCGATGGCCGGCCTGAAGGCGGGCAGCTCGTACTCGTGCAGCACTCTCGGCGGCACGTTGCTGGAGGTCGTGCAGCGGTCGGTCTCGTTGTTGTAGGCGAGGAAATGCTTGAGTGTCGGGGCGGTCTTGAGAATTTCGGGAGCGCTCCCACGTAGTCCGCGCGCATAGGCCGCGGCCATGACCCCGGTCAACCACGGATCCTCGGAGTAACCCTCCTCGTTCCGCCCCCAGCGGGGGTCGCGCAGCGGGTTCACCACGGGCGCCCACACGTTGCGGCCCGCGCCCGACGGGTCCTTGTGGTGGAAGGCCAGCACCTCGTCACTGGTCGCCTCGCCCACCCTGCGCACGAGGTCGGGGTCCCACGTCGAGGCGAGCCCGACGGCCTGGGGGAAGACGGTGGCCGGGCCGAGCCAGGCCAGCCCGTGCAGCGCCTCGGTGCCCGTGCGGAACGCCCCGACGCCCAGCCGCTCGACCGGGGCCTGGTACTGGTGCAGCAGGCCCACCTTCTCCTCGAGGGTCAGCCGGCGCACCAGGTCGTCGATCCGGTCGGGAATCGGAACAGCGGGGTCGCGGAAGGGTTCTTGCATGGTCATCCCTCTGAAACTGTCGAAGCGCTTCGACGACCGGCCTGGGGGAAGTTACGCGGACATTTCGGTGGATTTACTGAAGAGTGCCCGCCCTCGCGACCCAGGTCAAGGGACTCGGGGCAATCTTCCCGAATCTATGGAGTCCAGCACCCTCGCGGCGCCGCCGAGCGCCGCCGCGTCATGGCCCAGCGTCGAGGCCACGACCTGGCAGCCGCCGGCCTCCGCGGCGATCACGCGGTCACCCATCTCCTCCTGGACGGCGGGCAGGAGCCACGGCGCCAGCGGGACGTAGTAGCCGCCGAGGATCACCACCTCGGGATTGAGCAGGTTCGCCAGGATAGACACGCCCTTGCCGAGGCTGCGGCCCACCGACTCCAGCGTCGCCAGGGTGGCGGGGTCGCCGGCGCGGGCCAGCCGTACGGACTCCTCGATCTCCATCTGGATCTCCGCGGGCGAGGGGTCCTTGCCCAGCACGGCGCCGATCCCGGCCATGACCTCCAGGCAGCCGCGGCGCCCGCAGTGGCACTCGGGGCCGTCGGGGTCGAGCTGGACGTGGCCGAGCTCGCCGCTGAACCCGAGGCTGCCGCGGCGCAGCCGCCCGTCGAGGATGATGCCCGCGCCCACGCCGATCTCCCCGGTGAGGTAGATCAGGTCGGAGGCCCCGGCGTGCGCGCCGAAGCGCTGCTCGGCCAGGGCGGCGAGGTTGGCGTCGTTGTCGACCTGGATGGGGAAGCCGGGGTCGCGCAGTGCCTTGGCCAGGTCTCCGCCGAGGTCGGCGTCGTGCCAGCCGAGGTTGGGCGCGATGCGTACGGTGCCCTGCACGTCGACCAGTCCCGGCACGGCCACGGCGAGCCCCAGGACCTGGCGCTCCTCCCTGGCCATGCGGCTGACCACCCGCCTGATGATCGCGCCGACCCCCGCCACCCCCTGGTTGACGGATTCGCCGCCCGAGAACGAGCGCCGCCACGTCAGCAGCCGCTCCCCCGCCAGGTCGGTGGCCACGGCGGAGACGTAGTCGACATTGATCTCGACACCGATGGCGGCGTACGGGGAGCCGTCCAGCATCAGCATCGTGGCGGGCCGGCCGACCCGGTTCTCGGTCAGCCCTGTCTCACGCACGAGCCGCCGGTCGATGAGGTCGGCCACCAGGCTGGAGACCGTCGCCTTGTTGAGCCCGGTGGAGGCCGCGATGTCGGCCCGCGAGCAGGGCGCGTGCTCCCGGACGAACCGGAGCACGACCGCGAGGTTGGTGGCCCGTACGTCGGCGAAGTCGGCCGGCTGAGGGCCGGTCGTAGAAGTGATCAATATCAGCCCCGTTCCCGCCAAAGGATGACCCCAGCATGCCGCATCGTGGGCTCCCTTCACCAACCTGTGACCGTCGCGATCCCTTGTGGCTGCGGACACAGTCTACTAATTTGTTTGGTCGGAATACCAACTAATTTTTTATCGAGGCCATCCCACTGAGAGAGAAGGGAGCGGGCCATGGCAACCAACACGACTCGCCGCGGGTTCCTCGGTCTGGTCGGTGCCAGTGTTCTGGTGGCGGGCTGCGCCGAGAAGAAGCAGCTGTCCAAGGGTACGGCTGTCGCCGCCGACAAGCTCAAGGGCCTGGTGCCCACCCGGGTCCCGTTCGAGATCCCCGGACTCAAGCCGGACCTCCCGGGCAGTGAGTTCGTCGCGCCCGGTTTCCTGACCCGCCCCGCGAACATGGTGCAGGCCGTCACCACCAAGCCGCTGACCAGCGGCAAGGAGGTGACGGCGATGACGCCGCTGTGGGGCACGGTGCCGCCCGGGCCGGGCAGCAACTCCTACTACGACTACATGACCGAGCGACTCGGCGGCTCCGTGCGCTTCAACATCTCGGACGGCAACACGTACGGGCAGAAGCTCAGCACCCTCCTGGCCAGCGGCGACGTGCCCGAGATGATCTGCGTGCCCCAATGGGAGCTCATCAAGATCGCTCACTTCACCGAGGCGGCCAACAAGCTCTTCGCCGACCTGGGCCCCTACCTGGCCGGCGACAAGGCCAAGGAGTTCCCCCTGCTGGCCAACTACGCCACGGCGGCCTGGCAGTACAGCGTCTTCGGCGGCATCCTGCAGGGCATCCCGTGGCAGAACGAGCCGTTCCCGTTCGCCACGTTCGTCCGCGGCGACATCCTCAAGGACCTGGGCCTGGAGCACCCCAAGAGCGCCGACGACCTGATGACGCTCGGCAAGGAGATCACTGACCCGAAGAAGAAGCGCTGGGCGTACGGCGGCATCGACCAGGAGGTCCAGCGCGCCTTCGGCGCCCCGCGCGAGTGGCGGAAGAAGAGCGACGGCACGCTCGAGTACAAGTACGAGACCGCCGAGTGGGCCGCGCATGTCGAGTTCATGGCGAAGCTCTTCGCGAACGGGTACGTCCACCCGGACGTCGTGGCCAACAAGGACGCCGACAACAAAGCCATCTTCGGCAGCGGCCAGATGATCATCTACAAGGACGGCACCGGCGCCTGGCACGAGAACCTCAACCGCTTCCTGCCGGACAACCCCAAGTTCAAGATGGAGATCGTCAACCCCTACCCGGCGCACGCCGGAGAGACGCCCATCGTCTGGCGCAACGAGCCCGCCAGCATGTTCGCCTTCATCAAGAAGGGCCTCGGGGACGCGCGCACGCGCGAGCTGCTCGCCCTCGCCAACTGGACCTCGGCGCCGTTCGGGACGCAGGAGTACGACCTCGTCACCAACGGCGTCGAAGGCAAGCACTACACGGTCGACAACGGCGCCCTCAAGCAGACGGCGCTCGGGCGCAAGGAGGTCGCGCCCACGTACATGTTCCTGTCGGGCCGCCCGAGCGCCAACGCGACGAGCGAGTACGAAGGGCTCGTGCAGTCGCTCTACGACTGGCAGACGGGTGCCGCGAAGTTCCTGTCCAACGACCCCTTCGTCGGGCTCCGGGTGGAGACGCCGTCGAAGATGGCCGGGCTCGTCACGCCGATCGAGGACAAGATGCAGGAGATCTACCGGGGCAAGCGGCCGGTCTCCGAGTGGCCGACGGTCGTCAAGGAGTGGCAGGACCAGGGCGGGAATGAGGCGCGGGAGTTCTACATGAAGGTCGCGCGGGAGAACGGCAGGCTTTGAGATCCATGAGTACCCGTGCTAGAAGGGGCCTCTCATGGGCGTGATCACGGCCGGACGGACCGCTCCGCAACCCAGCAAGGCCGCCCCGCAGGAGCTCACCTGGCGGGCCAAGCTCCGCCGGGACTGGCCGCTGCTGGTGATGAACCTGCCGATGCTCCTGCTCGTCCTCGCTTTCTGGTGGCTCCCGGCCCTCGGCAACGTCATCGCGTTCCAGGACTACAACCCGTACACCGACGGCATCGCCGGCAGCCCGATCATCGGCTTCACCAACTTCGCGCTGCTCTTCCAGGACCCGCAGTTCCTGCGCGCCGTCGGCAACACCCTGTCCATCACCGCCTTCCAGCTCGTCTTCTACTTCCCCGTACCGATCATGCTGGCGCTGCTGCTCAACAGCATCGTCTCGGCGCGGCTGAGGGCGTTCGTGCAGGGCGTGGTCTACATGCCGTTCTTCTTCTCCTGGGTGCTGGTCATCGCCGTCTTCCAGCAGATGTTCGGCGGCGCGGGGCTGCTGGCGCAGATCCTGCGCGAGCATGGCCAGCAGGGCGTCGACTGGATGACGAACTCGGACACGTTCATCCTGCTGATCACGTCCCAGACCATCTGGAAGGACGCGGGCTGGGGCGCGATCATCTTTTTGGCCGCGCTCAGCACCATCGACCCCAACCTGTACGAGGCCGCCGCCGTGGACGGGGCGCGCAGGTGGCGGCGCATGTGGCACATCACGCTGCCGGGGCTGCGCCCGGTGATCGTGCTGCTGCTGATCCTGCGTCTCGGCGACGCGCTCAACGTCGGGTTCGAGCAGTTCATGCTGCAGCGCGGCGCCGTCGGCAGCCAGGCGTCCGAGGTGTTCGACACGTTCGTGTACTGGTCGGGCATGCGTACCGGGGACCTCGGGTACGGGGCGGCGGCCGGGCTGTTCAAGGGCCTGGTCGGGCTGCTGCTCATCGTGGCGGCCAACCGGGTCGCGCAGGCGTTCGGCGAGCGAGGGGTGTATTCACGATCATGACCGTCCTGACATCACGCCCGCGCGGAGGCGGCCGCCTGGCGCCATGGGAAGAACGCCCGTCGCCGGTCGGCCGGCTCGGCAAGGGCACCCTGGTGACGCTGATCGTCCTGGTCGTCCTCGGCCCCCTCTACACGATCGTCCTGACCAGCCTCAGCTCGGCCGCCACGGTCAACCGCGTGGGCGGGCTGGTGCTGGTGCCGGACGGGATCACGTTGGAGGCGTACCGGCAGATCTTCTCCGACACCGTGGTCAGCAGGGCCGTCCTCGTCAGCACCGGGGTGACCCTCGTGGGGACGCTGATCAGCGCGGGGGTGAGCATCCTGGGGGCGTACTCGCTCTCGCGCCCGGGTTCGTTCCTGCACCGCCCGCTGCTGTTCAGCATCCTGCTGATGTTCGTCTTCTTCCCCGGCATCATCCCCGTCTACCTGATGGTCAGCGGCCTGGGCCTGAAGGACACGTACTGGTCGCTGATCCTGCCGAGCGCCGTCTCCGCGTTCAACGTGGTGGTGCTGCGCTCGTTCTTCATGAGCATCCCAGGGGAGATCCTGGACAGCGCCCGCATCGACGGGGCCGGCGAGTTCCGCATCCTGTGGCGCATCGTCCTGCCCATGTCGAAGGCCGTGACGGCGGTCGTGGCGATGTTCTACGCGGTCGGCTACTGGAACGCGTGGTTCAACGCGATGCTCTACATCGACGACACCCGCAAGTGGCCGCTCGCGCTGATCCTGCGCCAGTACGTGGTGGACTCCAAGCCGCTGCCGAGCGCCACGGCGGGCGTGATGGGCGACGCGCCGCCGACCCTGGCGATCAAGATGGCCATCGTGGTGATCGCCGTGATCCCGGCCCTGATCATCTACCCCTTCGTGCAGCGCCACTTCACCAAGGGCGTGATCGTGGGCGCCATCAAGGGCTGAGTCCGATGTCATCCCCGCATGGTCGCGTGCGGCGGAAGCACCGGCGTGGCGTCCGTCCAGCCGGACGCGGTCACCGCGGTCCACGCCGTGACTTCGCCGGTGCAGTCGGGAGAGCGTTCCTGCACGGCCAGCAGCTGTCCCGCCGGCTCGTCGATGATGAGCTGTCCGCCGCAGCCATCCAGTTGGATCCCCGTCCCGGTACGTCCCAGCGGGTCCTTGATCATCCCGATGTTCTGCACATTGGGAAGGTCCGCCAGGACGCGGTAGAGGGCGGCCCGGACCCTGGGGGTCGTCGGCAGTTGCGTGAGCAGGCTGGTGGCCTGCATGAACGGGAAGCCCTGGGCGTCGGCGTATCCGCCACGCCGGGCCCACTCGTTGAGGACTCTCCTGAGCCCGGCCGGATCGGCCGGCAGGTTCATGACCTCCGCGGTGGTGACGTGCGTGGCCCCGACCTGAGGATAGGAGACCTCGGGGTGGCGCTCGTCGTCGAGCTGGACGGCGAACGGTGGCGCGGGGGCTGCACCGCCCACCCCCGGGACGCCGGCGCCTTCGCAGGCGCCGAGGCGGTAGGCGCCTTGGCTGCGCCAGGTCTCCTCGTCGGCCTTGGTGAGCGGTTTACCCGATTGCGCGGTGACCAGGAGCCAGGTGGGGTCACGCCGCGATCTGGCCGTCCAGAGTTCGTGGGTGCACGTCACCCGGTAGTTGACCATGCGGGGCTCCTGGCCGCGGGGCGCTCGCCCCTCCTGCCCTATCGCCATGCTCTGGCCGACAGTGTGCCAGTACCGGCCGGTCGCCGGGTTCTGCGTCTCGATCCGTTCGGCGGCGGCCAGCAGCACCGTCCGGGCGGGGGTGAAGCCGGATGCGTCGGGTGCGGCGCCGTCGGGATCCGCGTTGCGGACGAGGACGACGGCGGCGATCGCCACAGCCGTCATCGCGACGGCGAGACGGACGACGATCGACGGGCGCCGCCGAGGACGCGACGGCCTGGGCGAGCGCTGCTCGTGCGGCGGCTGGGCGGCGGCCTTGACCAGCAGGTCAGCGGCGGAGAGGCCGGATCCGCGATCCAGCGAGGCCGGGCGGGCCGTGGTCAGCAGTCGCATCTCGTCGTCGTCGGGCTGGTGGCTCATCGCAGTCACTCTCCGGGAACGGTCATGGGATTGCGGGAGGAGGTCGCGGCGGTCGCGTCGATCGCCGACCGCAGGCGGCGGCGTGCTCGGTGCAACCGCACGTAGAAGGTGGCCTTGGTGCATCCGAGCACGCCGGCTGCCTCGTCGGGCGACAGGCCGTGCCAGGTGGTCAGGGTGAGGAGCTCCTTGTCCTCGTCGGACAAGGTGGCCAGCGCGCGCAGGACAGTGACGCGCTCGATCGCCTCCTCACCCGCGTCGGCGCCCGCTTCGTCGATCCACGTGCGCAGTTCGGCTTCCAGGGACGCGTGGCGAGTGGCTTGGCGGAGGTTGTCGCGCAGGATGTTGCGGGCGACGCGGAAGAGCCACTGCAGTTGCGCCTGGTCGGGAATGTCGTCCAGACGCCGCCAGGCGACCAGGAAGGTGTCGCTGACCAATTCCTCCGCGAGCTGGTGTCCGGCTCGGCTTGCCGCATAGCCATACACCCGGGCCTGGTAGGCGTTGTAGAGCGCGGTGAAGCGCTCGTGTCGGTCGGGCAAGCCACGTCCTTCGGTCGGGGGGCATGTCTTTCATCGACATGTGGTCCGGCAGAAGGATTTCTTACCTTTCACCCAGGACTTTCCGACCACATCGGCATCTCCCGGCTCCATAGCAAGGCCGTCATCACCCTCGCCTTCAGCGCTTCATGGGCGCGGTCCGAGGCCGCGAGCCTGCATCGAGCTCCGGACCGCGGCGAGCAGGTTCGCGGCCCTCAGGTCCGGTACGCCTTCCAGGACGCGGTTCATGACGTAGCCGAACGCGAGGCCGGTCGCCGGGTCGGCGAAGCCGAGCGATCCGCCGCGGCCGGGGAAGCCGAAGGCCGTGGGTGAGTACCAGAACGCGTCCGGCGTCGGGAGGCCGAAACCGGTGCCGATGCGCACGGGTACGCGCAGGATGCGGTCGATGCCGGCGGCCTGTTCCGCGGTAGCGGCGGCCAAGGTCGCGGCGGTGAGGATGCGGTGCCCGTCGACCTCGCCGATGAGCGCGGCGTAGAAGCGGGCCAGGGCGCGGGCCGTGCAGATGCCGTTGGTCGAAGGCATCTCCGCAGCCTGCTCCTCCGGCCTGTTGTGGTCCAGCGGGGGCGTGACGACCGCGAGCGAGCGCCTGGTCAACGACGCCGGATCGGCGTAGGCCGCCATGATCTCGCGCATGGGCTCGGGCAGGGCGTTCAGGTCGATCCGGCCCATGGCCTCCCAGTCGGGCGGGGGCGCGATGATCCGGCTGACCCGGTGCTGCTCGGTCTTTGGCAGCCCGATCCACAGGTCCAGCCCGAGCGGTGCGGCGATCTCCTCCGCGAGGAACGTGCCGATGCTCCGGCCGGACACCCGCCGGACGACCTCTCCGACGAGCCAGCCGTACGTGAGCCCGTGGTAACCGTGCTCCGTGCCCGGCTCCCAGTACGGACGCTGGGCCGCCAGGGCGGCGACCACGGGCTCCCAGGCGATCGCTTCCTCCGGCGTGACCGGGTGGTCGAGCGCGGGCAGCCCGGCCTGGTGGGTGAGCAGCCAGCGGACCGGGAGGCGCTCCTTTCCGTTGGCGGCGAACTCCGGCCAGCATTCGGCCACGGGCGCGTCGAGGTCCAGCTGTCCCCGCTGGGCCAGCAGGAGGGCGCAGGTGGCCGTGACCGCTTTGGTGGTGGAGTAGACGAGCTGCAGGGTGTCGCGCTCCCACGGGCGGCCGGTCTCGGGGTCGGCGATCCCGCCCCACAGATCGACGACCTTCCGGCCGTGCAGGTAGACGCTGACCGCGGCCCCTATGTCCGCGCCGCCGGCCAGGTTGGCCGCGAACGCCTCACGTACTGCTTCGAATCCCGGTGCGGTGTCCCCACCGACTATTGGGCCGATTTCGGGCATGCGTCATCGCCTTCTGTGCTGATGATGAAGTGAAGGGCTAGCCGCGCCATTTCCCGACGAGCCAGGCGCAGATCTCCGGCTCGGTCATCTCGGGAAACTCCTCGGTGAACGTGGCGAGCGCGCGTATCGCCTCGTCACGGGTCAGGCCGCGCGCCGCCGCTTCCTTGAGGTACTCCTGGCGCGCGAGGGAAGGGCGCCCCCCGCCCGCGCCGCGGCCGGGCAGCCCCTCGCGCCACTGCACGATCTCCGTCAGCCGGTCCGGCCGCCAGCCGGGAGCCCCGTCGACCTCGACGTCCGGCACGGGGAACGGGTGGTCGGAGTCGTCCGAATAGCGGCTGCGCCACTTGTGCACCGCATGCCTGGTCACGCCCAGGGCCTCGGCGATGCCGAGGACACCGAGGTAGCGCTCGGTCATGGGTGCCCCTGCTTGTCTGTGCGGCCTCCTTCGCGGATTCCCAGTACTACCACGCCCGACGCAGGCGTCCCCCAACGTCGTCTCTGATGAAGACAACGTTAGCGTCTGACGGAAACATCGTCTACATAAGAGACGAACTTTCCCTCTTGGCCTTAGTTGACTAAATTTCAAAAATCGTCATATAGTCACGTCTCGTCAACCGGCCGCACTTCCGAAGCAGGAGCACCTCATGGACACTCAGGACAAGACCGTCCTCGTGATCGGCGCCACCGGGAACCAGGGCGGCGCCACCGCCCGCCACCTGCTGGCCGACGGCTGGCGGGTCCGCGCCCTCGTGCGCGACGACACCGCGCCGGCGGCCGCCGGACTCGCCGCCGCCGGCGCCGAACTCGTCCGCGGCGACCTCGACGACCTCGCCTCCATCACCGCGGCGGCGAGCGGCGCGTACGGCATCTACAGCGTCCAGTCCGCCAACGACAACGAGATCGCGCAGGGCAAGAACGTCGCGCAGGCCGCCAAGGCGGCGCGCGTGCGGCACCTGGTGTACTCGTCAGTCGGCGGCGTCAAGAGCCAGAACCGGTTCTACGTGGAGCACGGCTGGGGTGCCATCGACAAGTGGCAGATCGAGGAGCACATCCGCGAGTTGGGGGTGCCCGCGACGATCCTGCGCCCGGCGGGGTTCATGGAGGACTTCACCAGCCCGGCGCGGTTCTTCCAGAACGGCTCGCTCAACGTGCCCTGGCGGGACGACCTGGTCATGCAGCTCGTCGCCATCGACGACATCGGGGCCATCGCCGCGCTGGCGTTCGCCGACCCTGCCACGTACCTGGGCAAGGCCCTGGACGTCACCGGCGACAGGCTGACCGCCCCGCAGATCGCCGCCGCGCTCAGCACGGCGGCCGGCCGCCCGATCCCGCACACCCGGATCCCGATCGAGGTCCTCTGGGAGCACGACCCCGAGGTGGCCAAGGTCTTCACGTGGGCCGACGAGTCCTACTACGACTCCGACCCCGCGCCGCTGCGAAAGGCCCACGCCGGCCTCATGGACTTCGGCACCTGGCTGGAGCGATCGGGCAAGGCGCGACTCCTCGCCCAGCTGGACTCCCTGCCTGCGTAACCGCGCGCGCCCGCCCGCGGCCGGAGCCGTGCTCCTTCTGACCGGCTTCGGCCGTGAGGCCCCGCCCACCGTGACCGCCACCCTCGACGCCCTGTCGTGACTTCTCCTCCCAGCCCTGGCCGATGTCCGTTTTCGGCGTAATGTGAACAAATGGGGGGATATCCCTCTGGTGGGTCGGGGATACGCCATGACGTATCGAAGGGGGCGAGGCCATGTCTTTCCCGCGTTACATGTCCGCCGCGAGAATCTGCCTGCTCGTACCCGCTGGACTGGGGCCGGATCCGGTGCATCCGCGCAAGAAGATCAACAGTGACAGCAGCAGCCGTTCCCGGCACCGTCGCAGTCGTCGTTGAGCCACGCCGGCCGTCCGCTCCGCGGGAGCGGGCGGCCGGCGCATGAGCGGGGTCATTCCCGACGCCGGCGGTCGAGCTCGCCGAGGATGCCAACCAGGCCCAGCTCGAAGCGGTGGGTCAGGCCGGGGCGGGCGGTCAGCTCGTCCGCGACGGCCGTCAGGTGGGGGTAGCGGTCGGCGGGCAGGTCGCGCAGGAAACCGGTGATCTGGCCGAGGCGGGCGTGGTTCTCGGGGCCCTTGCCGAAGGCGATCTCCTGGCCGGCGAAGCCGACGACGTAGAAGAGCAGGAGCAGATAGCCGTAGCCGGACAGGCGGTTGTCGAACCCCGCCTGGCGCAGGACGCCGATGATGTGGTCGGCCAGGCGCAGCCCGTTGGGGCCGAACGGGACCCGGCCCGGCAGGAGGCGGGTGGCCGCGGGGTGGGCGAGCAGGACCTGCCGGAGTTCGAGGCCGAGGCCGACGAGCCGCTCCTCCCATGACCGGCCGTCGTCGTCAGGCAGCGGGCACTTGCCCACGACCACGTCGATGAGCAGGTCGAACAGCTCGTCCTTGCTGCGTACGTGCCAGTAGAGCGACGGCGACTTGATGCCGAGCGCGACGGCGAGCTTACGCATGCTGAACGCGTCGAAGCCCTGTTCGTCCAGGAGATCCAGTGCCGCCTGAGCGATCTGGGCGCGGTCGAGCCGCGGTTCCGCCTCCTCGATGCCGCCGGGAAGGCCGGGAATGTCGGGTTCTTGACGTGCCATACGGGACTCCCCTTTGGTCTCTGCGCCCTTCTCAATCTAGCAGTGCAAGGGAATCCCTAGCAGTGTTAGGGTCTCCCTTGCACTGCTAGGGAACTCACGGGAGAAGGGACGGCTGAGATGCCGCGTCCGCATGTGATCGTCATCGGTGCCGGGCTGGGCGGACTGTGCCTGGCGCAAGGGCTCCGCCAGAGGAACATCGGCGTCGCCGTGTACGAGAGCGACGCCTCACTGACATCCCGGCAGCAGGGCTACCGGATCCACATCGACGGGCACGGCGACCGGGCCCTGGCCGGCAACCTGCCCGCGCATCTGCACCGGCTCTTCCGGGCCACCGCCGGCGTCCCGCGCGCCAGCACCCCGGTCTTCGACCACCGGCTCGAGCGGCTGGCGGTCCTGGAGTCGCCCGACGACGGCGTGCACCTGGCGGTCAACCGCCTGACGCTGCGGCAGATCCTGCTCGCGGGCCTGGAGGACGTGGTCGCGTTCGGCAAGCACTTCACGCACTACCGCGTCGGCGACGACGGCCGCGTCACCGCGTACTTCTCCGACGGCACCACCGCGAGCGGCGACGTGCTCGTGGCGGCGGACGGCGTGAACTCCCCGGTGCGCAGGCAGCACCTGCCGCACGCGCGCGTGGTGGACACGGGCCTGCGGCAGCTGTACGGCAAGGTGCCGCTCACGGCGCAGACCCGCGAGCTGTTCCCGGACGACATGTTCGCCGTGTTCACGCCGATCGTCGGCCCGGACGGGAGCTTCGTCGGCGTCGCCCCGGTGGAGTATCCCGAGCCCGTACGGCAGGCCGCCGCCAGGCTCGCCCCCGAGGTCGGACTGCGTGACACCCAGGACTACATGACCTGCTCCTTCGGCGCCCGCCGCGAGCTCCTGCCGCCCGACGACGAGCTGCGCGCGATGTCCGGGGCCGAGCTGCGCGCCATGACACTGGGGATGATCGACGGCTGGCATCCCGGGGTGCGCGCGATCATCGACCACTGGGACACGTCCACGATCTTCCCGCTGACCCTCCGTACCAGCGTGCCGATCGAGCCCTGGCCGACCACCGCCATCACGCTGCTCGGGGACGCCATCCACGCGATGAGCCCGGCGGGCGGGGTCGGCGCGAACACCGCCCTGCGGGACGCGAGCGCGCTCGCCGCCGCCCTCGGCGCGGCCGCCGCCGGCCGGCCGCTCGTCCAGGCGCTGGCCGAGTACGAGGCGGCGATGGTCGCCTATGGGTTCGATGCCGTACGCGCCTCCGCCGAGAACGGGCGGCGCCTGCTCGGCCAGGACCCTCTTCCGGCGGCCTGAGGGGTGGAGAGGGGATCTTCGGCTCAGGCGGGACGCTCGAAGACCCCTCTCTTCATGCCGTTGGAGAAGGCGTCCCAGACCGGGCCGCGGACCACCAACGGCTCCAGATCCGGCCGCTCCGAGTCACGAATGGCCACCCGCCCACCGCTCAGGAAGGCCACGTAGATGCAGTTTCCCTGATTGTCGCTCGACGCCGTGACCCATTCAGCGTCATCAATCTCTCGTTTCAGCTCCAGATCCACTCTTCCGCCAATCTCTTCCTGATCAGTTCAATCGAAGTGCGCTGCGGATAAACCTCTGCTCGCATCTTCTCCAGCCTGCGCTTCAGCATTTCGAGTTCTTCGCCTTGGTCGCGGATCTGCCCGTAAAGCGTCCCCTCGATATAAGCAGCGTCCGGCTCCCCGTCGATCGGGAGAAGGGTGAAGCTGCCGCCCAGTCCTGTGGTGCTCATGGCGAGATATGGGAGCAGCTGGATCGTGACGTTGTCTCTCTCCGACATTTCGATGAGGTGCTCGAGCTGCCTTCGAGTGATCTCTTCGCTGCCGATCGGGCGATACAGGATCCCCTCGTCCAGGAACGCCCAAAGTAGCACCGGGTGCGGTTCGGCACGAGCGAGGATCGCCTGACGCAAATTCGAGAACGCGACCGCGTGGCGGGTCGCAACGCTGCGACGCAGCGACGAGGCACCAGGACAGGCGCGCCGGCTGATGAAGCTGTGGCTCGCCGACATCCCTTCCCTGGTGTGCCCTGATGCACCCCTTCAGATCGTTTCAGAGCTGGTGAGCAACGTCATCCAGCACGTTCCGGCGGGCCCCCGACGCGACTGGATCAAGGTTCGACTGGGTCTCGGCGAGGGCTTCGACTTCGTCCGACTGGAAGTGATCGATCCAGGCATCGCGGAGCCGGAACCGCGCTTCGTCCCCCTGGAGCTGGGCTCCATGTCGGAGTCGGGCCGAGGACTAGGGATCGTTGCCTCACTGAGCAAGCGGTGCGGCACCTATGTCCTCGAACGCGGCCACCGCGCTGTCTGGGCCGACCTGGGCATCGGATCGTCTACGGCCTCCTGCGAGTAGCAAGCATGGCCAGCGGTCAGGTGACGGAAGCCGCGTCCCAGACGGGACGCAGCATCGCGACCACCGGCGGAGCCTGTCGGACCCCGGCGCGGTAGGCGGGCGTCCATGCCTCCCGGTTGCCGAGATCGGGGCCGAACGCCGCCAACGCCTCGGCATCCGGTCCGATGCGCACGCCCTGGAACTCGCTCGCCGGGGAACGGTCGGCGAGCGGCTCGACGAGAACGCGGGTCACGGCGGTGGCGGCGAGGTCGGCGTTCACGCCGTCGCGCAGCGCGCCGTCCATGTACCGGCGGCCGTTGACGGTGATCGGAGCGACCGTTCCGGGGAACGCGGAGCTCGACGCCACGGCCTCGACCAGGGTCGCCTCGCCGCCGCGCGCCCACACCTTCGGTTCGCCGGTCTCGGCATCCACTGCGGTGATCAGCAAGGGGCGGTCGGGCCACGTCTCGGTCCCGACCAGGGAGCCGATCCCGGCCAGGTGCCCGTCCTCGGACGGGGCCTCGGCAGCGAGCGCGATTTGCCCGGCCCGGCGGCGTTTGTCGTCCGGTTCCAGAGTCGGGTCGACCAGCATGGCGAACGCCTGTCCCATCGCGGCCAGGTCCGGTGGTCCGGAACGTCCGGCGCGCGGGGAGGGCAGCACCGCCACATCGGCCAGGTCCCGGCCGGTGGTGAGCATCGCCGCGACGATCGCTCCGGCCGAGGTGCCCACGATGAGGTCGGCGTCGGCGAGGTCGATGCCCTCGCGGCGCAGCCCTGCGGCGAGGCCCGCCAGCCAGGCCGTGCCGACAAGTCCGCCCGCACCGAGGACCAGCGCTTTTCCGTACTGAGGAGAGGTCATGCCGCTGATTCTGCTTCCTCAACTTTGCTTGAGGTCAACGCCTCATGGCGGCTGCATCGGCGCGGCCCTCGATCGCGCGGAACGAGAGCCGGAACACGGGCGGGGTCCAGTAGGCCCACCCGGTAACCAGGCAACGGGGTGGGTGCCGGCGAGCGCAGCGAGCGGGGGTTCGGGGATCGAAAGGGGCGGAGCCCCTTGGGAGGCGCTGTCTGGAACCCCTGCGCGAAGCGCCCCCTGTGGAAGGCCTCGCTTTTCCCGTCGGGTGCCCCTGGGAGGCCGGCGCGTGGCCTCCCAGGGGCGTTCCCTTACGCCGGGGTGCAGGTGAGGGTGGTGGGTGGGGTGTTGGTGCCGGTGTAGGAGCCCGTGAAGCCGAACGACGTCGTCGCGTTCGACGCAAGCGAGCCGTTGTAGCTGGCGTTCACGACGCTGACGTTCGTGCCCGTCTGGGTCGGGGTGCCGTTCCAGAGCTGGGTGATCTTCTGGTTTCCTGACCAGGTCCAGGTGACCTTCCAGCCCGAGATCGGCGCCGTGCCCGTGTTCTTGACCGTGACCTCCGCCTGGAAGCCGCCCGACCACTCGTTAGTGCTCTTGTACGTCGCCGAGCAGCCCGAGCCCGTGGTCGGCGTCACCGTAGGCGTGACCGTGGGGGTCACGGTCGGGGTGACGGTCGGGGTGACCGTGGGCGTGACGGTGGGGGTGACCGTGGGCGTGACGGTGGGGGTGACGGTTACCGGTGGGCCCGTGCGGTCGCCGTACAGGATGCCGCGGCCGTTGGTGCCGACGTAGACGCGGCCGTACACGCGCGGGTCGCCCGTCAGGGCCTCGCCCATGTTGCCCCACTGGTGCTTGTCGTCGTTGATGCGCACCCAGTTCGCCCCGGCGTCGTCCGAGCGGTACAGGCCCGTGACGCCGCCGATGGTGGCCACCGTGAAGACCGCCATGTACGTCCCGCCGGGCGCGGCCTTGCCGAAGCCGACGTTCACCGAGCTCGTGATCCCGGAGAGCTTGGCGAAGGACGCGCCGCTGTCGGTCGAGTGCCACAGGCCGCCGTCACCGGCCAGCCACAGGTCGCCCTCCTTGCCGGGGACCGCCTTGAACTTGCCGGTGGTCGGCAGGCCCGTGGCGGCGGTGGCGGTGAAGGAGGCGCCGCCGTTCGTGCTGACGTACAGGCGGCCGCCGCTGAAGCCGTAGAACTTCGACGCGTTGACCCGGTCCGACTCCACGATCGCGTCGGTGGGGAGGCCGGAGGCCTGCTGCCAGGAGTTGCCGAACCCCACCGAGTAGACCGGCGTGGCGCCCTTCGGCGCCCAGACGAAGCGGGAGCCGTCGGCGGCCGCCGCCACCGTGCCGCCCTCGTCGATGCCGCCCGGCTCGGTGCCCTGGAACCAGTTGGCGCCGCCGTCCGTGGAGAAGGCCACGTGGCTGTCGTTCGGGCGGTCGGAGTCCTTGAAGCTGCCCGCCCTGACCATGATCGACGGCGACTTCTCCGCGTAGTCCAGGCTGGTGCTCGTGGTGAAGATCGGAGCCGTGAATATCATCGACGGTACGGCGTCCAGGTTCGTGTGTCGGAAGCCGCCGATGTCGCCCAGGGCGCTGACCAGGGGCGGGCCGCTCGGCGGGCTGATCAGGTCCAGGACCGCCGTCTCCTCCAGGCCCTTGGCCATGGGCTTGATGGTGAACTGACCGCCCGAGTCCCACTTGGTCAGGTCCTCGGTGCCGTAGATCGTGGCGCCGGTGCCGTACATCATCCGGTTCGAGTCGAACGGGTCGATCTCCAGCGACTCCGTCATCCAGCCGAGCTTCGGCGCGAGTTCAGGAGGCTGCGGGTTGGCGCCGAACGTCAGCCACGGGTTCTCCGTGATGTCCTGCTTGTAGCGGAAGCTGCGGTTCGGGTACGAGGTCCAGTCCCACACGCGGGTCCAGGTCGCGCCGGAGTCGGTGGAGCGGAAGAAGATCACGTCCGGCCACCACGAGACCTGCGTGGCCACCATGATCGTGCCAGGCTTCTGCCGGTCGATGGTCAGGCCGCTGTAGCCGAAGGTGTCGTCGGAGCTGGAGGAGGGGACGGGGCTGATCCGGGTCCAGGCGCCGGTCGCCGTGTTGTAGCGCCACACGTCGCCCTTGCCCCCGTCGTACGGGCCGCCCGTGTCGCTCGTCGCGATGTAGAGGTAGCCGTTGACCGTGTCCAGCACGCCCTTGTGGGCGAGGTAGCCGGTCGGCTGGCCGGCCACGCGCGACCAGGTGGCGCCCGCGTCGGTCGTGCGGTAGACGCTGTTCTCCTTGTCGGCGACGCCCACGTAGATGGTCTTGGTGGTGCTGCCCTTGGCGGACGAGCGCGGGTCGTAGGTCACCCAGACCACGCCCGGCCTGTGGCTCAGGTAGCCGGTGGAGTCGTTCGGGTCCTGGGCGTAGTTGCCCGCGTTGGGGAAGCTGGCCACCTTGGCCCAGGTGGCGCCGTAGTCGGTGCTGCGCCACAGCCCGTTGCCGTTGGGGGCGCCGAGGTAGAGGACGGCGTTGTTGTTCGGGTCCACCGACAGCGCCTCGCCCATGCCGCGGCCGGGCATGTTCCCGCCGAGCTTGAACGGCAGCGGCGTGACCTGCCAGTTGTCGCCCTTGTCGGTCGAACGCAGGATCGCGCCGTTGTTGGGATCCCAGCTGTTGGTGTACATGCCGACGGCGGCGTACACGCGGTTGGTCTGAACGGGGTCGGTGGCGAGGCTGATCACGCCGTTGTAGCCATACTTGTCCCATCCGACCCAGTCCAGCAAGGGCGTCCAGGACTTGGTCGACTGGTTCCACCGGTACGCACCGCCGATGTCGGTGCGGGCATAGATGAGGTTCTTCTCCGTCTGGTTGAAGATGATGCCGGGCACGAAGCCGCCACCGTCGATCCTGACGTTCTTGTACGCGTACGGGTCCGAGGCGACGGCCGAGACCGGCGACATCCGCACGACCGCCGCCACCAGCAGGGCGGCGGCGATCGTGAGCATGACGAATAATCTTCTTCGCATGCGCGGCTCTTCCTTTCCAGGCACGCCGACAGGCGCCCCCAAAGGCTGCAGATGACCGCCATGCACGAGCAGAATGCAGGACCCTGACCGTCGCCGCGCCTTCGCGCATGAGCTCTTACCAGAAGGCTCACATACGGGTGTGGCGAGGGTCAATAGTTTGGACGTCCGACGAATTAAGGCGAAGAGTTAGAGGAAGCGATCATGTTGGAGTTCGAGGAGACCTTCGAGGGCGGCCGCCTCGACGGGACGAAGTGGTTCCCTTTCTACTTACCGCAGTGGACCACCCGGAAGGCCGCCGCGGCCCGCTACCGGCTCGGGGACGGCCGCCTGACCCTGCTGATCGAGGAGGACCAGCCGCCGTGGGCGCCCGATCTCGAGGGCGGCCTGCGGGTCTCCTCCCTCCAGACGGGCCTGTTCGCCGGGCCCGCCGGCAGCCGCATCGGGCAGCACGGGCGCGGCGCGGTGGTCCGGGAGGAGCAGCCCGAGATGCGGCTCTACACCCCGCAGTACGGCCGGATCGAGATGCGCGCGAAGGCGACCGACGACCCCAACTGCATGGTCGCGCTCTGGATGATCGGCTTCGAGGACGCGCCCGAGCGCTCGGCCGAGATCTGCGTCGCCGAGATCTTCGGCCGCGACGTCGGGGCGGGTGAGGCGCGGATCGGCATGGGCCTGCACCCCTTCGGCGATCCGGGCATCACCGACGATTTCACGGCGGAGACCCTGGCCCTCGACGCCCGCGAGTTCCACGTGTACGCCGCCGACTGGGCCCCGGACCACGTCTCCTTCTCCGTGGACGGCGTGCACGTCAGGACGGTGAACCAGTCGCCGGCGTACCCGATGCAGCTCATGCTCGGCATCTACGAGTTCCAGCCGGGCGGCACGTATCCCAAGGAGTTCACCGTCGACTACGTTCGCGGGTATTCACCGCCGCCCACAGCGCGATAGCGATGTAGAGGACCTGCTCGGGGATCCGCTGCCACAGCGGCGTCACGGCCTGGCCGGCGAGCGCGGCGTACACGTTCGCCGGGAGCAGGCCCACGAAGAGCAGCGCCAGGCAGATCCCGGCGGCCCTTCGGGTCCTCTCCAGCACGAGCCCGGCCGCCCCGGCCAGCTCGAGCACGCCGGTCAGGTAGACCACCAGGGCCGGGAAGGGAACGAACGCCGGCACCATGGCCACCATGTCCGCATGATTGGGCATGAAGGTCACGCCCGCCGGGACGAAATGCGCGCTGGCCGTCATCACCAGCATGACGGCCAGCCCATGCGCGGCACTCACGCTCCAGGAGCCGAACCGCCGCACGCCCAGGGCCCCCAGGAGCCGGAACGCCACCGTGGCGACCAGCAACACGATCACAACCACCGCAAGCCTCCATTGGATAACTCAACTATCTAAATATTAGATAGCACAACTATCCATATGGCGGCAAGCAGGAGTTCCGTGGCGGCCACGACCATGCTCATGGCCGCCACGGAACGTCATCGGGCGAGGGCGAAGTCCTTGATCCGCAGGTCACCCTTGAACACGAGGTACAGGCTGCCGGTGCCCGCCTTGACGGAGGCGGTCGCCGTACCCCACTGGTAGATCCCGCCGGTGGCGGGCACCTGGACGGTCCCCAGCAGGGCGCCGGTCGGCGAGCCCGAGCGGAGCTCGATGGCGCCGCCGCTCACCGACGACACCCCGGCCGTGAAGCGGGAGCCGAAGGAGGCGCCGGTGAAGGAGATCCAGTCCCCGGCCGACCCTTCCACGGCGTCGCCGCCGGCCTTCGTCTCGTCCACGAACGCCACGCCCGCGTAGTCGTCGAAGTCCATGGCCCGCGTGGTCCTGGACAGGTCGCGTACGGGGATGGTCTCGCCGGAGACGCGCAGCGTCGTGGACAGGCGGATCCGGTCGGAGGAGGAGCCGACGAGCACGTCATGGGTGGCGTTCTCGACGGTCCACTTGCCCCGGGTGTAGTCCCAGACCGCCAGGTCCGACTTCTTCAGGGGGAAGGTCACGGTACGGCTCTGGCCCGGGTTCAGCGTGACCCGCTGGAAGCCGCGCAACTGCTTGACCGGCTGCTTGAAGCGGGACTGCTGCTGGTGGGTGTAGAGCTGGACCACCTCGTCACCCTTCACCTTGCCGGTGTTGGTGACCTTCACACTCACCACGTTGCCCTTGACGCTCAGCCCCTGGTAGCCGAACGTGGTGTAGCTCAGGCCGTGCCCGAACGCGTAGAGCGGCTTGTCCTTCCCGTACAGGTACGTCATCCCGGTCTTGGCCAGGTCGTAGTCGTAGATGCTCGGCAGGTTGTCGGTGGCGGGCCAGGTCTGGGTGAGCCGGCCGGCCGGGTTGACGGCGCCGAAGAGCACGTCGGCGACCGCGTGGCCGGTCTCCGGGCCCGCGTGCGTGGTCCACAGCAGGTTCGGGGCGTCCACGATGACCGGGTAGCTGGTCTCCAGGACGACGACCGTGCGCGGGTTGGCCTTGCGCACGGCCTCGATCAGCCGCCGCTGCCCCTCGCCGAGCTGCAGGTTGGCGCGGTCGTGGACCTCGCGCCCCGCGACGAACGGGTTGCTGCCCACCACCACGACCGCCACCTCGGCCTTGGCGGCCTGCGCGGCGGCCTCGGCGATGCCGTCAGAGACGACCTCCTTGCCGAACTTCGCCGCCTGGTCCTTGGTGCCCAGGCCGAGCGTGCCGTCGGCGGAGACCGTGACGTACGGCTCGGGCAGGCCGTACCAGCCGTCGCCGGTCTCGTAGCCCGCGTACCTGATCAGGTAGCTGCCGTCGGCCTGTGCTTGGAGCTCGAACTGCTGCTGCACGTACCAGCCGTGGGGCTCGTCGTCGTCGGTGTCGAGCGAGCGCCAGTCACCGCCGAGCAGCTTGCCGTTGCCCGCGTTGCGCAGCGTGGACACGCCGCTGGTCCAGTCGGTCAGGTCCCACTCGGAGGCCGCGGTGGGCGCCGTGTCGACCAGGGCCGCGTTGTCGTCGGGCCCGGTGCCGGTGGCGGTGATGTACTTGCCGGAGGCCAGGTGCTTGAGCGCGATCCGCTCCAGCCCGGTGCCGGTGCTCACGTCGGCGACGCGCTCCTTGATCCCGTCGAGCGGCGTCACCTGGTACGGCATGGTGCCCCCGTACCAGTCGTGGTACAGCGTCCCGGCCAGCGGCCCGACCACGGCCGCCGACTTCGGCCCCTTGAACGGCAGGGCGCCGGAGTTGCGCAGCAGCACCGCCGCCTTGCCCGCCGCCTCCCGGTTGAGCTTCTGGTTGGCCGGGCTGTTGATCACGTCCTTGGTGATCTTCTTGTACGGCCCGCCGTCCGGGTCGAAGTGCCCCAGCCGGGTGCGGATGGTCAGGACGTTCCGTACGGCCCGGTCCACGTCGGCCTGCGTGATGAGCCCCTTGTCGAGGGCGGCCGTGAGGTTCTCGACCAGCGGCCCGGAGTTGTTGTCGTCGATGGTGAAGCTGTCGAGCCCGGCCTTGAGCACCGCGGCGAACGCCTCGGGCTTGGTGTCGTAGTACTTCTCCACGTCGGTGAGCGCGTGCGGCCCCCAGGCGTCGCTGACGTTGTAGAGCGTCTTGTCCGTCCACGACCTGACCGTGGTGCCGAGGTCGGGGTTGACGTGGTTCGGCCGCCCGTTGACCAGGTTGTACGACGCCATGACCCCGGTCGCGGCGTTGGCCGAGATGGCCGCCTTGAAGGCCGGCTCGTAGTACTCGTGCTTGAGCTTCGGCGTCAGGTTGGAGGAGCTGAGACTGCGGTTGCTCTCGTTGTTGTAGGCGAGGTAGTGCTTCAGCACGGGCGCGGTCTTCAGGTAGAAGGGGTCGTCGCCCTGCAGGCCCTTGCCGTAGGCCGTGGAGATCGCCCCGGTCAGGAGCGGGTCCTCCGAGTAGCCCTCCTCGTTACGGCCCGCCCGCGGGTCGCGCAGCAGGTCCACGACGGGCGCCCACACCTGCAGGCCCCACACGGCCGGGTCCACGGCGTTGTAGCCGCGGGCCTCGTCGCCGACGGCGGAGCCCACCTTCTTGATCAGCGCCGGGTCCCACGTGCTGGCCAGCCCCACGGCCTGCGGGAACATGGTGCCGCTTGCGAGCTTCTGGCTCCACTTGTCGTTGATGTCGTTGGACCAGGCGACGCCGTGCAGCGCCTCGGTGCCGTTCTTGTGGTACGCGATGCCCAGCCGCGGGATGGCCGCCTGCGACTGGTGCAGCAGCCCCAGCTTCTCCTGGAGCGTGAGTCGGCCGAGCAGGTCCTCGACCCGCTGCTCCACCGGCAGGGCCGGGTTCTGGAACGGGTAGTCGGCGGCCTGGGCGGGGGGCGCGGCCAGCAGCGCGGCCGCGAGGGTGAGGGCAGCTAGTATCGGGATTTTTCGCATTGGGGGGTTCTCCATCACTTGATGGCGCCGACCGTCACACCACGGGTCAGCGTGCGCTGGAAGATCAGGAAGAAGGCGACCGCCGGCACGACGCCGAGCAGGGCGGAGGCGCTGGACATCGTGGCGTCCATGTACTTCTCGCCCTGCAGGACGCCGAGCGCCACGGGCACCGTCTGGGTGTCGTTGGAGATCAGGAAGATCAGCGGAAGGAAGAACTCGTTCCAGGTCCAGATGAAGAAGAAGATCAGCAGGACGTTGAGGGTGGGCCGGCTGATCGGCACCACGATCCGCCAGAGCGACCGCAGCCGCCCCGCACCGTCGATCGCCGCCGCCTCGAGGATCTCCTTCGGGAACTGGCCCAGCACGGCGCTCAGCAGGTACGTGCCGAACGCCGCCTGGATCACCGTCATGACGATGATCACGGAGAGCCGCGTGTCGTACAGCCCGACGGCCTTGGCCAGGTAGTAGAGCGGGTAGGCCAGCGCCTCCTGCGGCAGCGTGTTGGCCACCAGGAACAGCACGAGGATCGACAGCCGGCCCTTCACCCTGCCGATGCCCAGCGCGTACGCGTTGAGCACCGACAGCACGACGGCGAACACCGCCACGGAGGCGCTGATCAGCAGGCTGTTCCAGAGCTTCGTGCCGAACTCGACCCGGTTCCAGAAGTCGATGATCCCCTGGAGATAGAGCCCGTCAGGCAGGCTCAGCGGGCCCTGAGAGCTGTACTCGGCCGGCGACTTGACCGCGTTGATCGCCACGATCGCGAACGGGAACACCATCACGACCGCCAGCACGACCAGCGCGAACAGCACCGCCCAGCGCCCCGGCCCCCTCATTGGTCACGCTCCTGGACGCGCAGGAACAGGAACGTCACCACGATGATGATCAACGCCAGCACCGTGGCGATGGCCGAGCCGTACCCGACGTTGCTCTTCTGGAAGAAGTTCAGGTACGAGAAGTACGACGGGACCATGGTGGAGTTGCCGGGCCCTCCGCGGGTCAGCACGAAGATCGGCCCGAACACCTTCAACGCGGCGATCGTGCAGGTCAGCAGCACCACGAAGACCTCCGGCCGGATCTGCGGCAGCGTGATGTGCCAGAACTTGCGCCACCACGAGGCCCCGTCGATCTCGGCCGCCTCGTAGTAGGCCGGATCCACGCGCTGCAGCCCCGCCATGAAGATCACGACCGGGTAGCCGAGCTGGAACCAGACCATCACCGCCATGACCGTGGCCAGCGCCAGGTCGGGATCACCGAGCCAGTCGAGGTCCAGGCCGAAGATCTGGTTGACCGCGCCGTACGACGGGTGCAGCATCCAGCCCCACACCACGCCGGCCACCGCCACCGGCAGCACCTGCGGCAGGTAGTACATGGCCCGCAGCGCGGAGGCCGTACGCGGCCCGAACCGCTTGCCGATGTAGTCGAACAGGGCGGCCGCCAGCACGAGGCCGATCGCGGTCGGCACGATGGCCATG
Source organism: Nonomuraea sp. NPDC050786 (assembly GCF_040654115.1). Taxonomy (NCBI): domain Bacteria; kingdom Bacillati; phylum Actinomycetota; class Actinomycetes; order Streptosporangiales; family Streptosporangiaceae; genus Nonomuraea; species Nonomuraea sp. NPDC050786. The sequence continues at coordinate 45,651 of NZ_JBFAHJ010000036.1, forward strand.
GCCACGATCAGGCCCACGTTGTGCTGGAACGACTGCCAGAACCGCTCGTCCTTCAGCAGCCTGGTGTAGTTGTCGAACCCGATCCACCGGGGCGTGCCCACCCCCGACCAGCGGGTGAAGCTCGCGCCCACGTTCATGAGGAACGGCACGACGATGACCACCAGGAACAGCAGCAGGCTGGGGATCAGGTAGAGCCAGTATCCCCTCGTGCGCTCTCTCATCTAGTTACCAATGTCGGCGAGGTTGTCCTCGTACGGCTTGGCGATCTCGTCCAGCACCGCGGCGGGGGCCTTGCTGCCGTTGATGAGGTTCTGGACCCCGGCGACGAGCACGTCGTAGTAGCCGGGCGCGGGCCAGTCAGGGTAGAAGGCCAGGCCGTCGCCGGTGGTCACCTTGTTGAAGGTCTCGATCAGCTCCTTGCTCTTGGCGTCGGTGATCGCGGCCGGGTCCGCGGCCACGGGGACGCCGCCGGAGTTGCCCAGCAGGTTCTGGATGTCCTTGCTCATCGTGATGTCGATGAAGTCGTAGGCCAGGTCCTTGTTCTCCGACTTCTCGGGCACCACCCAGATGTTGCCGCTGGAGCCCGGGTACATCGTGGCGCCGGGGAAGAGGAAGTGGCCCCACTCGAACTTCTTGATCTCCGAGGCGAAGCGGCCGTACCACCAGCTGCCGCTGATCATCATGGGGAACTTGCCGTTCATGAACGCCACGCCCATGTCCTCGGCCTTCACCCCCGAGGAGTTCTTGGCGATGTAGCCCTTCTTCACCCAGTCGGCGAACGTGTCGGCGGCGTAGGTGAACTCGGGGCCGTGGAAGTCCACCTTGCCCTTGTAGGACTGGAAGGCATCGAGCCACGGCTTCTGCGCCTTGGAGAGCGCGAGCTGGTAGAAGATCTGCTGGGCCGGGTACTCGGCGCCGGCGGTGGCGATGGGGGTCACCCCTGCCTTGACGAACGTGTCCATCGCGGCCGTGAACTGCTCGAACGTCGTCGGCACCTGGACCTTGTGCTTCTCGAACAGCTCCTTGTTGTAGTAGACCATCACGAACTCGCCGTAGTTGGGCACGCCGTACCACTTGCCGGAGCCCATGACGCCGCGGTCGTCGTACTTGGCGGTGGTCTGCAGGCCGCCGGGCAGCAGCTTGTCCCAGCCGCGCTTGGTGGCCTCGTCGCTGAGGTCGGTGAGCAGGCCCTGCTTGGAGAGCAGGCCCGCGGTGGCGTTGCCCTTGTTGTACTCCATGATGTCGGGCGCCTCGTCCGAGTTCAGCACCATGCTGGCCGTCTTCTGGATCTGTTCGAAGCCCTTCTCCTCGAACTTGACGGTCACGTTCGGGTGCGACGCCTGGAACTTCTTGATCGCCTCGGCCCACGCCTTGCCCATGGCGCTGTCGGCCGATTCGTAGTGCCAGAGCTTGAGTGTGCGCGGCTGACTGCTGTTCTGGGCGGCCGGGGTCTCCGAGCCGCCGGAACCGCACGCCGACAGGACCAGGACCGCGGCGGCGAGCACCGCCGCGGCTCTTGACTTGACCATGATCCCTCCAGGGGGGTGTTACTGGATGACGGCCCGTGCGGGAGCTCCGGTCACCGGGGCGATCTCGACCCCGGTGACGCGCTTCGGGCCGGTGACGGCGACACGCAGCACGTCGCCGTCCCTGGTGGCGACGGCGATCGTCACGCCGTCCTCGTCGTGGATTTCCACCGTCGCGTCGCCGCCTCCGAAGGCGACGAGGGTGATCTCGGCCGGCACGTCCACCGTGCCCCCAGGGGCGGTGGCGACCGGGATGATCGCGCCGTGCCGTACGAAGAGGGGGATCTGGTCGAGCGGCTTGCTGACCGTGACGTATCGGGAGCCTTCGAGCACCTCGCCCGTCCAGTAGTCCACCCACTGGCCGCGCGGCAGGTACACCTGCCTGATGCCCTCGGGCGCGGTCATGGGGGCGACAAGCAGGTCGCGGCCGAACAGATACTGCAGGTCGGCCTGCCAGGCCACCGGGTCGTCCGGGAAGTCGACGCACATCGCCCGCATCATGGGGGCGCCGGTGCGCGCCGCCTCGACGGCCGCCGAGTAGATGTACGGCATCAGCCGGTAACGCAGCTTCAGCGCGCCGACGGCCTGCTCCTCGACGGCGGGGAACTCCCACGGCTCGCGGGTGGTCGTCCCGTGCAGGCGGATCAGCGGGGAGAGCGCGCCGAACTGGGTCCAGCGCACGTACAGGTCGTCGGTGGGCCGGCCGGTGAAGCCGCCGGCGTCGTGGCTCCAGAACGGCACGCCGGACAGGCCGTGCGCGAGGCCGCCCCTGATCGTGCTGCCCATGGCGGCGTAGCTGGTGTAGGTGTCGCCGCCCCACTGGGCGCTGTGGCGCTGGCCGCCGAGGTAGGAGGAGCGGGCCCAGACGAGCTCGTGGCCGTGCACCTCGCGGGTGACGGCGGCGACGGCGTCGTTGAACAGCAGCGTGTAGACGTTGTGCAGGTCGGTGCCGGTCATGCCGTTGAAGGCGACGGCGTCGGCGGGCACGCCCTCGGCGAAGTCGGTCTTGAACGCGTCCACGCCCTGGCGGAGCAGGTCTCTCAGCAGCCCGGTGAACCACTCGACGGCCTGCGGGTTGGTGAGGTCCACGATCCCGCACGGCGGGAAGGACCCGTGCCAGCAGTCGGCGACGTAGGTCTCCCCCTCCTGATTCTTCAGGAAATATCCGGCTTTTGCGGCCTCGGGGAAGGCGGGGCTCAGGTGGGAAATATACGGATTCATCCACAGACAGAGCCGGAACCCCATGCCCTTGAGCTCGCCCAGCATCCCCTCCGGGTCGGGGAAGTTCACCGGATCCCACTGCAGGTCCGACCAGTGCCCGTCGGCCTGCCAGTACGTGTCCAGGTGCAGCACGTCGCACGGGATGCCGCGCTCCCTGATCGTCCGCGCCCTGGCCAGCACCCGCTCCTGGCTGTCCACGCAGAACCCGGAGGAGATCCAGGTCCCGAACGCCCACTTCGGCGGCAGCGACGGGCGGCAGGTCAGCAGGTCGTAACGGTCCAGCACGTCGGAAGGCGTCGGACCGGCGATCACGTAGTAGTCCATCACGTCGTCGGGCACGACGATCTGCACGACGCTGTGCGTGGACTGGCACACGTCGAACTCCGTCGGGGCCCCGCTGTCCACGAGGACTCCGTAGCCCCTGCTGGAGACGTACAGAGGGACGTTCTTGTACGCCCGCTGCGACTCGGCGCCGAACGCGTCGAAGTTCCACATGAGCGGGCGCTGGCCGCGCTTGTCGAGCCGCGTGAACGACTCGCCGAACCCGGCGAAGGCCTCGTCCGGGGCGGCGGCGAAGCTCTCGTGGTAGGCGACGGGGGCGCCGTTGGAGCTGGAGCGGCCGAAGGGGAGCGTACGCAGCCGGCCACTGATGTCGGTGTGCCCGCGGTCCTGCTCGACCAGCGTCCTCCCGGTGGCGTCGGTGAAGCGCAGGTGCCACGGCGCCAGGCTGATCTCGGCCCGCAGCGAGCCCGCGTCCACGACGATGGGCTCCCCCGGCGCGGCCCCGGCCCGTGCCCCGCGGTACGTGCCGGGGGTCACCAGCGAGATGGCGCCTTCCGAACGCGGCCTGGCGGTCGCGTCCTCCGACAGCCGCACCCTGATGACTCCCTCACCGGCCACTCCCACCTGGACGACCAGCGTCTCCTCCGCCGTGGTGACGGCCTTCAGCAGCACCTCGGCACCGTCGGCCGCGACCAGCTCCGCGGCGGTCACCGCCGACAGACCACCCTCGCCTCGTGCGCGAACCGGAAGCTCGGGCGGGTCGGCGACGAAATACTCGTGCGCGACCAGCGGGGGACGATAGGGCATGGAAGCTCCTCAAGAACGGCTGCGCCAACTCGGGAATTAGTTTGCTGTCCATACCAACAAACGTCAATGGTCAGAGCCCTACTTCCCCCTGATGACGGTGGGCGGGCATGCCAAAGAGCGCCTCGGCGGGCGGCGGGCGCGGAGACGGAGAGAGTCGCGAGTTAGATGGACACGCCCGGCTGCATCAGGCGGCGGGCCGCCTCCGTGATCGACCCGGACAGCGACGGGTAGACGGCGAACGTGTGGGCGAGCTGGTCGACGGTCAGCCGCTGCTGCACCGCCACCGACACCGCCAGGATCAGCTCGGAGGCCCGCGGCGCCACGACCACGCCGCCCAGCACGATGCCGGTGTGCGGCCGGCAGAAGAGCTTGACGAACCCGTCGTTGAACCCCTGCATCTTGGCCCGCGCATTGGTGGCCAGCGGCAGCTTGACCACGTTCGCCTCGACCTCGCCGGCCTCGATGACCTGCTGCGCGACGCCGACCGCCGCGATCTCCGGGTCGGTGAAGATGTTGGAGGCCACCGTGGACAGCCGCAGCGGCTGAACGGCCTCACCGAGCGCGTGCCAGACCGCGATGCGCCCCTGCATGGCCGCCACCGAGGCGAGCATCATCACGCCCGTGCAGTCGCCGGCCGCGTAGACGCCGGGCGCGGACGTGCGCGAGACCTTGTCGACCTTGATGAAGCCGCCCCGGTCGAGCTGGACCCCGGCCTCCTCCAGGCCGATGCCGGCGGTGTTGGGGATCATGCCGACCGTCATCAGCGCGTGGGAGCCCTCGGCCGTGCGGCCGTCCTCCAGGGTCACGACCACGCCGTCGGCCGTGCGCTTGACACCGGCGGCGCGCGAACGGCCCATGACGTTCATGCCGCGGCGGCGGTAGACCTCTTCGAGCACCTCGGCGCCGTCGGCGTCCTCGTTGGGCATCATCCGGTCGCGGCTGGAGACCAGCGTGACCTCGGAGCCCAGCGAGCGGTACGCGCCCGCGAACTCCGCGCCCGTCACGCCCGAGCCGACCACGATCAGGTGCTCGGGCAGCTCCTCCAGGTCGTAGAGCTGGCGCCAGGTGAGGATGCGCTCGCCGTCGGGCTCGGCGGTGGGCATCACGCGCGGCGTCGCCCCGGTGGCCAGGAGCACCACGTCGGCCCTGATCGTACGGTCGCCCGCCCTGACCACCTGCGGATCGACCAGCCGCCCGCGCGCCCTGATGATCTCGACGCCCTCGGCCTCCACGCGCGTGGCGATGTCGGCCGACTGGGCCTGGGCCAGCTCCTTGACCCGCTTGTTGACCAGAGGGAGATCGACCCCGACCGTGCCCGTCTCGCCGTCGGACCCGCCGTCGAAGGAGACGCCCAGCGACGGCGCGTCGAGCAGCGCCTGCTTGCGCACGGAGGTCGCGATCAGCGTCTTGGACGGCACGCAGTCGGTCAGCACGCACGCGCCACCGGGGCCGTCCTGCTCGACCATCGTGACCTGTGCGCCTAGCTGTGCGGCCACCAGGGCCGCCTCGTAACCGCCTGGTCCGCCACCAATGATCACGATCCTCGTCACATGTCCCATTGTCCCGCATGAGCTGGGTAAGGCGGCAACTGGCCCATGGGGTCGCGAGAGAACGCCTGGAGCTTTGACCACGAAGCGTGACACGTCGTCCACCGGAGTGCGGCCGATGGACCGAGACGGCCGTCCAGCGTGGCAGGATGGCGCGGTAGCTGGATGACGAGCGGCACCCGGCGAGAGGGGTGGATCGTGGCGTGGCTTTCAGGTCCTTCAGGTAAGCCGAGTGATCTCCGGCTGTATGCCGCGTACGGCTCCAACATGGACCCGGAGCAGATGGCCATGCGTGCCCCGCACTCCCCGATCTGGGGTGTCGGCTGGCTGACCGGATGGCGGCTGACGTTCGGCGGATACGACCCCGCCTGGGACGGCGCGCTCGCCACGATCGTCGAGGACCCCGACGAGCACGTGTTCGTGGTGCTCTACGACGTGCCCGACTGGGAGGAGACCTCGCTCGACCAGTGGGAGGGCGCGGTCCGCGGGGCCTACCACAAGGTCCGGCTGCGCGTGCAGACCCTCGAGGGCGAGGTTGTGGCCTGGTTCTACGTGCTCGACGGCTACGAGGGCGGCCTGCCCTCGGCCCGCTACCTCGGCAGCCTGGCCGAGGCGGCGGAGCGGGCGGGCGCACCCGACGACTACGTCAAGGAGTTGCGGGAGCGCCCCTGCACCTCGTACGGCGGTTAGCTCAGCGGCTGGTCCTTGGTCTCCTTCAGCACGAAGATGTAGACCAGCGTGGAGATCAGCGCCAGCGCCGACATGTAGTAGGGGAACACCTCGACGTTGCCCGCGTCCTTGAGCGCCGTGCCCAGGAGCGGCGCGGTGCCGCCGAAGAGCGCCACGGTCAGCGAGTACGGGAAGCCCGCGCCGGCCGCGCGCACCCTGGTCGGGAAGAGCTCGGAGTTCACCGCGGCCGAGATCGAGGTGAAGCAGCCGAGGAAGAGCATGCCGATCAGCTGCACGGCCAGCAGGCTGCCGAACGAGTTGGACAGCAGGCTGAGCAGCGGCACCGGCAGCACCACGAAGGCGACGCCGAAGGTGATCAGCATGGGCTTGCGCCCGATGCGGTCCGACAGCATGCCGAGCAGCGGCTGCAGCACCATGAAGAAGAAGAGCGAGACCGTGCCCACCTGGAGCGACTGCGCCGCGTCGAACTTGACCGTGATCTGCGCGTAGATCGGCAGGAAGCTCGTCCAGGTGTAGTAGGCCACGGTGCCTGCGATCGTGATGCCGACGATCGTGGCGGCCGCCTTCGGGTAGCCCACCAGGAACTCGAAGAGCTTCGGCCGCTTGGCCTCACCGCGCTGGATCTCCTCCGCCACGGCCGAGGTCTCGTCCGCGCCCTTGCGGATCCACAGGCCCACGAGGCTGATCACCGCGCCCACGATGAACGGGATGCGCCAGCCGTACGAGCCCATGTCCTCCTTCACGAGGCTGGAGGCGAGCAGCGCGGCCAGGCCGGAGGCCAGCAGCTGGCCGATGGTGGTGCTGACGTACTGGAAGCTCGAGTAGAGGCCGCGCCGTCCCTGCGGGGCCGACTCCACCAGGAACGTCGTGGCGGCGGCGAACTCGCCGCCCACGGACAGGCCCTGGATGAGCCGGGCGAGGGTGAGGATGATCGGCGACAGGAGGCCGACGGCCTCGTACGTCGGCGTCAGGCCGAGCAGCAGCGACCCCGCGCCCATCAGCACGATCGTGAACGTCATCGCGGCCTTGCGCCCGAACCGGTCGGCGAACGCGCCGACCAGCAGACCGCCCAGCGGGCGCATGAAGAAGCCCACCGCGAACACCCCGTAGGCGCTCAGCAGCGCCACGAGGCCGCCCTCGCTCTTGGGGAAGACCTGGGCGGAGAAGTAGGTCGCGAGGAAGGTGTAGGCGTACCAGTCGTACCACTCGACGACGTTGCCGATGCTGGCCGCCATGAGCTGGCGGACACGACTCTTGGGGATGCCGACTGGCGAATGTGTCACGGGGGAGGTCGCCACTGGGGGCTCCTTTGCTGCAAGTGCGGAGATGGCTTACTGTGCAGTTGGACGACCGAAACAGTCAAATCTCTGGCCAGATATTTACAAACCCGACACAGAACAGGTTGCAGGTGGATGATCTCGACCGGCGCCTCGTCGCCGCGCTCCAAGTCAGTCCGCGCGCCTCGTGGGGCGAGATCGGCAGAGTGGTGGGCGAGCACGAGCGCACGGTCGCGAGGCGGCTGCAGCGCCTGATCTCCGAGGGGGTCGTCCGCGTCACGGCCATCTACGACGACCTGCGCACCGGACACGGGCGCCCGGTGCACCTGCACGTCCAGGTGCGACCCGGCACGGCGGGCAAGGTGGCGCAGGCGCTGGCCGACCGGCCCGACACGCGCTCGGTCTACGCGCTGACCGGCGCCGCCGACATCGGCTGCGAGCTGGTCTCGCCGTCGCGCGAGCAGCTGCACCACATCCTGTCCGCGCAGGTCTCCGAGATCGACGGCGTGCGGCAGACGCAGGCCATGGTCGTCCTCCACACGTTCAGGACCGTGGCCGAGTGGCACGCGCCCTACCTCAGCGAGCAGGAGGTGGCCGAGCTGCGGCCGGCGCCGCCCCCCGAGTGCCGGCCCGACGAGGAGGGCCTGTCGCCTCTGGAGGAGGAGATCGCCGGGCTGCTCGCCGCCGACGGCAGGATCGCGTTCACGACCGTCGCCGAGCGCCTCGACGTCTCCGTGCCGACCGCGCGCAGGCGGGTGACCTCGCTGATCGAGCGGCGGCTGCTGCTGCCCCGCGCCGAGGTGGAGCCCGCGCTGCTCGGGCTCGAGGTCGAGGCCATGCTCTGGCTGAAGGTGCGCCCGTACGGGCTGGACCTGGTCGGGCAGCGGCTGGCCGCGCACCCCGACGTACGTTACTGCGCCGCCACCTCGGGCACCCACTCGCTGATCGTGCAGGTGGTGGCCGCGCACGAGGCCGACCTCTACCGCTTCATGACCCGCGTCGTCGGACAGTTCGACGAGATCACCGACAGCGACCTCACCCTGATCACCCGCGCCTACAAACGCGGTCATCTCCATAAGTCCGGACTGCTCACGTTGGATCACCGTTGGGAGAAAACGCCATGACACCCGCCGAGAAGGAAGTCGCCGACCTCTGCGTGGAGCTGATCCGCGCCGACAGCAGCAACTACGGGGACGGCAGCGGCCCCGGCGAGCGGGCCGCGGCCGAGGTCGTCATGGCCCGGCTGTCCGAGGTCGGGATCGACTCCACGTACATCGAGAGCGAGCCCGGCCGCGGCAACGTGATCACCCGCGTCGAGGGCACCGACCCGTCACTGCCCGCCCTGCTCGTGCACGGGCACCTGGACGTGGTGCCCGCCAACGCCGCCGACTGGTCCGTCGACCCCTTCGGCGGCGAGGTCCGCGACGGCTACATCTGGGGCCGCGGCGCGGTGGACATGAAGGACATGGACGCGATGATGCTGGCCGTGCTCCGCCAGCTGAAGCGCGAGGGGCGCAGGCCGCGCCGGGACATCGTGTTCGCGTGGGTCGCCGACGAGGAGGCCGGCGGCGTGTACGGCGCCAAGTACCTCACCGCGAACCACCCCGAGCTGTTCGAGGGCGTCACCGAGTCGATCAGCGAGGTCGGCGGCTACTCGCTGGAGGTCGACCCGTCGCTGCGGCTCTACCTGATCGAGACGGCCCAGAAGGGCCTGGCCTGGATGAAGCTCATCGCCGACGGCACGGCGGGGCACGGCTCGATGCTGAACTCCGACAACGCCGTCACCGAGGTCGCCAAGGCGGTGGCCAGGATCGGCGACCACGACTGGCCGCTCACCTACACGCCGACCGTGCGGCGCTTCCTCACCGAGGTCGCGGACGCGTTCGGGATCCCGTTCGACGAGGACGACCCGCAGCCGGTCCTGGAGAAGATCGGGCCGCTCGTCCGCTTCGTCGGCGCGACGCTGCGCAACACGGTCAACCCGACCCAGCTCGACGCCGGCTACAAGTCGAACGTCATCCCCGGCCAGGCCACGGCGGTGATCGACGGGCGGTTCCTGCCGGGATTCGAGGAGGAGTTCTTCAAGACCGTCGACTCGCTGCTCGGGCCGAAGGTGCGGCGCGAGTTCGTGCACCACGACATCGCGCTGGAGACCTCCTTCGACGGCGCGCTGGTCGAGTCGATGATCGCGGCGCTCAAGGCCGAGGACCCGGCGGCTCGCGCGATCCCGTACTGCATGTCGGGCGGCACCGACAACAAGACGTTCTTCGCCGACCTCGGGGTGCGCGGGTTCGGGTTCGTGCCGCTGCGGCTGCCCGCGGACATGGACTTCGCCTCGATGTTCCACGGCGTGGACGAGCGGGTGCCGGTGGACGCCCTGCAGTTCGGCGTGCGGGTGCTGGACAGGCTGCTCCTAAACTACTGAGTTGTGACCATCGACGCATACACCCTGGCCTCCGAGGCGGCCGCCGCTCTCCGCGACGCGACCGGCCTCGACACCTTCGACGTGGCACTTGTCATGGGGTCGGGGTGGGTGCCCGCCGCCGACGCGATCGGCGAGTCGGTGAGCGAGGTGCCGTTCACCGACCTGCCCGGGTTCCGTGCGCCCGCCGTGGCGGGGCACGGCGGCAAGATCCGCGTCGTGCGCACCTCGGCGGGGCGCCACGCGCTGGTCTTCCTCGGGCGCACCCACCTGTACGAGGGGCTCGGGGTGGACGCGGTCGTGCACGGCGTACGCACGGCGGCGGCGGCCGGGGTGCGCACGCTCGTGCTCACCAACGCGGCCGGCGGCCTGCGCCCCGAGACGCAGGACGTCGGCGACCCGGTCCTGATCAGCGACCACATCAACCTGACCGGGGCCAACCCGATCACCGGCACCACGTTCATCGACCTCACCGAGGTCTACTCGCGCCGCCTGCGCGCGCTGGTGCACGAGATCGACCCGAGCCTCGCCGAGGGGGTGTACGTGGCCTTCCGCGGGCCCACCTACGAGACGCCGGCCGAGATCCGCATGCTGCGCACGCTGGGCGGCGACATGGTGGGCATGTCCACCGTCCTGGAGGCCATCGCCGCCCGCGAGGCCGGCCTGGAGGTGCTCGGCGTCTCCCTGGTCACCAACCCGGGCGCGGGGCTGTCGGGCGAGCCCCTCAACCACGAGGAGGTCCTGGAGGTGGGCCGCGCCACGGCGGCCCGCATGGGAGTCCTCCTGGCCAAGGTGGTGGACAAGCTGTGAGTGAGCGCGCCGATCCGAAGGAGGGCCTGTGACTCTGGAACGGGCCGTCAGGGAGTGGCTGGCCCAGGACCCGGACCCGGAGACCCGCGCCGAGCTCTCCGGGCTGCTGGAGCGCTGGGACCTTCCCGCGCTGCAGGACCGCTTCGGGGCCAAGCTGGAGTTCGGCACGGCGGGCCTCCGCGGCGAGCTCGGCGCGGGCCCTAACCGGATGAACCGCGTCACCGTCATGCGCGCCGCCGCCGGCCTGGCCAAGGTGCTCGGGCCGGGCAAGCACGTGGTCATCGGCTACGACGCCCGCCACAAGTCCGACGTCTTCGCGCGCGACACGGCCGCCGTGCTCACGGGCGCCGGACTGCACGCCTCCCTCCTGCCCGGACCGCTGCCCACGCCCGTCCTCGCCTTCGCCGTACGGCACCTCGGCGCTGACGCCGGGGTGACGGTGACGGCCAGCCACAACCCGCCGCGGGACAACGGCTACAAGGTCTACTGGGGCGACGGCTCCCAGATCGTGCCGCCCGTCGACCGGGACATCTCGGCCGCCATCGACACCGTGGGCCGCGTGGACCTGCTCCCCCTCCACGGTCCCGGCACGCTGACGGAGCTCGGCGAGAGCATCGTCGACGACTACATCTCGGCCGTGACGTCCCTGCCCCTGGGCGACGCCCGCGGCCTGCGGGTGGCGTACACGCCGCTGCACGGGGTGGGCGGCGCCACCCTCACGGGCGCCTTCCTCGCCGCCGGCTTCGAGAACCCGGTCGCCGTCGAGGAGCAGCGCAACCCCGACCCCGACTTCCCCACGGTCTCCTTCCCCAACCCGGAGGAGCCCGGGGCGATGGACCTGGCCGTCGCGCTGGCCGCCAAGCTCAACGCCGACCTGGTCCTGGCCAACGACCCGGACGCCGACAGGTGCGCGGTGGGGGTGCCGCTGCCGGACGGGACGTGCCGCATGCTGACCGGCGACGAGGTCGGCGGCCTGCTGGCCGAGCACGTGATCACCCACACCACCGGCGATCGCATGGTCGCCACCACCATCGTCTCCTCCACGCTGCTGAGCAAGATCGCCCGCGCGCACGGCGTCCGTTACGGGGAGACGCTGACCGGCTTCAAGTGGATCATCAAGGCGGGTCCCGGGCTGGTCTTCGGCTACGAGGAGGCCATCGGCTACAGCGTCGGCTCCGACGCGGGCCTCCCGGTCCACGACAAGGACGGCATCGGGGCGGCCCTCACGGTGGCCGGCATCGCTGCGACGGCCAAGCGCTCGGGCCGCACCCTGCTGGACCTCCTGGACGACCAGGCCCGCCGCTACGGCCTGCACGCGACCTCCCAGCTCTCCTTCCGCGTGAGCGACCTCTCCCTGATCGCCGACGCCATGACCCGCCTGCGCGCCCACCCACCGTCCGCCCTGGCCGGCCGGGCGGTGGTGCGCACGGACGACCTGACGAAGGGCGACGGGGGCCTGCCGCCGACGGACGGGCTGCGCTACCTGCTCGCCGGCGACGCCCGCGTGGTCGTCCGGCCTTCGGGGACGGAGCCCAAGCTGAAGTGCTACCTGGAGGTCGTGGTTCCGGTGAGCGGTGAGGTGGCGGAGGCACGCGCCCAGGCCACCCGCGACCTCGACGCCCTCAAGGCCGACCTGTCCACCTCTCTGGGCCTCTGAGCAGTCTCACTGAGGCAGCGCGTGCTGACAGCAAGCCATCTTCCCGAGTAACAACCATTTTTGGTTGCTCCAAGTCTGGTACAACCAAAGATGGTTGTTACTCGGATGGAGGAGCCGTGGACGGATTCATAGGGCGAGGTCGAGAGCTCGCCGCACTCGGCCGCTACTTCGCGCGCGCGAGCACTGGAGACCGCCCCGGGCGTGCCATCCTCATGCGAGGCCGTCGCCGTGTAGGCAAGTCACGTCTGGCGGAGGAGTTCATCCACCGGAGCGGCGTGCCCAGTCTGTTCTTCACCGCAGCCCACGAGCCCATCACCGACCAGCTTGAACGCTTCATCGCGGACGCGGCGGCATCCGACCTCCCCGACGCCTCGCTCTTCGAGGGGGTGACACCGACCTCATGGGACAGCGCGCTCAGGCTGCTGGCTCAGGCAGTGCCCCAGGACTCACCAAGCATCGTGGTCCTCGACGAACTGCCCTTCATGATCGCGCAGGATCCTCATCTGGAGGGAAAACTGCAACGCCTCTTCGACCGCGAGTTCTCGCGCCGCCCCATGCTGCTCATCCTGATCGGCTCGGATCTGTCCATCATGGAAGCGATCAACCAATACGACCGACCGTTCTACATGCGGGCGTCAGAAATGGTGATCAATCCTCTCACCCCTGCCGACGTTGCCGAGAAACTGAACCTGTCGCCCGCTGATGCGATCGACGCGTATCTCATCACCGGCGGCCTCCCCATGATCTTGGATGAATGGCCCATGGGCGCCAACGCGCGGGACTTTCTGAACACAGCCATACCTGACCCCACTTCGGCTCTGACTGTGAGCGGCGAACGCGCCGTGGCCGCCGAGTTTCCGCCGGAAGCCCAAGCCAGAGTCCTGTTGAAAGCCATCGGCTCAGGTCAGCGGACCTACTCGGCCATCTCGAAGGCCTGCGGCGGGATATCTGGTACGTCGATCCAACGCGGTCTGCAGATTCTCCTCGAGAAGCGCATCATCACCGCGGAGCTGCCCCTGTCCGTCCGTCCTTCGAAGGACCGTCGCTACCACGTGACGGACTCTCAGCTGCGCTTCTGGCTGTCCTTCATCGACCCCGGCATGCCGGAGATCTACCGCGGCCGGGGCGATCTCGTGCTGCGGCGCATCTCGCGTTCATGGACGGCCTGGCGCGGCACCGCCGTGGAGCCGGTCATCCACGAGTCCCTCAGACGCATGGACGGGCTCCCCGAGCCGACTGGCGCCGTTGGCGGTTACTGGACACGCAGCAACGATCCGGAGATCGACATCGTCGGCGCCGACCGGGAGCCGATCGCGAAGCAGATCACCATGCTCGGGTCCATCAAGTGGCTGGAGAACCGGCCATTTGATCACCACGATATGAAAGAACTCATCGTCCACCAGTCGAAGATGCCGGGAGCGGACACGTCCACGCCGCTCTATGCGGTCTCCAGAAGCGGGTGCGACGTGGCGGGCATCACGCACATCACGCCGGAGCAACTGCTGGACGTCTGGCGATAAGGGGACTCCTCAGCCCGCCTCGGGATCGGCCAAGCCCGGCAGCCGCCCTCGCCGCCTCCGCCGCGATCACCGGCCTCGCCCTCTCCCCCGCCGCTGCCCAGGCGGCCACCACGTCGCTGAACCCGCGGCCGACCAGGGCCTGCCTTTGCCCGGGCCCTGCGGCGTCGCGTGCGGCGGCACGAACCTGGCCTGATGACGTGTCCGCGTCATCCGCGCCGGGTGTGACCTGCGGCGCATCACCCGCAGCACCGGCGGCTGCTCCGGCGGCGGAGCCCCCTTTTCCTCGGTCAGCGCCTGCTCCAGCGCATCCAGGGTCTCCCCGGCGACCGCCGGCCCCGGCTCCCAACCCAGACTCGGTGCCCGAAGCACGTACGGCGAGTGACATGACTTCTGTCATCACTCACTTGTGACTCCGGCGTCTACGCAGGCCCCATCCCCCTCGCGAAGATGGAACCATGACGAAGCGAGCGAAGAACACCCCCAGGTGGACCGCCGGCATGGCCTGCGGCCTCGCGATCGGCATAGGCCTCGGCATCGTCCTGGACAACATCGTCCTGGGCATCGCGCTGGCGCTCTGCCTCGGCGTGGCCCTCGCGTACGCCCTTCCCTCGAAGGACACCCAGGCTTAGCTTGTCGTTTACCCTCTGGCCTGGACAGCGAAGCGCGCCTGTCGCGAAGGCGATGCTTTTATGGGCTGGTGGTGTGGGGGGCCGCGCCCCCCACAAGGCGCTGTCTGAAGCTCTCGACGCGCGGAGCGCGCCCCTTGCGAAGGCGAGGCTTTAGGCGCCTTTGGCGGTCAGGCCAGCCGGAACTGGAGGTCGGTGTCCCAGTTGTTCATGTCGGGCTCCTCCAGCGGATTGGTCTTGTAGAACTCCAGGCGGCAGCCCCAGTGCTCGGTCCCGTCCTTCTCGGTCATGTCCCAGCTCAGCCCCTGCTCCTCGCCCCACTGCAACGTCGAGGAGATGACGCCGGCCAGCTGGTCCGGGTGGCCGTGGTGGGAGGCCGTGACGTAGCGGCCCGCCGGAAGGACGTCGGCGAAGATGTCGCCCTCTCCCTCCACCGGCGTGGCGACCGGCACCCCGGCCTGCACCACCAGCCGGTCCTCGGCCATGTTGATGCTGTCGTACCTGAAGAACGGGGCTCCGGCGGGGGCCACGCCGCGTTCGGCGAGCCAGCCGATCAGGCCGGCGATGCGGTCCCCGACCAGGCCGAAGCTGGTCATGGTGATGGTCTTGCGGATCCCGATGTATGGACGGTCCGGGAAATCGATGATGTGTGGCATGTTTCCTCCTTCACCCCTCAGTACGGAGCGCGCGGGCGAAACTCATCGGCAGATCGAAGAAGGGGAACAGACCGGGATCCAGGTAGGTGGTCACGCCCGTGATCCGGCCGCCCGCGACGTCGAGGACGACCAGGGCGAACGGCCGGCCGTCCAGGTACTGGCCGAAGGCCGGGGAGCCGTTGGCCCTGGTGGGCAGGAGGCGGGCGCCGGCGCACGGCGCGTCCGACGCCAGCAGCACCGCCCGGATGCTCTCGCGGCCCCGCAGCCACCACGTGAAGGGCGGCATCGACATCGTGGCGTCCTCGTGCAGCAGCGACACCAGTGCGGACACGTCGTACCGCTCGAAGGCGGACACGTAGCGGGACAGCAGTGCCTCGTCCACCTCCAGGTCGGCCGGCTCCACGGCGGGAAGCTTGGCGCGGGCCCGTTGCAGGGTGCTGTTGACGGACGCGACCGTGGTGGACAGCAGGACGGCGGTCTCGGCGGCGCTCCATCCGAGCACGTCGCGGAGGATGAGGACGGCGCGCTGCCGGGGCGGGAGATGCTGCAGGGCCGCCACGAAGGCCAGGCGGACGCTCTCGCGGGCCACCGCCAGCTCCTCGGGGCTGACCCGGCTGTCCGGGATGGGGTGGATCCAGCGTTCGGGAGGGAGGGGCGCGCCCAGTTCGGCGCCCGGGGCGGCGGCCGGGCCGAGGTCCATGGCGCGGGCGCGGCGTTGCGGGCCGCGCAGCATGTCGAGGCAGATGTACGTGGCCAGGTGGAACAGCCACGAGCGCAGCGGCCCGCGCGAGGCGTCGTACGTGCGCCACGCCCTGACGAACGTCTCCTGCACCGCGTCCTCGGCCTCGAACCCCGAGCCCAGCATGCGGTAGCAGTAACCGGTGAGCTCGCCCCGGTGCCGCTCCAGCTCCGTCGCGTCCACTACGCCGGGGTCACCTCGATCTGGAGCTCGGTGACCCATTCGTCCAGATTGTCGGGGCAGTAGAGGGAGATCTCCCTGGCCAGCCCCACAGAGCGGTAGCCGTTCTCCTCGATCCAGTGGGCCAGCGCCTGGAACGTCGGCATCACCGCGTCCATCGGCCCATGGTGGATGATCGTGGCCGCGGTCGGCATCGCGGGCAGGTCCACCACCTCGAAGTCGTACGGGTCGCCGGACGTCACGGCGACCGGCAGGCAGGCGTGGATCATGACGGAGCCGTCGTCCTCCGCCTCGTAGTAGGCGAGCCCCGGACCGGTGATCCGGACGGAGGCGGCCTCCAGCCGGCGGCAGATCTCGCCGAAGAGCGGCCCGACCACCGGGCCGATGTGCTCGCCTTCGTAGCCGGCCGCCCGGGCGCTCAGCTCCGCGACCCGGACGGGGCTCACGGACTTGAGGACGATCTCCGCCGTTCGCAAGTGGCCCTCCCTCTCGATGGTGCGCAATCGCGCCTCGACGCCTCGGAGCCTGGCCAGGTCGGCGTTGATCTGGGCTTCGAGCTGGGCGCGGCGCATGCGTACCATGCCGTGCAGCTCCTCCGCGCTGACCTTCTCGTCCAGGATCGCGCTGACCTGCTCCAGCGTGAAGCCGAGGTCCTTGATCGCGACGATCCGGTTGAGCCTGGACAGCTGCGCGGCCTGATAGGAGCGGTAGCCCGTGGCGGGGTCCACGTGCGCGGGGCGCAGCAGGCCGATGGCGTCGTAGTGGCGCAACATCCGCACCGACACCAGCCCGAGCCTGGCGAAGTCTCCGATGCTGAACATGACGCCTCCAGGTGTAGGGCCTCACACCGTGTCAGGGTCAACCTGCGCCGGGACCTAGGCGATGACGATCGCCACGACCACCAGCACCACGGCCACCACCAGCACCGCGATGGCGTCGTAGGACCACGTGACCCGGCCCGGCGCCGCCTCCTGGTCGCGGAACCTGGCCGACTCGGCGCGCTCGCGGATCTGCTCGCCCACCCAGTCGGCGTGCGTCTTGCCCGCGAACGCCTCCGCCGCCGCCTGCTCGGCCTTCGACAGCGTGGGCTCGGTGCGGTAGCGCCCCCGCGTCTGCCTGGGCACCCCGCGCCGCTGCGCCCTGGCCCGCTCCCGGGCGCTGCTCATCGGCGTCCAGAGCCGCAGCACCTGCCCGTCGCCGTGCTCGACGTTGATCGAGTGGGACACCGTCACGTCCCCGACCGAGGCCCACGGCACGAACGTGGTGCGCAGCGGGTTGCGGCCCACCAGGCCCTCCTCCGTGAACACGGTGGCGGGGCGCAGCGCGACCACGTAGACCAGCGCCGTCAGCGCGCCGAGCACGGCCAGGGCGACCAGCGAGGACTTGCCGGTGTAGTGGGCGATCAGGTCCCACACGTTGAAGGCGACGAAGGCCAGCCAGACCCACCCCAGCACGAACGCGGTCCTGGACCGGTAAACCTGCTTCACGGCTGCCACTTGAGCTGCGCGAAGCCCGGCTTGATCACGCCGTTGATCAGCGCCAGCCGCTCGTCGAACGGGATGAACGCCGACTTCATCGCATTGACCGCGAACCACTGCAGGTCATCCCAGCCGTAGCCGAACGCCTCGACCAGCTTGGCGCACTCCTGTGACACGCTGGTCGCGCTCATCAGCCGGTTGTCGGTGTTGACCGTGACCCGGAAGTTCAGCCGCCGCAGCAGCCCGATGGGGTGCTCGGCGATCGACGCGGCGGCGCCGGTCTGCAGGTTGGAGGTGGGGCACATCTCCAGCGGGATCCGCTTGTCCCGCACGTACGCCGCCAGCCGCCCCAGCTTGGCGGAGCCGTCCTCGGCCACGGAGATGTCGTCGATGATCCGCACGCCGTGCCCGAGCCGGTCGGCGCCGCACCACTGGATCGCCTGCCAGATCGACGGCAGGCCGAACGCCTCGCCCGCGTGGATGGTGAAGTGGGCGTTCTCCCGCTGAAGGTATTCGAACGCGTCGAGATGGCGCGTGGGCGGGTAGCCCGCCTCGGCCCCCGCGATGTCGAACCCCACCACGCCCACGTCGCGGTAGCGCACGGCCAGCTCGGCGATCTCCATGGAGCGCGCCATGTGCCGCATGGCCGTGAGCAGCGTGCCGACCCGGATGCCGCGCCCCGCCGAGCCCTGCCTGAACCCCTCGAGCACCGCCTCGACGACCTCGTCGAGGCTCAACCCCATGGTGGTGTGCTGCTCGGGCGCGAAGCGCACCTCGGCGTAGACCACGCCGTCGGCCGCCAGGTCCTGAGCGCACTCGGCGGCCACGCGCTCGAGCGACTCGCGCGTCTGCATGACGCCGACGGTGTGCTCGAACGTCTCCAGGTAGCGCTCGAGCGAGCCCGAGTCTGACGCCTCCTCGAACCACTGGCGAAGGTTGTCGGGGTCGGTCGTGGGCAGCCGATCGTAGCCGGTCTCCCTGGCCAGCTCGACGATCGTCTCGGCGCGGAGCCCGCCGTCGAGGTGATCGTGCAGCAGCACCTTGGGAGCCCGCCGGATCGCGTCAAGCGTGGGACTCATCTGGCCATGATAAGGGCCTTCACGTGGTACGGCTCAGTCGCGACCGGCGCTCTCCGGCGAGAAGGCGGGCAGGCACACCGCGATGTACTCGGCGCCCTCGGGACCGGTGCTGTAGCGGACCTTCTCCCCCGGCGACGTCACCACCGACTGTCCGGCCGCGACCTCCGTCGTGCCCCCGGCGTGCTCGACCAGCACCAGGCCGCGCAGGACCACGGTGTACTCGGTGAACTCCGGAGTCTGCGGCGGCTCGGTCCAGCCGGGCGGAGCCGTCATGTGGGCTATGGAGATCGCGTCGTCACCACTGTTGACGCGGCCGACGTGCTCGTCGATGAGCTTCCCGCCGGGAACGGGTATGCGGGCCGGGGCCTCGATCTTTCTCACCACGAGGTCAGTGTGCCACGTCGATGATCAGGCGGCTGGGATCGCCCTGCTCGTTGAGCTGGAACGCGGCCTGCCTGGCCAGCACCAGCCCGATGCCGACATGGCCCTCGAAGTCGCCGGTCCTGATGACTTCGGTGAGGTTGTCCAGGTTCGCGGGGAAGACGGGGCCGCCTGTCCACGTGGGCTTGCCGGCGGCGTCGTGGGCGTCGGCCGGGGAGAGCGTGACCTGGAGGTACGTACCGCCGCGTGCCTCGATGGGCTTGCCTGATCCCTCCTCCAGGAACTGCTCCACCCACCTGACGGTGTATCCGGGGACCTCGCCCTTCAGGTCGACGACCACGCGGTCGTACGTGTCGTGGGCGGCGTACCGTACGCCCGTCACGACGGCGGGCTCGATGCCGTCGCGCTGGACGTCCACCTCGGCGGTGCTCGTTGGCGCGCCGGGCTCGCGCCCGGTGACGGACGGGGTGCCCGTCAGTACGGCCTGCGTGCCCGTGCCGCAGGCGGTGAGCAGGACCAGGCAGGCCGGCAGGACGGCCGCGCGACAGCGGGACGATCGGCGCGCGGCCGGGGATGACGAGCGCATGCCCGGTAGATGCCCAGGTTGCGGGCCTGCAAGCAGCGGATCGGCGTGGAATCACACGACAGGGCCCCGCCGCGTGCGACGGGGCCCTGTGCCACTGAGTGGCGGTCAGACGGTCTCGTAGACCCGGGCGTTCTCGCCCTGGTCAGACGGTCTCGTAGACCGGGGCGTTCTCGCCGGCCTCCGCGACGGCCGGAGCCTTGCGGGCGCGCAGGCCGGTGGCCGAGATCGCCAGGCCGACCACGGCCAGCACCAGCGACACCACGATCGCCGAGCGCAGCGAGCCGATCGAGAGCGTCTCGCCGCCGCCCGAGGTGAGCACGGCGGTGACCACGGCCAGCACGATCGCGCCGCCCACCTGGCCGGAGGTGTTCAGCAGCCCGGAGGCCAGCCCCTGCTCGTCGTCGTCCACGCCGTTGGTGGCCTGGATGTTCAGCGAGGGGAACGAGAGCGCGAACGCGATGCCCATGAGGAGCATGCCCGGGATCACCATGCCGGCCAGGCTGGGGTCGCGGTCGATGCCGAGGAAGATCGCGTACCCGCCGGCCAGCGCGGCGGAGCCGATGACGATCAGCTTGCCGGTGCCGAACCTGTCGGCGAAGTCGCCCATCTTGGTCGAGGTGACCGCGACGAGCAGGCCCGCGGGCAGGAACGCCAGGGCGGTGCCCAGGGCCGACCAGCCGAGGAGGTTCTGGAAGTACTGCATCGCCACGAACTGGAAGGCCACGTACGAGCCCATGAGGATGAGCAGCCCCAGGTTGGCGCGGACGATGTGGCCGGAGCGCAGGATGCCGAGACGCACCAGCGGGTGCCGCATCCGCTGCTCGGCGAAGACGAACAGGCCGAGCAGCACGGCCACGCCCACCAGCGAGCCGATGGTCTGCAGCGAGGCCCAGCCGGCCTCGGGCGCCTGCACGACCGTGAACACCAGCAGCAGCATGGACGCGGTGATCAGCACCGCGCCGATCAGGTCGTGGCCGCCCTCGGCCCGCTCGTCACGGCCGCGCAGCACCTTCGGCGCGACCAGCAGGGCGAGGATCGCCACGGGGACCGGCATCAGCAGCGTCCAGCGCCAGCCGATCTCGGTGAGCAGGCCGGACAGCACGAGGCCGAGCGAGTAGCCGCTGGCGCCACAGGCGGTGAAGATGCTCAACGCCTTGTTGCGCTCGGGCCCCTCAGGAAAAGTCGTCGTGATGATCGACAAGGCCGCGGGGGCGGTGAACGCGGCGGCCACACCCTTGACGAACCGGGCCGCGATCAGCAGCCCGCCGTCGTCCACAATGCCACCGAGCAACGACGCCACGGCGAAGACGCCCAGAGCGACCAGGAACACCCTGCGCCGCCCGAGCAGGTCGGCGGTCCTGCCCCCGAGCAACAGAAGACCGCCATAGCCGAGCACGTAGCCGCTGACCACCCACTGCAGAGATGAGGTACTCAGGCCCAGGTCGTGCTGAATGGCCGGCAGGGCGACACCCACCATGGAGACGTCAAGGGCGTCAAGGAAGATCACTGCGCAGAGCACGGCGAGCGCGCCCCAACGGGAGGATGAGGAAGAGGACATGGGACAGAACACTACATGCAAGCGCATCTAATGCAAACGCATTTAATGCCGTTGCATAAAATTTAGCGAAGTGGTAACCTCCGCGACATGGACGAGGAGTTCGTGGTCGACACCTGGCATTACGTCCTGGCCAAGCACGCCAAGGCCATGTGCGCGCTGGAGCGCGAGCTGGGCGATCGGCACGGGCTGGGACCGAGCGAGTTCGAGGTGCTGGACCGGATCGTCCATCACGACAGGAAGCTCCGCATCCAGGAGCTCTGCGACGAGGTGCACCTGAGCCAGAGCGCCCTGTCCCGGGTGGTGGCCCGCCTGGAGAAGGCCGCGCTCGTGTCACGCGGGGTCTGCGACGCCGACCGGCGCGGAGTGTTCGTCTGCATCACGGACGAGGGCCGCGCCCGGCACGCCGAGGCCCTGCCCACGCAGCGCGCCGTCCTCGCCGACGTCTTCGCCGACGCCCCCGCCCTCACCCGCTGACGGCGCCTGAGGCGCCCCACCAGCGGCGACCCGACCCCTGCCTTCCCGGAGGGACGCCCGCGCACGTCAGCGACGCGCCTGAGGGCACTCAGACGCGCGCGCCCACATCGGGTGAAGCAGCTACGAGGCCGTGATGCGGTCGATGATCAGGGGAAGCTGCTCCTCGCTCGCCTCGCCCACCGCGTAGGCGCCCTCCAGCGCCTCCAGAGCCCGCTGGAACCGCTCCGTCTCGTCCGCGTGCAGCGTCATCAACGGCTGCCCCGCGCGCACCAGATCGCCCGGCTTGGCGTGCAGCATGATGCCGGCCCCGAACGACACGGGGTCCTCCTTGCGCGCCCGCCCGGCCCCGAGCCGCCAGGCCGCCAGCCCCACCGCGTACGCGTCCAGCCGGGTCAGCACGCCGGACGACGGCACCTCCACCGTCACCGTCTCCGCCGCACGGGGCAGCAGCCCGTCGGGGTCCCCGCCCTGCGCGCGGATCATGCGACGCCAGGCGTCCATGGCCGACCCGTCCGCCAGAGCCTTGGCGGGGTCCTTGCCGGACACCCCCGCGGCCTCCAGCATCTCGTTGGCGAGCCGTACGGTGAGCTCCACCACGTCGGCGGGCCCACCGCCCTCGAGCACCTCGACGGACTCCGCGACCTCCAGGGCGTTCCCCACGGCCCGCCCGAGCGGCCGGTCCATCGCCGTCAGCAGGGCCACCGTGCGCACGCCCGCGTCCGTCCCCAGAGCGACCATGGTCTCGGCCAGCTCCCGGGCCGCCGCAGGGGTCTTCATGAACGCGCCGGAGCCCACCTTCACGTCGAGGACGAGCGATCCGGTGCCCTCGGCGATCTTCTTGGACATGATCGACGAAGCGATCAGCGGGATCGACTCGACGGTGCCGGTGACGTCGCGCAGGGCGTACAGCTTCTTGTCGGCCGGCGCCAGCCCCTCCCCGGCCGCGCACACGACCGCGCCCGCCGAGCGCAGGACGTGCAGCATCTCGCCGTTGGAGAGCGAGGCCCGCCAGCCGAGGATCGACTCGAGCTTGTCGAGCGTGCCGCCGGTGTGCCCGAGGCCGCGGCCGGAGAGCTGCGGCACGTACGCGCCGCAGGCCGCCACCAGCGGAGCCAGCGGCAGCGTGATCTTGTCGCCGACGCCGCCCGTCGAGTGCTTGTCGGCGGTCGGCCGGTCGAGCCCGGACCAGTCCATGCGCTCGCCCGAGCGGATCATGGCCTGCGTCCAGTCGGCGATCTCGCGGCGGTTCATGCCGTTCAGGAGGATGGCCATGGCCAGCGCGGACATCTGCTCGTCGGCCACGCCGCCGCGGGTGTACGCGTCGATCACCCAGTCGATCTGGGCCGTGGTCAGCTCCCCGCCGTCACGCTTGGCACGGATGACCTCGATGGCGTCCATTCAGGCGCTCCGGGTCTCGTCGTCGGCGGTCATTCAGGCGCTCCGGCTGAGGTCATGCGGGCCGAACGCGTACGGCAGGATCTCGGCCATCCGCTTGGGCCCGTCCACGGTCTCGACCAGCAGGTCGTCACCGCCGAACTCGTAGAGGAGCTGGCGGCAGCGCCCGCACGGCATCAGCAGCTCGCCGTGCCCGTCCACGCAGGTGAAGGCCACCAGCCGGCCGCCGCCCGACGACTGGAGCGCCGACACCAGGCCGCACTCGGCGCACAGGCCCACCCCATAGGAGGCGTTCTCGACGTTGCAGCCGGTGACCACCCTCCCGTCGTCCACCAGCGCCGCCGCTCCCACGGGGAACTTCGAGTACGGCGCGTACGCGTTCCGCATGGCCTCCGCGGCCGTGTCCCGCAGGCCGTCCCAGTCGATGGCGGTCAATGCTGCTCCCCCCGGCGATAGCGCACGCCGTCGGCCTTGGGCATCCGCAGCCGCTGCGAAGCCACCAGGAGCACGAGCAGCGTGAGCACGTGTGGTGTGATGAAGACGAATTCGTTCGGCAACTGGTCGACGGTCAGCCAGAGCCAGAACAACACAACCATGCCCGCGGCGGCACCGGCCATCAGCGTGTAGTCCTTGGGGCTCCGGGACGTCAGCTCGGCGGGCTGGTCGGACGACAACATCCGGCGGACCCTGATCACGAGGTAGGCGAGCAGCAGCACCGCGCCGAACAGAAAGAACGCCGTGACGGCCCCGGAACTGCGCAGTTTCAGGCCTTCGGCGTAGCCGAACAACGAGGCGCCGGCCGCGAGCCCGCCGGGACGCCAGTTGCCGAAGATCATGGCGGCCAGGCCGATGAAGCCACGCCCCTGCGTCTGGCCCTCGACGTATTTCGTGGAGACGAAGACCAGGAACACGCCGCCGAGCCCGGCGAACGCGCCGGAGATGACGACCGCGACGTACTTGATCAGATAGACGTTCACGCCCAGCGACTCGGCCGCCCAGGGATTCTCGCCGGCCGAGCGCAGGCGCAAGCCGAAGGCCGTGCGCCAGAGCAGGAAGAACGTCAGCGGCACCAGCAGCACCGCCAGGATGACCAGGACGTTCACGTCGCGCGTGAGGCCGCCCAGGATGCCGGCGAGGTCGGAGAGCAGGAACCAGTGGGTGTTCTCGAGCTTTCCGAGCAGGTCAGGGCCGTCCGAGAGCAGCGGCAGGCTGATCTCCCACGGCTTCCCAGCGATCGCGGGCGAGGAGGTGATGCCCGCACCCGCGGCGGCCGCCGGCGTGCCCTCCTTGTAGAGCACCTCGGACAGGAAGCGGGTGATGCCGGGGCCGAGCAGGTTGATCGCAACACCGCTGATGATGTGGTCGACGCCGAACGTCACGGTCGCGACGGCGTGGATGAGCCCGCCGAGCGCGCCGCCGAGCAACCCGGCGAGCAGCGCAGCCACGGGGCCCCACTGGTATCCGGCCCAGCCGGCGAACCAGGTGCCGAGCACCATCATGCCCTCGAGGCCGATGTTGACCACGCCGGCCCGCTCTGCCCACAGGCCGCCGAGACCGGCCAGGCCGATCGGCACCGCGAGCAGCAGCGCGGCGGCGAACGTGCCGGAGGAGGTGATGTCGTTCTGGCCTGACACGATGCGGACCAGGGACATCAGCAGGATGAGCGCGGCGATGCCGACGAGCACCAGGTGGTACTTGGTGAACCTAGTCATGCTGCCACCTCAACCGGAGTGTTCCTGCCGAGCTGCCGGGCGGCCCGCTGTTCTTCGAGTCTGTGCGCCAGCCGGTTGGTCACCTCGTTCGCCACGACGACCAGCAGGACGATCACTCCTTGAATGATCGTGACGACGGATGCGGGGACGTCCGCGAACTGCAGCGCGCCCTGCGCCCGGTCGAGGAAGGCGAACAGCAACGCGGCGAGCGCGATGCCCACGGGCTTGTTCCTGCCGAGCAGCGCCACCGCGATGCCCAGGAAACCCAGGCCGGCGGTGAAGTTGGAATTGAAGGCGCCCTTGTCGCCGAGGATCTCGGGCAGACCGATGAGCCCGGCGATGCCGCCGGACAACACCATCGCCGCGATGATCATCTTCTTCGGGTCGATGCCGGAGGCGACCGCGGCCGGGTCGTTGAGCCCGCTGGCCTTCACGTTGAAGCCGAATCGGGTGCGCTCCAGCACCACCCAGACCACCAGGCCGAGCACGACCGCCAGAAGGAGGAAGCCCCACAAACCGCCCCCGCGGGTCGGCGAGGGCTGTCCGAACCAGTCGAAGATGAAGTTGATGTTGGGGAACATGGCCGAGTCCGCCAGCTCGGGCGTGGTGGTGGTGAGCTGGCCCTCGGCGCGCTGTCCCGCGAACGGTCCCCGCACGAGGAAGGACGTCAAGTTGATCGCGATGTAGTTCAGCATGATCGTCGCGATGACCTCGTTGACGCCTCTGGTCACCTTCATGACCGCGGGGATCAGCGCGTAGAGGCCGCCGACGGCCGCCGCCACCACAATGATCACTGCGATCTGGATGGGCGCGGGCGCGGTGAACGTCGAGCCCACGTACGCCGCGACGATGGCCGCGAGCCGGTACTGGCCCTCCACGCCGATGTTGAAGAGGTTCATGCGGAAGCCGACGGCCACCGCCAGACCGGCGATGAACAGCGGCACGGCACGGTTGAGGAACGTCGCGACGCCGTTGACCACTGCCCGTGGCGTTTCGCCGAAGTTGAAGAAGGAGGCGAACGCGTCCAGCGGGCTGGCGCCCGCCGCGATGATCGCCACGCTGGAGATCCCGATCGCCAGAACGATGGCGATGACGGCGCCCGCCACGGTGAGCAGCGCCCGGTTGAGCCCGGCGGGCATCACGTCTCCTCAGTTCCGGCGATGGCGCCGGTCATGTAGCCGCCCAGCCGCTCGGGCGTGACGTCGGATGGATCGAGAGCGGCCACGAGCCGGCCCCGGTAGATCACCCGCAGCGTGTCGGACAGGCCGATCAGCTCGTCGAGGTCGGCCGAGATGAGCAGCACGGCGAGGCCGGCCGCTCTCGCGCTGCGCAGGTGGTCCCAGATGGCGGCCTGGGCGCCGACGTCCACGCCACGGGTGGGGTGGGCGGCGATGAGGAACTTGGGCTCGCCGCTCATCTCTCGGCCCACGATCAGCTTCTGCTGGTTGCCGCCCGACAGGGCCAGGGCCAGCGTCTCGATGCTGGGCGTGCGTACGTCGTAGTCCCTGACGATGCGCTCGGTGTCGGCCTTCGAGGCTCGGCGGTTGATCCAGATGCCGTTGCGGGCGGGCTTCCTGGTCTGGTGGCCGAGCACGCGGTTCTCCCACAGCGAGGCCTCGAGCAGCAGGCCCTGCCGGTGCCGGTCCTCCGGGATGTAGCCGATGCCGGACTCCCTGCGCCTGAGCGTGGACCATTCGCTGATGTCCTGGCCGTCCAGCTCGATGCTGCCGTGCGCGGGCCGGATGCCCATGATCGCCTCGATCAGCTCGGACTGTCCGTTGCCCTCGACCCCGGCGATGCCGAGGATCTCGCCCTTGTGGATCTCGAACGACACGTCGTCGAGGAGCAACCGCTTGCCCTCTTCGCGCAGCTTGCCAAGGTCGGCGCCCGGGTGGTGGCCGTCGGCCTCCACCGTGAGGTGCTCGACCTTCAGCGTCACGACGTCGGTCACCGTGGACTCGCGGGTCTCGGGCGTGGGCAGCTCGCTGCCGACCATGAGCTCGGCGAGCTGGCGCGCGGTGACCTCGCCGGGGTCGACGCTCGCGACCGTGGTGCCGCGCCGGATCACGGTGATCGCGTCGGCGATGCCGAGCACCTCGTCGAGCTTGTGCGAGATGAAGATGACCGTCAGGCCGTCGGTCTTGAGCTCGCGCAGGTTCTGGAAGAGCTCCTCGACCTCCTGCGGCACCAGCACGGCCGTCGGCTCGTCGAGGATCAGGATGCGGGCGCCGCGGTAGAGGACCTTGAGGATCTCCACGCGCTGGCGGTCGCCGACGCCGAGGTCCTCCACGAGCCTGTCGGGGTCGACCCGTAGTCCGTGGTTCTCGGCGAGTTCGGTGATGCGTTTCCTGGCGGAGGCGGTGTCGAGCCTGCCGCCCTTCTTCGGCTCGGCGCCGAGGACGATGTTCTCCAGCACGGTCAGGTTGTCGGCCAGCATGAAGTGCTGGTGGACCATGCCGATGCCCACGTCGATGGCGTCGCTGGGCGTGCGGAAGCTCACTTCCTCGCCGTTGACCCTGATGGTGCCCTCGTCCGGCCTCTGCATGCCGTACAGGATCTTCATCAGCGTGGACTTGCCCGCGCCGTTCTCCCCGACGATGGCGTGCACGGTGCCCTGCTGGACGGTGATGCGAATGTCGTGGTTCGCGATGACACCGGGGAAACGCTTGGTGATGCCCTCCAGCTCTACGGCGGGTTTCACCGTGGCCAGGGTGTCAGCACTCATTGCCTCTCCTAGCGGGGGGCGGGGGATAGACGGAAGGCCCGAAGTCAAGGACTCCGGGCCCTCAGCTGTCACTCCTACCCCGATTACGGCTTCGACGGAACCGTGATTTTGCCGTCGACGATGTCCTTCTTTGCCGCGTCGAGCTTGTCCTTGATGTCGTCGATCTCGCCGCCGGTGGTGGACAGGCCCACGCCGTCGACCTTGAGGTCGTACGTGATGTTGGTGCCGCCCTTGGCGCCGCCCTGGAAGGCCTTGATGAACTCGAAGACACCGACGTCGACGCGCTTGAGCATCGAGGTCATGATGACCGGCTGCAGGTCGGCCTCCTTGACCGTCTGGCGCTGGTCGGAGTCGACGCCGATGGCCTTCTTCTTGGCCGCGGCCGCCGCCTGGAACACGCCCAGGCCCGAGTCGCCGGAGGCGTGGTAGACGATGTCGGCGCCGTCCTGGTACATCTTCTCGGCCGCGACCTTGCCCTTGTCGGGGGCCTTGAAGCCGGAGAAGTCACCGTCGGGGGTGAGGTACTTGATGTCGATCTTGGCGTCCGGCTTGACCGACTTCACGCCGGCCACGAAGCCCGCCTCGAACTTCTTGATCAGGTCGTTCTCGACGCCGCCGACGAAGCCCACGTGGTTGCTCTTGGACTTGGTGGCCGCCGCGACGCCCGCCAGGTAGGAGCCCTGCTCCTCGGCGAACAGCAGGCCGGTCACGTTGGGCCCGTTGGAGGCGGAGTCCACGACCGCGAACTGGATGTCCGGGTATTCGGCCGCCGTCTTCTTGATGTCGTCGCCGTACGCGAAGCCGACGCCGATGATCGGGTTGTAGCCCGCGTCGGCGAGCTGGCGCAGCAGGTCGCCGCGGTTGGAGCCGTCGGCCGCCGGGCTCAGCTCCTTGATGTCCGCGTTCAGGTCCGTCTTGGCCTTCTCCAGACCGGCGTAGGCGGCGTCGTTGAACGACTTGTCGCCCCGGCCGCCGACGTCGAACGCCAGACCCACCTTGAGGCCGCCCTTCGGCGCCTCACTGCCGGCGCCGGCACTGGGCGCCTCGCTGGCCGTGGTACCCCCACCACTGCCGCCGCAGGCCGCCGCTGCCATGAGCATGACGCCGGCCACGGAGCCGATCGCCATCCTGCTGAATCGCTTGCCGAGCAAGGCGACTCCCTTCCATTTCCCCGTCGTCCTCGCCGCTGTCAGGCCCAAAGAACGTACGGCACCTGCACGGAAGATAGTTGCTTGACCAGGGCGAACCAAACTGGCGCACAGGGTCGAAACCGCTCCGTTATCGACATCACTCGCGTCCGTGACCTGAGGCACGATTCGGACACCTATCACCACACCAAGAAAGATTTGCCCAACTTTGACCTCTTGTGCCCGGCCGGATCATGACGGAGATTCCGACAGACGGTGGAAGTCTTATCTCGGAGCGCTGAATGCACCCTTGGAAGGCCTTATCCATGCCCGTGGCCGCACTGCTCGTCGTGGCCCTGAGCGGCACCGCACCCGCCACGGCCGACACCCCGGCCGTCAGGATCGAGAACAACGCCACCCAGCCCGTCTTCTCCCGCGCGGACGCCGTCAAGCAGACGGTGTTCGTCGAGGTCGAGGGGACCGACAGCGACAACGACGGCCGGCCCGACCGGGTCGCCGTGGACATCCTGCGGCCCAAGGAGACCGACCAGGGGCTGAAGGTCCCGGTCATCATGGAGGCCAGCCCGTACTTCGCGGGCGGCAACGACGTCGCCAACCACCCCGTGGACGTGGACGCGACCGGCCATCCGCTGCCCGCCATGACCGCGATGGCGGACAAGATGGCCGCCGAGCCGTTCGACGGCTACTACGACAACTACTTCCTGCCCCGCGGGTACGCCGTCGCGCTGGTGGAGAACCTCGGCAGCGGCCGCGCCACCGGCTGCCCCACCTCGGGCGACCGCAACGAGACGGCCGGGCCGAAGGCCGCGATCGACTGGCTGAACGGCCGCGCCAAGGGCTTCGACGCCGACGGGAAACCCGTCGAGGCCACCTGGTCCACGGGCAAGGTCGGCATGATCGGCGTCTCGTACAACGGCACGCTGCCCAACGCGGTCGCCACGACCGGCGTCGAGGGCCTGAAGACGATCGTCCCGATCGCGTCGATCTCCAGCTGGTACGACTACTACCGCGCCAACGGCGGCGTCCTCGCCCCCGGCGGGTTCCAGGGCGAGGACCTGGACGTGCTCGCCAAGTACGTCCTGACCAGGGAGAACGGCCAGAACGCCTGCGGCGCCCTGATCGACGGGATCACCACGGCCCAGGACCGCGTCACCGGCGACTACAGCGCCTTCTGGGACGCCCGCAACTACCTGAACGACGTCGGCAAGGTCAAGGCCAGCGTCTTCCTCGTGCACGGGCTCAACGACTGGAACGTCAAGACCAAGCAGTTCGCGCAGTGGTGGTACGCCCTGGCCAAGCGGCACGTCCCGCGCAAGATCTGGCTGCACCAGGGGACCCACATGAGCCCGTTCAACTTCCGCACGGCCGAGTGGCTGCGCCAGCTGCACGGCTGGTTCGACTACTGGCTGTACGGGATCGACTCGGGCATCATGCGCGAGCCGCAGGCGGACGTGGAGATCGCGCCCGGCCAGTGGGACCGGCACGCCTCCTGGCCGCTGCCCGGCTCGGCCACGGTGCCTCTCTGGCTCGGCTCCGGCTCGAAGCTGGGGCTTGCGCCGAATCCGCTGTCGGCCAAGGAGACGTTCACCGACCAGAAGGACAGGACGGCCGAGCAGCTGGTGGAGGCCACGGGGGTCGATCCGAACCGGCTGGCCTACCTGACCGGCGACCTGCCCGCCGACGTGCGGATCTCCGGCACGCCCACGGTGTCGGTGCGGGCCTCGCTGAAGGACGGCGCGTCACCGTACCTGACGGCGTTGCTGGTGGACTACGGCACGGACGTCCGCGCGAACGGCACGCTGCTCTCGACGGGCGAGACCTACTGCTACGGCCAGGGCATCCCGGGTGACACGGGCTGCACGACGCTCAGGAGGCTCGGCACGGCCACGACCCCGTACAAGATCGTCACGAGGGGCTGGCTCGACGTCCGCAACCGGCACCGCCCGGACCGGACGGAGGCCCTCCGGCCCGGCAAGGAGTACACCTTCACGTGGGACTTCCAGCCGACGGACTACCTGGTCAAGAAGGGCCACCGGCTGGGCCTGGTGATCATCTCGACCGACCACGACTACACCCTGCGCTACCCGCCGGGCACCAGGATCACGGTCTCACCGGGGCGGTCGTCGCTGCGCCTGCCCGTGGTCCTCGGCAGGATGCCGCAGCTCTAGGCCGCTTCGTCACGGTCAGCCGCATGATCGGCTGACCGTGGCTCACACGCTCCCCGCCGCACTTCGGCGGGGAGCGGTGAGACGTGGGCTCAGGCCAGCGCGGTGGTGACCGGGTCGAGCGGGCCGACCTCCCACAGCGCCGTCAGCGCCGTGGCGGCCATGACCCGCACGCCCATCGCGATCGCCTTCTCGTCGATGTCGAACGTGCCCTGGTGGATGTCGTACGTCATGCCGCCCGGCGAACGCGTGCCCAGCCGGGCGAACGCGCCGGGGATCGACTCGAGGTACCACGCGAAGTCCTCGCCGCCCAGCGACTGCTGGGTCGGGACCACGGCGCCCGCGCCCAGCGCGCGCTCGGCGGCCTCGGTCAGCATCTCGACGCTGACCTCGTCGTTGACCACCGGCGGCACGCCGCGCGCGTAGTCCATCGTGGCCTCCACGCCGTAGGCGCCGGCCACCGACTCCAGGAGCGACTTGATCAGGTCGGGCGCGGCGTGCCAGGCGTTCTCGTCGAGGCAGCGGACGGTGCCCTCGGCGACGCCGTCGTCGGGGATCGCGTTGGCCGCCGTGCCGGCCTCGACCCTGCCCCAGACGAGGCTGAGCGAGGAACGCGGGTCGACCCGGCGCGACAGGGCGGCGGGCAGCTCGGTGAGGATCTTGGCCAGGGCGAAGACCAGGTCGGCCGTCAGGTGCGGCCGGGCGGTGTGGCCGCCGGGACCCGAGACCCTGACGGTCAGCCTGTCGCAGGCCGAGGTGATCGGGCCGGGCTTGAGCCCGAGCTGGCCGACGTCCACCCGCGGATCGCAGTGGAGGCCGAAGATGCGGTCGACGCCGCTGATGCCACCCTGCGCCATGACCTCGAGCGCGCCGCCGGGCAGCTCCTCGGCGGGCTGGAAGATCAGGCGCACGCGGCCGGGCAGCAGCCCCGCCGCGGCCTGCTGCGCGAGGAAGAGCGAGGTGCCGAGCAGGACCGTGGTGTGCACGTCGTGGCCACAGGCGTGGCAGGCGCCCGCCACGGTCGAGCGGTACGGGACGTCCTTCTCGTCCTGCAGGGGCAGCGCGTCGATGTCGGCGCGCAGCGCGATCGTCGGGCCGTCGCCGCTCCCCACGTCACAGATCAGGCCGGTGCCGCGCGGGAGCACAGAAGGGGCCAGGCCGGCGGCGGTGAGCCGCTCGGCGATCCGCTGCGTCGTGCGATATTCGGCGAAGGCCAGCTCGGGGTGCATGTGGATGTCGCGGCGAAACGCCACGAGATCCTGCTCGGTCTCCGCCAGGAACGCGTCGAGTTCGCCCCGCAGCTCACGTCCCCTCATATGTCACCATCCCGTCCATACCGCGCGTCCCAATATGTCTGACCACCGCGGCTCGTGCGCTGTGGAAGCTCATCCGTCCGCCGTGGCCCCCCGGTCGAGCGGCCGCTCGGCGAATCAAAAAGCACACCCACCTGGTAGGGGTGCGCGAGATCGTCAGCATGGGCCAGCGCGTCGTCAGGCGCGAGTGCCGCTGCAGCCCGGGAGCACAGCGGTCGGCCGTGAGCCCGATGGCGATGCTTCGACTTTATCGCCCCCACGAGAGTTCTCGGCGAGGGATATGCCAAAAACTCCCCCCAGCATGGCCCCTAAACCGGGGGTGACCACGCTCCGTGAGCACGCGCGTGATCCACAAATAGTTACAACGGATCAGTAGATCGTGACCCGATGTCGCCACTTCCAAACGTGGTCGGCGATTCCGAATCCTGTCACCTTCTGTCATGGTCATCACACTTCGGCGATGGCTGCATTTGAGAAGAATGCGTGTTTCACTCGCAATATGATCACTAATATCCCGTTCGGGGAGAAGTATGCCAGCTTGAGCATCTTCGAGCCGAGCGAGGGGACCATGGTGGTCGTACCCTCGCTCTCCCTTCCGCAGGATGAGCTCCGCCGGATCACGGCAGCCAGATCGTACGAGGAACGCCTGCTGTTCCTGCTGCTCACCCTCCGCGAACCCGGGGTCAAGGTGGTCTATCTCTCCTCGGCCCCCATCGATCCCGACGTCATCGACTACTACCTCGCGTTCCTCCCCGATCCGGATGACGCCGCCAAGCGGCTCACGCTGATCAGCCTCGACGACCCCTGGTCCCAACCGCTGACCAGGTCCCTGCTCGCCCGTCCCGACGCGCTGGAGCAGCTGCGCGGCGCCATCGAAGGCGATGCCTGGCTGGTGCCGTTCGTCCTGAGCGAGCTCGAGGAGGAGCTCGCCTCGTTACTCAACGTCCCCCTCTACGGTCCCGCCACCTCCCTGGCCTATTACGGCTCCAAGAGCGGGGCGCGCGAGGTCGGCCACGAGGCCGGCGTGCCGATGGCGCGCGGCTTCGGCGACGTGCGGAACGCACTCGAGATCGAGGAGGCGATCGAGGCCCTGCCCGGCGAGCGGGTGATCGTCAAGCTGAACGACGGCTACTCCGGGCTCGGCAACGTGATCGTCACCAAGGCCGACAGGTCGCAGACCAGCTTCTCGGCGGCGGGCGAGACCTGGGCCAGCTTCACCGCGAAGATCCGGGAGCGCGGCGCGGTGGTCGAGGAGTTCATCGAGCACCGGCCGCTGTACTACCCGAGCGCGCTGGCCTGCATCACGCCCCGTGGTGACGCGCAGGTCCTGGCCACGCACGACCAGGTGCTCGGCGGGCCCAACGGCCACGTCTACCAGGGCTGCACGTTCCCCGCCGCGCCCGAGTACCGCGCCGAGGTGGGCGCGTCGGCCGAGCGGATCGCGCGCGTCCTGGCAGACCGCGGCGTGGTGGGACTGTTCGGCATGGACTTCTTCGCGCTGAAGGCCGACGCCGGGTACGCGGCGCTGCTGTGCGAGATCAACCTGCGCATCGGCGGCACCACACATCCGTTCGGCGCGGCCGTGCTGACGACCGGGGCCTCGTACGATCCGGCCACCGGCCTGCTCATGACCGGAAATCAGCCGAAGTTCTACACCGCGACGGACAACTGCTCCTCCTCCTGCCTGCGCGGGCGCACCGCCGGCGAGGTCGTGCGCATGGCGGAGCGGCTCGGGGTCGGCTTCGACGCCGAGCGGCGTACCGGGAACGTGTTCCACCTGCTCGGGGCCATCCCCGAGCACGGCAAGCTGGGCTTCACGTCGATAGGCGACTCACGCGAGGAGGCAGACGAGCTGCACGCCCTCACCCGGCGTCTCCTGTGCGGCCCGTGACGGGCCCGCCCTGCCTCGCGGCCCCTCGGAGGCCGCGCCAGCCGATGATCCCCAACACGACGGCGAGAACGACGTTCACCGCGATCAGGATGCCGTGCACCACGTAGAAGCTGGTCGGATGCCCGTCGGCCAAGTTAAAACCCAGGTTCACCCATTCAAAGATCATAAATACGCCGAGAATGATGAGGAATGCGGCGATCTTTCGCGACATCTGTGCCTCTCTAGCATCAAAGGTGGATCTTCAGGGGATGTGTCGCCACATGGGCATTCACTCGAAGCTACGCTGAGATCGCCATGTGGACGAAACTCGTGCCGGTCACGGCACTCATCGCCTCGGTCTCGCTCACCGGCGGGACCGCATATGCCGCGCCATCGACACCCGTCGGCGGCGACGCGCTGGGCAGCCACGGTCTGGTGGCGCCCGAAGGTGTCAAGAAGCCGCCCAAGAACGAGGCTACGTCGTTCGTCATCGCGGACGTAGACACCGGTGATGTGCTCGCGGCCAAGGACGCCCACGGGCGCTACCTGCCGGCCAGCACGCTCAAGACGCTGACCGCGGTCACCCTCATCCCCAAGCTGGACAAGAACCGCAGGGTCCGGCCGAGCGAGAACGCCTGCAACCAGGAGGGCACGGCGGTCGGCCTGTCGCCCAAGACGACGTACAAGGTCGACGACCTGTTCAGGGCGCTGCTGATGTCGTCGGGCAACGACGCGGCGATGGCGCTGGCCGAGACGAACGGCGGCCTGGCCAGGACCATGAGCGACATGAACGCCGAGGCCAAGCGGCTGCAGGCGTACGACACGGTGGCCAAGACGCCCAGCGGGCTGGACAAGCCCGGGCAGAGCAGCTCGGCGTACGACCTGGCGCTGATCGCCCGGGCCGGCCTCGCCAACCCCGCGTTCCGGGGATACATCAGCACCAAGACCGCCAACTTCCCCGCCCCCAAGGGCCACTACGAGATCAGCAACCACAACAAGCTGCTCTGGCGCTACAAGGGCATGATCGGCATCAAGAACGGCTGGACCTCGAAGGCCCTGGGCAGCTTCGTCGGCGCGGCGACCCGCGACGGGCACACGATCGTCGTGAGCATCATGCGGCACGAGGGCTACTTCTGGGACGAGGTGGCCAAGCTGCTCGACTGGGGCTTCTCGGTCAGGGGCAAGGTCACGCCGGTCGGGAAGCTCGTGGACCCGCTCCCCGACCCTCAGGCCGCGCCGCGGGCTTCGGCGCCGGCCTCGCACGTCACGCCGGTCGCCCAGCCGCCGCTGCTGGACACCGCCGGCCGCAAGCAGAGCGACTCCACCAAGCTGATCGGGTCCGTCGTGATCGGCGGAGGTCTGCTGTTCGGGCTGATCTGGCTCGGGTACGGCATCCGCCGCCGTCGCCGTGGCGGGTCACGCGGCTGAGCTCCGGTACGACATCCGCCGCCGTGGCGGGTCACGCGTCTGAGCTCCGGTACGACATCCGCCGCTGTGGCGGGTCACGCGTCTGAGCCGGCCGGGCGGGCGCGTGTGCCCGGCGTCCGGTCCGGGCCGCAGGCCTCGCCCGCCTCGGGCGCCTCTCCCGGCCGTGCGCCCGAGTACGGGATCGGAGTCGGGGCCGGCGGGGGGCAGTAGCCGGCGGTGTCCGTCCAGGCGGCGACATAGAGCATCAGCCTGGCCGAGAAGTTCATCCACAGGAGCAGGCCGACGATGACGGCGAACGTGCCGTAGATCGGGTTGCTCAGCGTCTGCCCGAGCAGCAGCGTCGCCACCTGCTTGAGCAGCCCGAACCCGATCGCCCCCAGCAGTGCCCCCTTGGCGATCGTCCGGAACGGCCGGGTCGGCCTGGCCACCCACCCCAGCAGGATCAGGAACAGCAGCCAGTCGGCCCCCACGCTCGCCGCCACGCCCGCGGCCCGCAGCCCGTAGCCGGCCAGCGTCGACTCGCCGCCGAAGACGAAGTGCATGACCTTGTCCGTGGCCGTGGTGGCGAACCCCGCGACCAGCACGGACGCGATCATCGTCACCCCGATCAGGATGAGCGAGGCCAGGTCGCGCAGCTTGGCGAGGAAGAAGTTGAGCGGCGGCGTGGTGGTCATCGACATCTCGCGCAACGCCTCGCGCAGCGCGTCGAGGGCGCCGAGCCCGGCATAGAGGAGACCGAGCAGACCGATGATCCCGGCGGTCTCCTTGGCCCTGCCGATGGCCTCGAGGTTGAGCTGGGTGGCGATGCCGGGCAGCCGTTCGACGATGGCCTGCTCCAGGGCCTTCCTGGTGGCCTCGCTGGTCGCCACCACGAACCCGAGCACCGCGTACGAGAGGGAGACCAGCGGGAAGAACGACAGGAAGGCGAAGTACGTGACCCCGCCCGCCAGCCGGTCGCCCCCCTGGAGCTGATAGCGCTGGACCGCTCTGATCAGATGGTCGAGCCACAGCCTGCGGACCCGCCATGAGTCCACCCTGCGGAGTCCCCATGCCTTGATCGCCTCGATCCGCCCCATCAAGCTCGCCATCACGCCTCCCGGCCACCCCCTACCCGGCGATCACGAATCCACGACCGCACCCGCCGATTCTGCAAGAGCCGTCACGACCGCCGCCAGGTCGTGGTGGAGCAACTGCCCGCCACGCTTGACCACACGCCCCGCGACCAGAACGGTGTCCACCGAGCCGGTGTCGGCGTTCAGCACGACGGCGCCGATCGGGTCGTGGGCGGCGGCCATGCCGAGGGTGTCCGTACGCAGCAGCACCAGGTCGGCCTGCTTGCCCGGCCGCAGCGAGCCGATGACCTCCGCCAGTCCGAGCACCTCCGCGCCCTCGATCGTGGCCATGCGCAGCGCGTCACGGGTGGTGAAGCCCATGCCCGCGCCGTCAGGGCGGCCCCGTTCGAGCAGGTGGACGGTGCGCATCAGGCTGAACATGTCGCCGGGCGAGCACACCACCGTGTCGGCGCCGAGGCCCGTCGGGACCCCCGCCGCCCTGGCGCGGCCCGCGGCCGGGTAGCCGAGCCCCAGGTTCATCTCGTCCACGGGCGCGAGCGAGGCGGTGCCGCCGGCGGCGGCGATGCGCTTGAACTCCTCGTCGGTGTAGTGCAGCGCGTGCACGAAGGTCGTCGGAGTGGCGAGCAGCCCGTTCGACTCCAGGAACGCGAGCCCCCTGGCGGCGCTCTCGGGGCCGTGACCGCCCAGGTGCGCGGTGACCGGCAGGCCGAGCTCGGCGGCCACGCGCCACTCCTCCAGCGCCCGCTCCTCCCCCGCGATCTCCGGACCGAGGGCGGCCAACGCCATCGTGACCGGCCCGGAGTCGCCGGAGAGCAGGTCGTGCACCCTCCTGGTCTCCTTGGCCAGCTCGCCGGGAGCACCGCCGTGGCAGTAGCCGAACACGGCCCTGATCCCGGACTCGCGCAGCGCCCGCACGGTGGCGTCGGTGTGGCCGGGGCTGAACTGGATGTGCGACCAGTCGAGCAGCGTGGTGACACCCGCGTCCAGGCACTCCAGCGCGCCCGCCAGGTTGCCCGCGTAGACGTCCTCGGGGCGGTAGCGGGGCGCGAGCTCGTTGAGGATCCGGCGCAGGTAGCCGTCGAACGCGATGTCGGGCGCGACGGCCCTGATGCCGGCCTGCCAGGTGTGGCGGTGGGTGTCCACGAACCCGGGGAGCACGATCCGCCCCGTCGCGTCGATCACCTCCGCCCCCGGCGCCTCGGGCAGGTCGGGACCCACTTCGGCGATGACGCCGTGCTCGATGCGCACGTCCACCCGGCCCAGCACGACGGGCTCGGGCTCGGTGTCGACGACGACGCCGTTCTTGATCAGAGTGGTGGATGTCATGGCAGAAAGCTTAAAGAAAAGCTTTTTTAAAAGCAACCTGCTGCTCGGTATGCTCGATGGCGTGAAACCCGATGAGATCGACGCGATGGTCCCTCGGTGGGAGCAAGCAGGGCTGTCGCCGTCCCTCATCGCCGCCCTGGAGCTGGGCAAGCGGATGTCGCGGCTCCATCTGGCCTTCGAGCAGGCGGTC
The DNA here is from genome assembly GCF_040654115.1 of Nonomuraea sp. NPDC050786. Taxonomy (NCBI): domain Bacteria; kingdom Bacillati; phylum Actinomycetota; class Actinomycetes; order Streptosporangiales; family Streptosporangiaceae; genus Nonomuraea; species Nonomuraea sp. NPDC050786. The sequence goes on from NZ_JBFAHJ010000036.1 coordinate 83,512, forward strand.
AAGGCCGAGCTGGCCGAGCTGGGGCTGACGTACGCCGAGTTCGACGTGCTGGCCGCGCTGAGCCGGGTGGAGCCGCCGCACCGGATGAAGCCGAGCGAGCTGACGAAGGCGCTCTTCTACACCTCCGGCGGGATCAGCAACGTGCTGCAGCGCCTGACGGCGGCGGGATACGTCGAGCGCGAGGCCAACCCGGGCGACGCGCGCAGCCGCTGGGTCCAGCTCACGGACGAGGGACGGCGGGTGGCCGACGCCGCGCTGGACGCCGCCGGGCGGGCCCACGGCGACGTGGCGGCCGGGATCCCGGACGAGGTCGTGCGCGAGGCGGCCGACGCGCTTCGCAAGGTCCTCTCCCACGTCGGCCGCCGCCACTTCCGCTGATCAGCCCTACCGCAGCCGGTGGCGCGCCGCCCAGTCGCGGAGCGCGGCCGCGATGGCCTCGGGGCGGTCCTCCTGCGCGTGGTGGCCGGCCGGCCCGCAGTGCTCGGCCTCGAGGGCGGCGATGTTCTCCGCGCACCAGGCCGCCAGCTCCTCACCGATCAGCAACGTCGGCGAGGAGTCGAACGTGAGCAGCAGCTTGGGCACCTCGAAGCTGCCTGCCAGCCACTTCCCGTATCCCTCCATCCGATCGGCCACGTCGGCGGGCTCCCCGTCGAGCGGAGCCGACCGCGCCCACTCCAGCAGCGGCCGCCGGCTCTCCCTGGTGGGGTACGGCGCCAGGTAAGGCCGCCGCTCCTCCTCGCTCAAGCTCGTCAGCACCCCGCCCGTGAACGCGGTCTCCACGAGGAAGTTCTGGTCGAGCACCAGCGACTCACCCTTGACACTCCTGATCAACTCGGCGCGGGCGCGCGGGGCTTCGCCCAGGTCACTCCAGCTCAGCGGGCGGACGAAGGTCTCCATGAACGCGACGCCACGCACCCGCTCCGGATGCCGGGCCGCCCAGTCGAAGCCGAGTGCGCCGCCCCAGTCGTGCCCCACCAGCACCACCTCCTCCAGCCCGAGCGCGTCGAACCAGGCGTCGAGGTAGCGGGCGTGGTCGGCAAACCGGTACGGGAGGTCCGGCTTCCCGGAGCGCCCCATGCCGATGAGGTCGGGAGCCAGCAGCCGGCCCTCCATCTCCGCCAGCACCTTCCGCCACGCGTGGGAGGAGGCCGGGTTCCCGTGCAGGAACACGAAGGGCAGGCCGGAGCCGCTGGAGTCCTCGTAGTACATGGTCGAGTCGAGCACGCCGATCTCGGGCATGACGATCCCTCATTTCGTAAGTGTCACTAACGTTCGTCGCACTAACGAAACTACATCGTTAGTGCCACTAACGCAAGCGACTAGGATCGGGGGCATGAGCATGACGGATGACACGCCAGCCACTCCGGCCTCGCTGCGCCTCCTGCCGAGCAGGATGCTGGCGGGGGTCGCCATGCACGCCGACCGGCTGGTGAGCGAGGGCCTGGCCCGCGCCGACGCCCGCAAGTGGCACTACGCCGCGCTCGTCGCGCTCCGCGAGGCCGGCCCGGCCAGCCAGGCCGAGCTGAGCAAGCGCACCGGCATCTACCGCAGCGACCTGGTCGCCGTCATCAACGAGCTGGCGGAGCGCGGGTTCGTGGAGCGCGCCCCGGACCCCGCCGACCGCCGCCGCAACGTCATCACCCTCACCCCGGAGGGCCTCGGTCAGGTACGACGACTCCAGGAACTCATCGCGGACCTTCAGGACGAGGTTCTGGCCCCTTTGAGCCGACCGGAACGCGAACAGTTCTCGGGATTCCTGGCCCGCCTGCTGGAGCACCACGCGCGCCGCGGCAGCTCCCCTGAGCAGGGCTGAATCCATGGCAGGCGATCTTCTGGAGCCCTAGCCTGATGTGACGTCGGGACCGACCCAGGAGGCGCCACGCCCATGGCCGAAATCAGCACCGGGCAGATGATCCGGCTCCAGCGCGAACGAAGAGGCATGAGCACCACCGCGCTGGCGACCCAGTCCGGCTGCACCCCCAGGCACATCGAGCTGATCGAGCACGGCAAGCGGACACCCTCGCTCCCCCTCCTCCGGGAGATCGCCAAAGTGCTGGGCGTGCGCACGGCCGTGCTCCTGGGCGAGGCGCCGCGCGACTCCCACGAGCCCAGCAGGCCGCAGATCAGCGACATCGAGCGCGCCCTGTTCACCTGCCGCTCGCTGGCGCCCGACATCGAGCCGCCGGACGCCGACCAGCTCGCCGAACGGGTGGCGTCGGCGCGCAACGCCTGGTTCACCTCGACGCACCGCTACTCCATCCTGATGTCCGCCCTGCCGTCCCTGATCTCCGACGCCGAGAACCTCGCGCTCGAGGGCACACCACGGGCGCACAGCGTGGCATCCGACGCGTACATGCTGGCCAGGGGCGTGCTCAAGCACCTGCGCCGGGTGGACCTCGCCCATCTCGCGGCCGACCGTGCCATGCGCTTCGCCGAGGAGACGGCGGATCCGCTGATCCGCGCGTGGGCGTACTGGAATCTGGGACAGTCGATGCTGTCGGACGACATGCACCAGATCGCGTACGACGTCGCCCGGCGCGGTCTCGAGATCCTGGAGCCGCACGTCGCCGACGGCGACGACCGCCACATCAAGGCGCTCGGCGCGCTGCACCTGCTCGCCGCGGTCAGCGCGGCCCGCGGGGGCAACGACGACGAGGCCAGGGAGCGCGTACGCGGGCCCGCGGCGCAGCTGGCGCAGCGCGTGGACGACGCGTCCGACGTCTACGACCTGGCCTTCTTCGGGCCCACCAACGTCGCCATCCACATGGCCAGCATCGAGAGCGACCTCGGCCGCCCGGAGGCGGTGCTGCAGATCGCCGACGACATCGACCTGCGGCGCACGCCCTCCATCGAGCGGCGCACCACTCACCTGAGCCAGGTGGCCCGCGCCTGCGAGGACGTGGGCGACGACGCCGCCAGCCTGCTCCACCTGCTGCGGATCGAGCGGGAGTCGCCCGCGGAGCTGGACCACAAGCTCCTGCTTCGGGAGATGGTGCGCTCGCTGGCCCGCCGGGCGCGGCCGTCGTGGGCGCCGGAGGTCCGCCATCTCGCCGAACGCCACGACATCGCGAACTAGTAGTTCGGTCGGGGCGAACAGGGAGATCTCTTGCTCGAGTTCGTCACGGAGCGGGTCCGAGGTGCCACGCTGTGCTCATGACCAGTGCGCCGAGTGCCGATTTCGTCATGGAACGACTGCTCCAGGAGGCGACGCGGGAGTTCCCCGGGTGGTCGTTCCAGCGGGACCACTCAGGCTGGACCGCCACTCACGGCGACATCCGGCTCACCCGGCCCAGCCTGGCCGCGCTGCGTGCCCTGCTGCGGCTCCACCGGGCGGCACGGAGGAACTGACCCTCACTGGCCGGCCCGGCCGAGAACCTTCGCGGCGAAGGGCTCGATGACGGCGGCGACCTGACCGGGAGCCCTGACCTGGGCGGCGTGCCCCTGACCGCGCAGCACCACCCGCTCCACCCGTGGCATCACCCGCTCCAGCGCGTCGAGCCTCTCCCCGAGATGCGCCGGGCTGCGATCGCCACCGAGCAGCACGGTCGGCACCTCGATCCCCGCGTAGGCGTCGAGCCGGACCCCGAGCGAGTCCATGCCCGCGTTGTCCTCGATCTGCGACGGAACGAGCGCCCGCATCCTCGGCACCACCGTCCCGAACACCCCGGCCAGGAACGCCACCCACGCGGGAACCCGCACGGAGCCCCGCAGGAAACCGCGTAACGCCTTCCCCGGCCGACCGGCCGCGATCGCCGCCCGGGCCCGCGCGTGGACCTCACCGTGCGGCCCGCCGAGCGGCGCCCCGATCACCGTGGGCGGCTCGTACAGGACCGCACCCGCGAACGCCGACGGCTCGGCCACCAGGGTCTCCAGCGCGATCACGGCACCCGAGGAGTGCCCGACGAGCACCATCGGCCCGCCGCCCAGCGCCGCCACCACCGCCAGGACGTGCTCGACCTCCTGAGCGACCGTGCAGGAGGCGCCGTCGACATCGAGCCGGTACCGGCGCCGGTGCAACCGCACGACGCGGTGGCGCGCGGTCAGCCGGGCGGCCACCTCCCGCCAGGACGAGCCGTCGTCGAGGCCGGGGTGGAGAACGAGCACGATCGGGCCCCGTCCTTCGTCAACGGCCCGCGCCTCGGTGCCGTCGGCCGTCATCACCTTGATCACCAGCTACCTCCTTAGCGATGCTAAGGCGAACTTAGCATCGCTAAGGCAGGACGGCCATTGCTCGTCCTCATGCGACTGTCCAGCCCGGGCAAGCCCTGCGCGGTTAGGACCAGAGGCCCACTGCCGTCCTCCTCCCGAAGGACCCGACAATCCCTACTTACGCCGGATTTTCAGCCGCCCGGAGCCGGTTGAAGATCGGTTCATGCGAAGATTCTCCGCATTACTCTTCGGGCTCATTGCCCCTCTCTCCCTCCTCACCCCGATGGCCGCGGCCGCGACGCCGGCCACCCCGGACCCGATCTCCTGGGCACCCTGCCAGGAAGATCCGGCCGTGGAATGCGGGACGCTCGCCGTACCGATCGAGTGGAACCGACCGGCGAACGGCACGTTCACCGTGGGCGTCGCCCGCCGCAAGGCCGCCGATCCGGCCGCCAGGATCGGTGCGCTCGTCCTGGGGGCGGGCGGCCCCGGTGGTTCGGGGGTGAACCTGGTCCTCCAGAGCACACGGATGCTCAGCCCCGAGGTCGTGCGCCGCTTCGACATCGTCAGCCTCGACCCGCGCGGCACGAACCGGAGCCACCCCGTGGTCTGCTCCACCGACCTGCTCTTGCAGGCCCCGGGCCCGATCTTCAAGAGCCAGGCCGACTTCGACCGGGCGTTGGAGTACAACGAGCGCCTGCGTGCCGACTGCCGGGCTCGCACCGGCCCGCTCTTCGACCACGTCGACTCCCTCAGCACCGCGGCCGACCTGGACGCCTTCCGCGCCGCGCTCGGCGAGGAGCAGCTGACCTTCTGGGGCGGTTCCTACGGCACCCTCCTCGGCCAGTTGTACGCCGAGCGCTACCCGCAGCGGGTCCGTGCCTTCGTCCTCGACAGCACGATGGACCACAGTCTGGGCACGCAGGGCTTCATGGACACCGAGACCTGGGGCGCGCAGGACGCCTTCAACGAGTTCGTGGCCTGGTGCGACCGGGACAGCCGCTGCCTGCAGCACGGGAAGGACGTCCGCGCGCTCTGGAGAGACCTGCTGGCCCGCGCCGACCGCGGCGAGCTGCACGTGCCGGAGGAGCCCGGCACCCAGGTGACCGCGCCCATGCTCATCGGCGCCGCCGTGGGCCACTTCTACGATCCGCGCGACTGGCAGTCGTTCTCCCAGCTGCTCGCCGATCTCGACAGCGGCCGTGCCCCGAGCCCGGGCGCCCTGTCCATGGCACCTCTGTCCATGGCTGCTCTCCCCATGGCGGCCGACACGACGCAGGAGGTCAGCCCCAACCCGTTCCAGATCTTCTGCCTGGACTTCCGGCTGCCCATCCGCGACTACAAGGAGTACGCCAGGCACCTGCGCCGGCTGGCGAAGATCGCGCCCGACATGCGCTACAGCTCTCTGGCGCTCGGCCCGGTCGTCTCGTGTCTCGGGCAGCCCGGCCCGATCCCCAACCCGCAACACCGCCTGAAGGTCCGTACGGGCACGCCGGTGCTGGTGGTCAACTCCCTGCACGACCCGGCCACCGTGTACCCGTGGGCGCTGAGCACCACCGGCCAGCTGGGCCGCTCGGGCCGGCTGCTCACGTACGAGGGCTGGGGCCACATCGTCTACACCCGCAGCACGTGCGCCACCGAGGCCATCGACGCCTACCTGATCTCGCGCACCCTGCCTGCGCCGGGCGCCCGCTGCCCGGCCGTCCCGCCCGCCGAGGTCCAGACGCTCCATGAGCCCGTCAGACCGCTTCCCGGCACGCCGGGGTGGATGTCGGCCAGGCTCTTCGGCTGACCTCCGGATGATCCTGTGATGAGGTGCGGCTCGTGCGCGTCGCGTGCGCGTACGAGCCCGCCTGCTCGGGACCTCGGGGACAGCCGGTAAAGGTGTTGTCCGCTCAGGACGCCGGTTCCTGCCGGGGACGTGGTCTGGCGCGGATGTGCATGCGTTCTCCTTGAGGACCGAACAGGTTGAGGACCTCAACAGCAGACTCGCCGGTGGGCCCGAACCAGTGAGGCAGGCGGGTGTCGAACTCGGCAGCCTCACCTGGCCCCAGGGTCATGTCATGATCGGCCACCATGAGCCGCAGGCGTCCGGACAGCACGTAGAGCCACTCGTAGCCCTCGTGGGTGCAGAGCTCGGGCCGGTTCTGCTCAGCGGGGATGATCGACTTCCAGGCTTGCAGCGGTCCCGGATGCGGGGTCAGCGGGATCACCGTGCGGCCGTTGCGGACGCGGGGCTTCGAGCGGATCCGGGGATCGCCGACCTCGGGCGCCCCGACCAGTTCGTCCAGCGGAACCTGATGCGCCTGCGCGATGGGCAGCAGGAGTTCCAGGCTGGGGCGGCGCTGTCCCGTCTCCAGCCTGGAAAGCGTGCTCTTGGAGATGCCGGTGGCCTCGGCCAGCGCGGACAGGCTCACGCCGCGTTCGGTGCGGATGCGCTTGAGGCGGGGACCGACCTGGGCCAGCGCGGTGGCGATCGGGGATTGCTCGTCCATGCCGATCATTTCACCTCCTGCGTCCCAGAATCAGCAACGGAAGTTGCTGATTCCCCACCGGGGCGCACACCATCGGGCGCGGAGGTGATCGCCGTGATCCAGGCGAAGAACGACCCGAACGGTGGCCCGCCGCGCGCCGCCGACGACGGGACTTACGACGTGGTGGCGGTCGGCGCCGGAGCGGCCGGCCTGAACGCCGCCCTGCTTCTGGGCCGGGTCCGCCGCGTCCTGGTCGCGACCGGGCTGCGCGACGAACTGCCCGGCATCCCCGGCGCGCGCGAACGGTGGGGCAAGGATCTACTGCACTGCCCCTACTGCCACGCCTATGAAGTACGTGACCAGCCGCTCGCCGTCCTCGGCACCCATCCAGGCGCGGTGCACCAGGCTCTGCTCCTGCGCGCGTGGAGCGACGACGTCGTCTTCTTCCCCCACACCCTCGAGTTGACGGCGCAGGACCGAGAGAGGCTGGAGGCGCGCGGCCCGCGCGATGAGTTGCTGACCCACCTGGGCTGTGCCGAGGACGGCAACGGCTGGGTCGCCACCGACCGCACCGCGACCGTAAGAGGTGATGGCCGGTGAGCGTCGACACCGCACAGCAGCAGGTGCCGGTCTCTCGCGCGAGACTGCCGCTCGGCGTCTACCTGCTCGCGTTCAGCCTGTTCGCGATGGGCAGCGCGGAGTTCCTGCTGGCCGGCGTCCTGCCGGCGATCGCCGATGACCTTCAGATCACCCTCTCCTCCGCCGGCGCGCTGATCTCGGCGTTCGCCGCCGGTGTCGTGGTCGGTGGGCCTCCTTTCGCCATCATGACGTTGCGCTGGCCGCGACGGACCACGCTCGTGGCCACTCAGGCGGTGTTCGCCCTCGCGGTGGCGAGCGGCCTTGTGACCGGGAGTTACGGCGTGCTCCTGGCCACCCGCTTCGTCTGCGGTCTCGCCTATGCGGGGTACTGGGCGGTCGCAGCGGTCACCGCGGTCAGTCTCGTCCCGCCCGATCGCACCGCACGCGCCTCCGGCGTCGTGGTCAGCGGTCTCAGCCTGGCGATGATCGCCGGGGGCCCGGCCGGCGCGCTGCTCAGTCACTTCACCGGATGGCGGAGCGGCTTCTGGGGCGTGGTCGCCCTGACCGCCGTCGGTGCGATCTCGAGCGTGCTGGCGATGCCGGCGACCGGCTCGGGACCCGAGCCCAGCGTGCGGCGTGAGCTTCGCACCATGAGGCGACCACAGCTGTGGGTCGTCTACACCGTCACCGTCCTGAGCACCGCCGCCTACATGATCTCGTTCAACTACCTCGCGGCGTTCCTGACCGATGTCACCGGTATCCCCGGCGTGTGGGTTCCCGGGATCCTCGCGCTGTTCGGCGTGGGTGCCTTCACCGGCCTGTCCATCGGAGGCCGGATCGCCGACAGGCGGCCCTTTCAGGCGCTCCTGGCCGGAGCGCTCGGGATATTGGCCAGTTCTGTCCTGCTCGCGCTCCTGGCCCGGCATGCGCTGGCCGTCGTCCCCCTCGTCTTCCTCCTCGGGATCGCTGGATTCGTGCTGAACCCGGCCATCTATGGGCGGGTGTTCACCATCGCGTCGGCGGCGCCGACACTCGCCGGTGCCACCACCGTCTCCGCGTTCCAGCTCGGCATCAGCCTCGTCCCGGCGCTCGCCGGGGTCGCCCTGAATGCCGGGGCGGGCATCACCTCCGCCACCTGGATCGGCGCCTGCCTGGCGGCGGCCATCGTGCCTGCCGCCCTCCTCGACCGGAGGATCTCCCGCCACCGGTCGCAGATGACGGTGAACGGAGCCGGCTCGCCGGGCTGAGCCAGGCATCTCCGCCGGTATGTGCGTCCGCTCGTACGCGTGCGGGATCCGCGCCTCCTGGCGACGACTGCCCGAAGGCAAGCGTGCCGTGGTCCCGGGCGATCCCGTGACCACGGCACGCACTCAGCCGGTGCCGGCCGCCACCGCGGCCAGAGCGGTGTGGGCGTCGGTGACGGGTTCACCGTGGCCGACGCATGCCAGCGACACGTCGAGCCCCGCCAGCCGGCGGAAGGAGCGAAGCATCTGCGCCGTGTCGAGATTGAACACCCCGGGCATGACCTGCCCGTTGACGTGCGCGACCGTGTCCCCGGTGAACAGTACGCCGGCGCGGGGCAGGTGGAGGGCGATGCTGCCGTCGGTGTGACCGGGGGTGTGAATCACCTGCGCGCCACCCCCGAAGTCGATCGTGTCGCCGTCCTCCAGCTCGACGTCCACCCGGCAGGCAGGTGCGGCCGGCAGCAGGTGGGCGCCGAGACTGCGGTGCAGGGCGCGCTCCTGCTCGGTGAAGTTCGGCGGCGGAGCGGGCCGCTCGCCCCGGATCACCGCGGCGTCCAGTCGATGGGCCAGCACAGTCACCTCTCCCCAGCCGCTGATCTCGGCTGCCCCGCCACAGTGGTCCTCATGGAAATGGGTGAGCACCACACGCTTGACGTCGCTCTTGCGGTGGCCGAGCCCCTCGATCGCGGCCGCGATCTCCTCGCCGGAGGTGGCGATGCCGGTGTCGACGAGGGTGAGCGCGCCAGCGTCGTTCCACAGATAGGACTGGCCGAACTCCAGCATGAGCAGCCACAGGTCGGGACGGATCTCCACCGTCTTCATGTCATAACCCCTTTCAGCAGGAGCCAGCCAACCCGCCGCAGGGGCACGGTGTCCAACAGCGATCGGGGCCCAATTGACAACCAACGGTGGTGAATCCACGCTCAGCAGGTGGAGGCGGACATCGAAGGTCTGCGCGCGTTCGTCATCACCGCGCAGGAACTGCACTTCGGACGGGCCGGGGAGCGGCTGTTCATCAGCCAGCAGGCGCTGTCCAAACGGATCCGCCGACTGGAGGCGGCACTGGCGGCGCCGCTGTTCACGCGGACCACCCGCGCCGTGGAACTGACCGACGCGGGACGGCGGCTGCTGCCGCACGCCGTCGAGGCGGTGGCCGCCTTCGACCTGGCGGTCCGGGTGGTGCGCCCGGCCGACGAGCCGCTGCGGGTCGACGTCTACGACGAGCGATTCACACCGTTGCGGATCGTCCGCCGGGCGAGCGAGTTCGACCCCCGGCTACGGGTCGAACTGAGCATGCGGCAGGGACTGTCGGTGGCGCTGCCCGCGTTGCGGCGTCAGGAGATCGACGCCGCCTTCGGCCGGGTACACGACACACCGGCGCCCTGGCCCGCCGACCTGGCCCACCGGCTCGTACACCTCGAACCGTTGCACGCGTTCGTGCCTGAGGACCATCGGCTGGCGGACAGGGACATCCTGCGACCGGCCGACCTGCGCGAGTCGGGCATCGCGATGCCCGACCCGGCAGGCGCGGTGGAGTGGCGCCGCTATCTCGAACGGCTGGCCGCCCGCTTCGACGTGCCGTTGCGGTTCAACGCCCCGGCGATCGGCCAGCGGCATCTGGTGGAGCAGTTCCTGGCGGAGAAGGCGGCGGTGGGGCTGGGCGAGATGAGCATCGACCCGGGGGACAGCGGCCTGCGTCGCATCCCGATCGTCGATCCGACCCCGCTCATGCCCTGGTCGGTGGTCTGGCACCGGCACAACCCGCGACCACTGCTGCGTGCGCTTCTACGACAGCTACGTACGCCGGCCTTGCCGGCACCGTCCGACCCGCAGGTGTGGGTTCCGGAGATCGATTTCGTACGAGAGCTGAATTCGTCAGACGCTCCAAGTCAGCGCGCCTACTGATCGTCTGGTGGTGGTTCCTCCGCGGTTCGCAGGCGTGCCGCGTCCTGGTACGCCCGGGTCACGGCGGCGATCATGGCGAGCAGCGCGACGACGGGCGCGACGAGCCAGCCGATCTCGCCGGGGACGTACCAGGCGGGAACCAGTTGCGCGACGGCCAGGAAGACCCAGAAGCCGGACGTTCCGGGGACTCTCAAAACCGGCTCTCCCATACGTACCAAGGGCCGCGGATGTGCGTGTACCCGGTGTGGGACTCGTCCGGCGGCTCGCCGCCAGGACTCCACGCGAAGCCGTAGTGGTCGAGGAACCCGGTGTCGCTCACCAGGAACCGCGCCCCGCCGTCAATCCGCTCGATCGACGTCAGCGGGTAGAGCCCCGCCCAATGATCGTCGTGCTGGGCGGACTCGCCCCCTGAGGCAACCGTGCGGGCGACCTGCTCCAGGCTCGACTCCGAGAGCGCGAACCGGGCGGTGAAGGGCAGGTCCGCGTATACGAGACCAAGTACGGCCACCCCCATGAGCGGCGCGCACGCCCAGCGCACCCAGTGCCGGCGCAGCCCGGAGCGGCCGTCCGAACGCAGCAGGCCCACGACGAACCGGGCGGTCCAGACGATCACCGTGGCGGCCCCCAGCATCAAGCCCGTCAACATCAGCGAGAGGGAACCGCCGCCCGGCAGGCTGAAGTAGTTCAGGATGATCAGCGCGAGCAGTGCGACAAGGGGAAGCAGCACCTTTCCGGGCGGACCGGTCAGAATCCGGGTGAGGTCCGGTAACGGAGGTTGCGCGGTGGCGTTGTCGGACATGCCGGGAGCGTATCGCGGCCTGTCCGCTACAACCTGGGAGTAACTGTCGGATCGCGCCGAAATGCCCGAGCCCGCCATCGGGCGTCAACGGTGGACGACTTGGTGTCGAGGAGTACCAGCCTGCGCCGGACGACCGCCGTCTCCTCGGGGCCGAGGTCGAGCACATCGGCCACCTCCTGGGAAGGGCGCACCTCTTCCACGCCGCGCAGCCGGTTCGTACCGACACATTAAAGGTACTCAGGCCATATTCCTTAATGCCTTTCGCGAGTTGCAAAGGCAGCGGGTTGATAGCTGAGGCTAGGTCGCAGGGCGATAGCGCGGCCGAAGGCCGCCTGAGGGAGGGCAGCCCGAGCGACAGCGAGGACCGCTCGGGGCGGGCTCCAGCAGGCTCACCCGGTAACCGGGCAACGGGCGAGGGAGGTGGGTGACAACCCACCTGGCTCTACCCGCTCCGCCCGCCGTGGCGGCATCCGGGATCGGAGAAGTTTCGATTGTCAACAATGACATCGGCGTGGGAGCGAGGATCAACTTCTGCGTCGTACATCTGCTCGGCCGGGATGTAGCAGCGGCGGTAGCTCTCGGCTGCCGCCTGCGCGGAGTCCATCCAGGCAGAGTCTCGAGCGGTGCCCCGGGCCAGCGCCAGGTCGAAATCGATCTCGACGAAGATCCGGAAGTCCCAGAAGTCGCGGAGCTCGGGACGGAGCAGGTAGGCGCCGTCGGCGATCAAGACAGCGTCCGAGGGCACGGGCTGCACCTCTACTGGAAACGGTGTCTGGTTCCGTTGATCGAAGAACCTCAAGCGGACCTGTCGATCCCCATCCGGCCCAAGGGGTGACAGCAGGAGCGTACGGATCGCGTCGAGATCGTACGCGCCGCGGTAGAAGCCATCTGGGCCTGGCGGCCGTTCGCCCCGTGGCCGCTTGAAGTCGTCAAGCTCCGCCCGAAGGCATGTCCGGCCGTGGTCCCCCACCATCGCTGCGAGCTCGTTGGCCAACGTGGACTTACCGGCCGCAGAGAATCCGTCGATACCGACCCGAATCGGATGCGGACGTTCGATCTCGGTGATCAACTGGGCCAGACAGCGGAGAACCGCCGTGCGCCGCCTGGTATCGGCGCCAGGCGTTGCATGCCGCTTGTCCACGCGGCCGAGTCTAGAACAGCCGTAGTGCCGAGATCGTGTGGTCCTCATGGTTCCCCCGGCTGGTGGCGGCGGCGGGTCCCAGCCGGACATACGTCGGACGGCTGGACCGTCACGGCCAACCGCTGGCCGCCGATCTCCCCGGACGACAGGGCGGCCTTAGGCGAGGGCGCGGCCGAAGGCCGCCCCAGGAAGAGCCGCCCGAGCGAGAGCGAGGGCCGCTCAGGGTGGGCTCCAGCAGGCTCACCGGTAATCGGGCAACGGGTGGGGGGAGGTGGGTGACCTACAGCGTGGGGAGGAAGCCGACCTTGTCGCGGACCTGCGCCATGGTCTGCTTGGCCACCGTCGACGCGCGTTCCGCGCCGATGGCCAGCAGGCGGTCGAGCTCCGCCTCGTCCGACAGCAGCTTCTCCGTACGCTCCCTGATGGGCGTGAACGTGTCGGCCACCGCCTCCGCCACGTCCTTCTTGAACGTGCCGTACCCCTGCCCCTCATAGCGGGCCACCAGCTCGGGGATGGGCGTGCCGGTCAGTGCGGACTGGATGCGGAGCAGGTTGGAGATGCCGGGCTTGTTCTCCTCGTCGAAGAGCACCTCGGAGCCGGTGTCCGTGACCGCCCGCATGACCTTCTTGCGCAGCGGGCCGGGCTGCTCCAGGACGTCGAGGATGCCGGCGGGGCTCGAGGAGCTCTTGGACATCTTCGCCGTCGGGTCCTGGAGGTCGGTGATCTTCTCGACCTCCTTGAGGATGTACGGCTCCGGCAGCGTGAACGTCTCGCCGAAGCGGTGGTTGAAGCGCTGGCCCAGGTCGCGGGTGAGCTCCAGGTGCTGCTTCTGGTCGGCCCCGACCGGGACGCGGTCGGCCTGGTAGAGCAGGATGTCGGCGGCCTGCAGGATCGGGTACGTGAAGAGGCCGACGCTGGCCGCGCTCTCGCCGAACTTGGCCGACTTGTCCTTGAACTGGGTCATCCGGCCCGCCTCGCCCATGCCGGTGAGGCAGATCAGGATCCACGCGAGCTCGGTGTGCTCGCGTACGTGCGACTGCACGAAGACGGTGGAGCGCTCCGGGTCGAGGCCGGCGGCGAAGAGCTGGGCGGCGGCCACGCGGCTGCGGCGGCGCAGCGCGGCGGGCTCGGTCGGCACCGTGATCGCGTGGAGGTCGACCACGCAGTAGAAGGCGTCGTGGGTCTCCTGCAGCGTGACCCACTGGCGGACCGCGCCCAGGTAATTGCCCAGGTGGAAGGAGTCCGCTGTGGGCTGGATGCCGGAGAGAACACGAGGTCTGGCCATAGCAGCCAATTGTGTCAGGAATCCCGCTCAGGCGGCGACTCGGTCACGGAACGTCGTTTCACTCTAACCCTGGAGATACGGCGCCCGTCCAACTCGGTTACTGTCATCTCAAATCCCGTTATTTCCACCTTTTCTCCTACGGCTGGCACATGCCCCAGCATCGCCATGACGAATCCGGCCAGCGTCTCGTACGGGCCGTCGGGCAGCCGGAGGCCGGTCTCGCCGGCGAAGTCGTTGAGGTTCGTGAGGCCGTCGATCTCGATCTCCCCGGCGGGCAGGATCACGACGTCCTCCTCGACGTCGTACTCGTCCCTGATGTCCCCGATCAGCTCCTCGACCAGGTCCTCCATGGTCACGATGCCCGCCGTGCCGCCGTACTCGTCCACCACGATCGCCAGGTGCTGCCCCTCGTCGCGCATCTCGTTCAGGGTGCTGAGCAGCCGCTTCGACGCGGGCACGAACTTCGCCGGCCGGATGGGCACCACCGCGCTGATCGGCTCGGTCCGCCCGTTGAGCTCGGGGTCCAGCAGGTCGCGTACGTGCACGAACCCGATGACCTCGTCGTAGGTGTCCCGGTAGACGGGGAAGCGCGAGTGCGGCAGCCCGGCGGCCAGGCGGGCCGCCTCGTCCAGCGGCGTGTCGGCGTCCATGAACTCCACCTCGGTACGCGGCAGCATCACCTCCCTGAGCTGCCGTTTCCCCGCCGCGAACACCTCGGCGATCAGCTTGCGCTCGTCGGCGGTGAGATCGGTGTGCCCGACCACCATGTCGCGCAGCTCCTCGGTGGTGACCTCCTCGCGGCCGGCCTCCGGGTTGCCGCCGAGCAACCGGACCACGAGGTCGGTGGACTTCGACAGCATCCAGATGATCGGCCGCGACAGGGACGCGATCCGGTCGAGGAACGGGGCCACGTACAGCGACAGGCCCTCGGCCCGCTGCAGTGCCAGGCGCTTGGGCGCCAGCTCGCCCAGCACCAGCGACGCGTACGAGATCGCCAGCGTCACCAGCACGAGCGCGAGCACGGGGGCGACGGCCGCGGGCACCCGCCACTGCTCGAGCAGCGGCACCAGTTGCCCGGAGAGCCGGTCGGCGCCGAACGCGGCCGACAGCATGGTGGCCACGGTGACGCCGATCTGGACGGCGGACAGGAAGCGGTTGGGGTCGAGGGCGAGCTTGGCCACCCGCTCGCCCCGCCGGCCCCGCTGCGAGAGCTTGCGCACCTGGCTGTCCCGGAGCGAGACCATCGCGATCTCGGCGGCGGCGAAGAAGCCCCCGATCAGGATGAAGAGCAGAACCAGGGCAATGTTGGCCGCGACGGTGTCAAACATGGTGGTTGGCAGCGTACTCGGCGGCTTTCCCACGTATGCTGAACGGCAAGCCGTACAAAATCAAACATGTTTGCACAGGAGCGCACATGAGGCTACTGGTCACCGGGGGTGCCGGGTACGTCGGCAGTGTCGTCGCGGCACAGCTCATCGAGGCAGGGCACGACGTGACCGTACTCGACGACCTGTCAACGGGACATCAGGACGCGGTGCCGGAAGGTGCCAGATTTGTCCAAAAAAGCATCACGGAGGCGCATGACGCGCTCGACGGCATGGACGCGGTGCTGCACTTCGCGGCCAAGTCGCTGGTGGGCGAGTCGGTGGAGAAGCCGGGGCTCTACTGGTCCAACAACCTCGGCGGCACGCTGGCCCTGCTCGACGCCATGCGCGACAAGACGGTGAACAGGATCGTGTTCTCCTCGACGGCGGCCACGTACGGCGAGCCCGAGCGCTCCCCGATCGAGGAGGACGACCCGACGCGCCCGACCAACCCCTACGGCGCCTCCAAGCTGGCCGTGGACACGGCGCTGAGCGCGTTCGCGGGGATCCGCGGCCTGGGAGCGGTGAGCCTGCGCTACTTCAACGTGGCCGGCGCCTACGGCCGTTACCGCGAGCGGCACACGATCGAGACCCATCTCATCCCGAACGTCCTGAAGGTCGCGACCGGCGAGCGGGAGTCCGTGAGCGTCTTCGGCAGCGACTATCCGACGCCCGACGGCACCTGCGTGCGCGACTACATCCACGTGGCCGACCTCGCGCGGGCGCACCTGCTGGCGCTGGAGGCGATCGTGCCCGGCCGGCACCAGATCTACAACCTGGGCAGCGGCAGCGGGTTCAGCGTGCAGGAGGTGATCTCGGTCTGCCGCGAGGTCACCGGGCACGAGATCCCGGCCGCCGTCGCGGAGCGCCGCCCCGGCGATCCGGCCGTGCTGGTCGCGTCGTCCGCGAGGATCCAGCGCGAGCTGGGCTGGAAGGCCGAGCGGCCGTCGCTTCGCGACATCGTGTCCGACGCGTGGGAGGCGCTTTCCGCAAATGCGTGATACGGCGCCCAGAAATGTGCTGTGATACCGAAATGTGAGGAACTTTTCACCAAGGGTCACGAAGCTGCTCTTCGGTGTCCTCATCGTGACCGGTAGCCTGCTGGCCGCCGCGGGCGTGGTCTTCGCCACGCCGCAGGCCGCACCCGCCGAGCAGCGCGTGTCCTGTACGCCCTGAGGCCCCCCGCTCTCCGCGCGGGGGGCGGGCCGGCCGTCAGATCAGGCCGAGAGCCTTCACCGCGTCGCGCTCCTCCGCCAGCTCGCGCACGCTGGCGTCGATCCTGTCACGGGAGAACGCGTCGATCTCGAGACCCTGGATGATCTCGAACGTGCCGTTGGCCGCGCGGACGGGGAACGACGAGATGAGCCCCTCAGGGACCCCGTAGGAGCCGTCGGAGACGACGGCGGCGGAGGTCCAGTCGGTGCCGTTGACCCAGTCGTAGACGTGGTCCACGGCCGCGTTGGCGGCCGAGGCGGCCGAGGAGGCGCCGCGGGCCTCGATGATGGCGGCGCCGCGCTTGGCGACCGTCGGGATGAACGTCTCGCGCAGCCACTCGGGGTCGACCTGCTCGGCCGCGATCTTGCCGCCGACCTCAGCGTGGAACAGGTCGGGGTACTGCGTCGCGGAGTGGTTGCCCCAGATCGTCATCTTCTTGATCTCGGTGACCGGGACCTGCAGCTTGGCGGCCAGCTGGGAGAGCGCGCGGTTGTGGTCGAGCCTGGTCATCGCGGTGAAGCGGTCGGCGGGCACGTCGGGCGCGTTCTGCTGGGCGATGAGGGCGTTGGTGTTGGCCGGGTTGCCCACGACCAGGACCTTGATGTCGTCGGCGGCGTGGTCGTTGATCGCCTTGCCCTGAGGGCCGAAGATGCCGCCGTTGGCGCCGAGGAGGTCGCCGCGCTCCATGCCGGCCTTGCGCGGCATGGCGCCGACCAGCAGGGCGACGTTGGCGCCGGCGAAGGCGACATTGGGGTCGTCGGTGATCTCGATGCCGGACAGCAGCGGGAACGCGCAGTCGTCGAGCTCCATGGCGGTGCCCTCAGCGGCCTTCACCGCCTGCGGGATCTCCAGCAGGCTGAGCTTGACCGGGACGTCGGCACCGAGCAGCTGCCCCGACGCGATGCGGAACAGCAGTGCGTAGCCGATCTGGCCGGCTGCTCCGGTGACGGTCACCTTGACGGGCCCCATGGCCTTCCCCTCACTCGCGGGATATTCGCTGACGCTTTGGGATGTTACCCGCTTGTCATCAGCAGGTTTCCATCGCGGGCACCTTGAGCTCCGGTTTGAACTCGACCCTGGCGAAATGCCTGATGAGGAGCTGCTTCATGACGCCCGTACGGTAGAGGTCGGCGATCACGGCCTTGACCGCCTTGCAGGTCTTGACGTCGCCGTTCCTGATGCCGACGGCGTAGCGCTCGTTGTTGAGCTTGACGCCGAGGATCTTGTAGCGCATGTTCTCGCGGGCGGCGAACCCGGCCAGGATCAGGTCGTCGCCGGGGACCGCGTCCACTTCGCCGCTCCTGAGCCGGTCCATACAGAGGGCGTAGTTGCCGGCGCTGACGGGCTCGACCTTCACCTTGTCCTGCACCTCGCCGACGGACGGGCTGTCGGGCGCGCAGAGCTTCTTGCCCGCCAGGTCGTCGAGGGAGTCGATGCCGCTGCCCGCGCGGACGAGGACGTCGTGGTGCGCCAGGTAGTACGGCCCGGCGAACTGCGTCTCGCTGTTGTCGACCGAGTACGTGGCCACGACCAGGTCGACCTTGCCGTCGGCCAGGGCGCTGGCCCGGCTGTCCCGGCTGACCTGGACGAACTCGGGATCCTTCGCCCCTAACTCCGCGGCGATGCGCCTGGCGACCTCGACGTCGAAGCCCTCGAAGCCGCCGCCGTCCAACAGACCGACACCGGGCAGGTCGGCTTTGACGCCGATCACGATCTTGCCCGTCTGTGCCACCTTGTCGACGACTGTGGCGAACGTGCCGGTGACCTCCTGATTTGCCGTCTCCGTAGGCTCCGGCTGCTCGCCGAACGCCAGGGGCCAGCCCTTCATCGCCAGCGCGACGGCCGCCGCGGCGAGCAGGACGATGGCGGTGGCCAGCGCGATCCAGACCTTCGCGCGGCGCGACCGCGTGGGCGCGGCGGGCTCGGTCAGCTGGTACGGCACCGCCTCCGGCGGCGTCGTCACGGCCGCCTCGTTACGCGCAGGCTCGTTTCGCGCAGGCTCGTTACGCGCAGGCTCGTTACGCACGGGCTCATTGCGTGCGGGCTCATTGCGTGCGGGCTCGTTACGGGAGGGCGGCGCCGCCGGTACGGCGTCCTTCCGCGAGGGCAGATCCGTGATCGACCCCGCCGACACCCTGCTGAACGGCGTGGTGTCGTCGCTGGCCACCTGCACGCCCCGGGTGAGCACCGCCGTGGACGCCCCCACCGTGGACGGCTGGCCGAGCAGCCGCAGCAGGATCTGGTCGGCGGAGGGCCGGTCGGCCGGCGACTTGGCCAGCGCCGAGCGCACCACGCCCTGCAGCGGCTCCGGCATCATGCCGACGTCGACCTGGTGGTTGAGAATGCGGTTGAGCACCACGGCGATGGAGTTGCCCTCGAACGCCGGTTTACCGGTGGCCGCGAACGCGATGGTGGCGCCCCACGAGAACACGTCCGTATAGGGCCCCACGTCGTCACCGGCGATCTGCTCCGGCGCCATGTAGGCGGGCGTGCCGATGGCCCGGCTGGTGATCGTGCCGGTGGAGTCGATGATCCGGGCGATGCCGAAGTCCACCACGCGCGGCCCGTCGGCCGCGATCAGCACGTTGTCGGGCTTGAAGTCGCGGTGGACGATCGAGGCGTGGTGGATCGCGGTGAGCGCGGTGGCGGTGCCGATGGCCAGCCGGTCGAGCACGGTGCCGGTGAGCGGTCCGTCGGTCTCGACGATCTCCCTGAGCGGCCGGCCGTCGATGTACTCGCTCGCGATGTACGGCGTGTTGCCGTCGAGATCGGCCTCCATCACCCGGGCGGTGCAGAACGACGCCACCCGCTGCGACGCCTTGAGCTCCCTCGCGAAACGCGACCTGGCGATCGTGTCGCCGCTGAACTTCACATGCAGGAGCTTGATCGCGGCGCGCTCGCCTTTGTCGTTGACGCCCAGGTAAACGATGCCCTGACCGCCTTCTCCGACCCGTCCGGACAGCCGGAAGGACCCCAGATGGGCGGGATCGCCGGCGACCAGCGGCGAGATCTGCGGCATTCGTCATCCCCACGTGTGCTGAACCCCAACCACGCAAACTTTACGACGGTCAGCAACTTCTCAGGGATCCGTTAACCGTTCGTGACGTCACGGTTTTACTCGCCGCGTTGAGTGGCCTGCTTGTTTACGTGGGAGGGTGGGGATCATGGACCGCCCGTACGACATCGTGCTCTTCGGAGCGAGCGGCTTCACCGGCGCGCTCACCGCCGCCTACCTCGCCGGCGCCGCGGGCCCCGGCACGCGGTGGGCGCTGGCCGGGCGCGACCGCGCCAAGCTGGAGCGGCTCGGGCTCGACGTGCCGATCCTGCTCGCCGACGCCACGGATCCGGCCTCGGTGGCCGGACTCGCCCGTCAGACGCGCGTCCTGGCCACCACGGTCGGCCCCTACGTCACGTACGGCGAGCCGCTGGTGGCGGCCTGCGCCGAGGCCGGCACGCACTACCTGGACCTGACGGGCGAGCCCGAGTTCGTGGACCTGGTCTACGTCCGCTACGGCGACAGGGCGGCGAGGAGCGGCGCCAAGCTCGTGCACGCCTGCGGCTTCGACTCCATCCCGTTCGATCTGGGGGTGCTCCACACCGTCGGCCACCTGCCCGAAGGCGTCCCGCTCAGGGTGCGGGGCTTCCTGCGGGCGCGGATGAGCCCGTCGGGCGGCACCCTGGCCACCATGGCGTCCATCGTCGGCCGCGCCCGGCAGGCGGTGGAGCAGGGCACACAGCGCCGCTCCGCCGAGCCCAGGCCCGCCGGCCGCAAGGTGAGCTCCCTGCCCGGCGGCGTCCGTTACGTGGGCGGCTGGGCGCTGCCGATGCCGACCGTCGACCCGTTCATCGTCGGCTACTCCGCGCGCCTCCTCGACCGCTACGGCCCGGACTTCACCTATCGCCAGCACTACGCCGTCAGGACGCTCCCCGCGGCCCTGGCCACGGCGGCCGGCGCGGGCGCCTTCGCCGCGCTCGCCCAGCTCCCGCCCGTACGCGGCTGGATCCAGCGCCGCGTACGGCCCGGCGACGGCCCTTCGGCCGAGCAGCGGGCGAGAAACTGGTTCAAGGTCACGTTCCTGGGCGAGGGCGGCGGCGAGCGCGTGGTGACGGAGGTCGCGGGCGGCGACCCCGGCTACGGCGACACGGCGAAGATGTTCGCCGAGTCGGCCCTGTGCCTGGCCTTCGACGACCTGCCGGACCGGGCGGGCCCGCTCACGACGGCCTCGGCCATGGGACAGCCGCTCATCGACCGGCTGCGCGCGGCGGGCATCACGTTCACCACCAGGCAGGCGCCCGTCAGTAGGGCAGGCTCCACTTCGCGAACGTCTTGCGCAGATAAGGGGTCTTGAACTTCGGGTACGCCACCGTGCTCATGTCCCCGTCCGACGTGTAGCGCATGTCCGGGTTGCTCTTGAGCCAGTCCAGCCAGGCCTCCGAGCAGAACTGCTTGCAGTCGCCCTTCTTCTCCATGACCTTGATCCGCGGGATCGCCACCGGGTCGAACGCCTTGCTGAAGGGCGACGCCGAGGGCGTGTACCCCGCCAGGAACGCGCCCTGGTGGTTGTACTCCTTGCCACCGCGCATGGCCCACTCCCTCTGGCTCGGCTGGTTGCCGTACGGCAGGGCGATCGTGATCGGGTTGATGCCGGTCAGGGAGTGGATCTGCTTGGCGATCGAGCCGATCTGCTCCTCGACCTCCTTGTGCGAGCGGCCGCGCAGGTTGATGTGGTCGCGGGTGTGGTTGCCGATGTCGAAGCCGTTCTCCTTGAGCCAGCCCAGCGTCTCGGCCTGCTCCTCGCGCACGGTCTTGCCGAACATGTCACGGGTCACGTAGAACGTCGCCTTCGGGCGGAACCCGGGGTTCTTGGCGGCCACGTCCTTCAGGATCGCGACGGCCGTGTTGGGCGCGGGGACGCCCACCTCGTTGAGGGTGAGCTGCGAGGGGGACGAGTCATCAAATGTCAGGACCACGGGGTGCTTGCCGGCCGGGATGTCGATCTTTCCGGTCACCATCTCGGCGGCCGAGATCGGCACGTACCCCTCGCGGACCAGCCGCTCCAGGTCCGCGCGGAACTGCTGCGGCGTCCTGTCGTCCGTCGTGGACGGCTTGTCGATGACCCGGTGGAACATGAGCACGGGGATCTGCCCCAGCTCGTTCGCCTTGACCTTGGCGGCGAACTGCGCCTTGGCGACCTTGGCCGCCGCAGCCTTGGCCGCGGCGTTGACCTTGCTGTCGGCCATCTTGACGGTTGTGGGCTGCGAGTCGCACCCGGTCAGGCTCGCCGCGGCGGCCAGCAGGCCCAGTCCACTGAGAATACGCAGTCGCATCCGAACCCCCCGAGACACGTACGACTGTTGCTGAGGGGGCTCTTACCCAGCTGATCAACTACGGCACGCCGCGCCACCGTCAAGAGATGGTCTGGGAACCACGCAGGTCAGGGAGGGGGTTACGGGCCAGGACTAGTTTGGTGGTCTTCGCGGCATATGCGGTCGGGGCGTCGTCCCAGTCGGCGGTCAGGGTGGTGACGCGCTCGGCGGGGAAGCCGGTGCGGTGGACGAAGTCGAGCAGGTCCGGGAGGTTCGCGCGGGCGTGCGAGACGCCGACGCGGAGGGTGGCGTCGGTGGCGTACATGCGCATGAGGGGCAGCCGGGTGCCGGTGGCCAGGTAGTAGCCGACCGCGGTGCAGACCCCGCCGGGCGCCAGCGAGCGCAGCGCCGTCCGGAGCCCGCCGGCCCGTGAGGTCGCCTCCACGACGATGTCGTACGCCCGGCGCGGCCGGCTGCCGGCGTGGGCCCGCGCGCCGAAGGACTCGGCGATGCGCGTCGCGCGGGATCGTCGTCGAAGTAGTCGACGAGCTCCGCGCCGAGGGCGACGGCCAGCCCCGCGGCGTACAGGCCGATGCTCTTGGCGCCGCCGCCCAAGATCAGCACCGTGCCGCCGTCCCGGGCCAAGGGCGCGACCGCCCGCCAGGCGTCGGCGAGGTTGTCACTGGCCGCCGCGACGCGTGCGGCGGGGATGCCGTCGGGCACCGGGACGAGCAGGTGGTCGGCGAACGGGACGCGGATCCGATCGGCGATCATGCCGCCCCAAGGGCCGCTGGCCGGCCCGAACCCGAACGCCGCCAGCACATCGTCCCCGACGCAGGTGGCGCATTTGGAGGTCAGGCCGCGCAGGCACGCGGGGCACGAGCCACAGGAGACCGCCCACGGAACGACCACCGCCTGCCCGACGCGCACCCGGCTGACCTGCGGCCCGACGGCCGTGACCTGGGCGACGCATTCGTGCCCGATCGCGAACGGTCCCCGGAAGGGGACCCTCCCGCAGATGCGGCCGACGACCGGGTCGATGAGGCCGAGCGCCATGCCCGCCTCTCCCGCATCGTCAACCCCGAACCCGTCAACCCCGCCATCCCCGCCGAACTCGTCGTCGACCACTCCATCATCGCCGACGTCTTCGGCCGCCCCGACGCCCTCGCGCGCAACGCCGAGCTGGAGTACGAGCGCTACCGCTTCCTGCGCTGGGGGCAGGCGTCACTGCGCGGCTTCACCGTGGTGCCGCCGGGCAAGGGCATCATGCATCAGATCAACGTGGAACACCTGGCCCGCGTGGTGATGCGCCCGGACGAGCTCGGCCTCACCGGCCGGGAAACCACCGCCATCACCGGCCTCACCGCACTCGCCGGAGCGTCTTACATCCCGCCCACCCTGACCGTCACCGCCGACAACATCACCTTCCAGGCCCGCCTCCGCCTCGACACCCCTCGCGAGGCCGACTACTACCGGCACGGCGGGATCATGCCCTACGTCCTGCGCGGCCTGCTCGCGGAGCCGGCCGGCTGACATGCGAAACGGCCCCTACCCTTGCGGCGTAACCGCAGGTAGAGGCCGTTTTCGGCGTTCAGGCGGACATCTTCTTCTTGAGGTTCTCGTCCAGCGCCGCCAGGAAGTCCTGGGTGGTGAGCCACTTGGCGTCGCCGCCGACCAGGAGCGCCAGGTCCTTGGTCATCTGGCCGCCCTCGACGGTCTCGATGCAGACCTCCTCCAGCTTGTTCGCGAATTCGGTCACGGCGGGGGTGTTGTCGAGCTTGCCGCGGTGGGCAAGGCCGCGCGTCCACGCGAAGATCGAGGCGATCGGGTTGGTGGAGGTGGGGTTGCCCTTCTGGTGCTCGCGGTAGTGGCGGGTCACGGTGCCGTGCGCGGCCTCGGCCTCGACGGTCTGGCCGTCGGGGGTCATCAGGACCGAGGTCATCAGGCCGAGCGAGCCGAAGCCCTGGGCCACCGTGTCGGACTGCACGTCGCCGTCGTAGTTCTTCGCGGCCCAGACGTAGCCGCCCTCCCACTTCAGCGCCGCGGCGACCATGTCGTCGATGAGGCGGTGCTCGTAGGTGAGACCGGCCTTCTCGAAGTCGGCCTTGAACTCGGTCTCGAAGACCTCGGCGAAGATGTCCTTGAAGCGGCCGTCGTACGCCTTGAGGATCGTGTTCTTCGTGGAGAGGTAGACCGGGTAGTTGCGGGCCAGGCCGTAGCGCATCGAGGCGCGGGCGAAGTCGCGGATCGACTCGTCCAGGTTGTACATCGCCATCGCGATGCCGCTGCCGGGGAAGTCGTACACGTCGAGCTCGATCGGCTCGGAGCCGTCCTTCGGCGTGAACGTCAGGGTCAGCGTGCCCTCGCCCGGGATCTTCAGGTCGGTGGCGCGGTACTGGTCGCCGAACGCGTGACGGCCGACGACGATCGGCTTGGTCCAGCCCGGCACGAGGCGCGGCACGTTGGACATGATGATCGGCTCGCGGAAGATCACGCCGCCGAGGATGTTGCGGATGGTCCCGTTGGGGGACTTCCACATCTTCTTGAGACCGAACTCCTCGACCCGCGCCTCGTCCGGGGTGATGGTGGCGCATTTCACACCGACGCCGTACTTCTTGATGGCATTGGCGGCGTCGATGGTGACCTGGTCGTCCGTCGCGTCCCGGTGCTCGATGCCGAGGTCGTAGTACTTCAGGTCGACGTCGAGGTAGGGAAGGATCAGCTGGTCCTTGATGAACTGCCAGATGATCCGGGTCATCTCGTCGCCGTCAAGCTCGACGACCGGACCCTCCACCTTGATCTTGGGCATGCGAATGGTTCCCCTTCAATGAATCGATGCGTTGAGGCTATCGGACCGTCCGGTCAACGGGCGAAAAGGGACAGGATCAGCGCCTTGAGCTCGTTGTTGTAAAGCAAGAGTGAGGTCAGGACCAACACGAACCCGAACCCGGCAAGGGTGGTGACATCGATCCTCTTGCTGCGTACCGACAGCGGCCCGCCGTAGCCGGCGAAGCGGAGAGCGGCGGCCGTCATGATCACGCCGCCCAGCACGAACCCGCCCCAGTGCAGGTCCACGAGAAGGATCACGAGCACGCCGACGACCGCACCCGCCAATATCAGCGGGTACGGTCCCCAGCTCTCGCGCTCAGTCCGATGATCGCTCAACGCTCACACTCAACGCTCTCGTTCATCGCTCGTCGATCGGCTTCCACTTCTGGTCGGTCTCTCCGATGTACTCACTGTCGGGCCGGATCAGCCTGTTGTCCGCGTGCTGCTCGATGACGTGCGCCGTCCAGCCGGACATCCGGCTGACCGAGAAGACCGGCGTGAACAGGTCGGTCGGGATGCCGAGATAGTGGTAGACCGAAGCCGCGTAGAAGTCGACGTTCGGATAGAGGCCCTTGGTCTCGAAGACGACCTCCTCCATTTCCTTGGACATCCGATAGTAGGTGTCGTCGCCGCTCGCCTCAGCCAGTTCGGCGGACATCCTGCGCAGGTGGGTGGCGCGCGGGTCCTCGGTCTTGTAGACGCGGTGGCCGAAGCCCATGATCTTCTCGTGGGCGGCGAGCTTGTCGCGTACGGTCTGGGCCACCTGGCCGGGCGGGATCGACTCCAGCGTCTTCATGACCTGCTCGTTGGCGCCGCCGTGCAGCGGGCCCTTGAGGGTGCCGATGGCCGCGACGATCGCGGAGTGCATGTCGGAGAGGGTCGCGGCACAGACTCGGGCGGCGAACGTGGAGGCGTTCATGGTGTGGTCGGCGTGGAGCACCAGGCACTCGTCGAAGATCTCGACCTCACGGGGGTCGGGAACGCGGCCGGTGATCTCGTGCAGGAAGTTCGCGGCGATGCTCAGGGACGGGTCCGGCTCGGGGACGCTGCCGCCGGTGCGGGCGGCGTGGTAGCGGGCCACCAGGAGGGGTTGCTGCGCGGTCAGCCGGGCCGCCTTGCGCAGGTTGGCGTCGGGGGCGATGGAGTCCTTGTCGGGGTCGTCCGCGCCGGCGAGCGACACCAGCGAGCGCAGCGCCTCCATCGGTTTCTGCTTCTCGGCGATCTCGGCGATGTTCGCGGAGACGAGGGCGCCCAGCTCGCGGCCCTGCGCCAGCTCCTCGCCGTAGGCGTCGAGCTCGGACCGGGTGGGCAGCTTGCCACGCTGGAGCAGGTGTGCGGTCTCCTCGAACGTCGCACGGCCGGCCAGCTCGTGGATGTCGTATCCACGGTAGAAGAGCCGGCCGGCCTTTCCGTCAATGTCGCTCAGCGCGGTGGACGCCGCTACGACATCGGCCAGACCTTTCGTGGGCTTGTCCGCCATGAGTGTTTCCTCCGCTTATCTTCGTCCGAAGTCTACCCGTGAGCAGGCAAAACCGTCCGCAAAGGTCCAGACCAATTTCACGCCGGATTCTCCTTTCAGCAAAGGCGATTCCGCATCCCCTCGTTTGGGTAAGCCGGAGCTGTAGTAATAGTTACGGCGGGCTACCTGGGGAGGAACTGCCGTGCCCAGGAGGAGGCGTGCCGTTCATACGCTGCCTCACAAGGGGAGGAACCGCCAGTGGAGGGGCCGTTCATACGCATCGAGGACACTGGCGAGGTGGTCCCGTTGCGCCCCGAGATCACGACGGTCGGGAGGGGCCGGGGAGTCGACATCCGGCTCACCGATCCCAGCGTGTCCCGGCTCCATGCCGAGTTCGTCAGACGAGGACCCTACCTGTACGTCGTCGACCTGGGCCTGTCCAGGAACGGCACGCGGGTGAACGGCAGGCCGATCGCCCGGAGGGTCCTTGACGACGGCGACGTCGTCTCGTTCGGCGCGGCGCGGGGTCGCATCGGTGGAGTCCCCCGTGAGGACTTCACCCCTGAGGTCGAGCTGCGCAGGGCGGCAGCGCCCGAGCTGACCAGGCGCGAGGTCGACGTGCTCACCTCGCTCTGCAGGCCGGCGCTGTCGGACGAGGCGTTCGTCGCCCCGGCGACGGCACGCGAGATCGCCGACGACCTGGTCGTGACCGAGGCCGCGGTCAAGCAGCATCTGCTGCGGCTCTACCAGAAGTTCAGGATCCCCGAGGGCACCAACCGGCGCACCCGCCTCGCCAACGAGGTCGTCGCGCTCGGTCTGGTCCGCCCGACCCCCGTGGTGCCACCACAGCGGTCATCGGGCACCTCGACCGAGCAGCCATCGGCGGCTGGGCGAAGGGCATCTTGAGGACGGGCTTCTTCAGGGACGGTTCTTAGGGACCGGGTCGCGACCGGGGCTTCGGCGAGGGGTTCCGGCAGCGTCGGGACCCCTGGTGCAACCGTGCCCGCGCGGAGGTCACGGGCGGCGGGCAGTCGCCGGCCGGGAACACCGGCCGGCGACGCGAGCAGGCGCAGCGCGCTCTCAGATCAACGCGCAGCGCGCCGCCCTCAGATCAAGGCGCAGCGCGCCCTCAGATCAACGCGCAGCGCGCTCTCGGATCACGCAGCGCGCCCTCAGATCACCCTGAAGCCGTTGCTCGGCTTGCTGGTCCGGTTGGCCCGGTCCACCGCCACCACGTAGTAGTGGTCGCCGCGCTTTCCGTCCGGGTCCGTCCAGCGGACCTGGCGGTCGCCGGGCACGATCGCGACGAGGTTGCGCGCGTCGGCGAACGCCTCCGGGGAGGCGTGCCCGTCGAAGCGGAAGATCGCGAAGAGGAACGGTTCCTTCCTGCCGGTGGCCACGGCGCGCACCTCGACCCCGCCGGAGCGGCGCAGCGCGTACGCCAGCACGGGCCGGTGCGGCGGCTCGCCGTCCGCCAGCCTGTGCAGCACGGGGGCGAGCGCCGGCCGCTGGTAGTGGTCGTTGACGGCGGTCGTGATGGAGCCGATCCTGTCGACCTTGACGTCGTTGGCGTTGTACCAGATGTCGCCGCCGACCTCGGGGTGCTCCCGGTTGAGGGTCAGATGGCGGGACAGCTCGCCGGGGGCCTGCCACTGGGCCGCCTGCGCCGGGTCGCCCGCCTTGTAGGCGGCCTGGCCGATCCAGAGCTGGGTGTTCGTGCCGCTGGCCACGTCCGACCACCAGGGGACGAGCTTGGCGTAGTCGGCCGGCGGCTGCCCGATGTACCAGTAGAGCTGCGGCGCGATGTAATCGAGCCAGCCCTTCTTGACCCAGCCGCGGGTGTCGGCGTGCAGGCCGTCGTACGACTGGCCGCCGCTGGTCTCGGAGCCGAGCGGGTCGCTGGCCTTGTTGCGCCAGATGCCCGACGGGCTGATGCCCCACGCGATGTCCGGCTTGGCCGCAAGGACCCGCTGCTGCATCTCCTGGACCATGAGGTCGACGTTGTTGCGCCGCCAGGAGGCCAGGTCGGGGAAGCCGGCGCCGTACTTGGCGAACGCGGCGCTGTCGTCGAAGGCCGTGGTGTTGGTGGGGTAGAAGTAGTCGTCGAAGTGCAGGCCGTCGATGTCGTAGCGGGTGACCGCGTCCATCATCGCGTCCTGGCAGAACTTGCGCACCTCCGGCAGGCCCGGGTTGTAGTAGAGCTTGCCGCCGAACGGCAGGATCCAGTCGGGGTGCTTGCGGCCGGGGTGGTCGGGGTGGAGCTTGGCGGGGTCGGGCTGCATCGAGACGCGGTACGGGTTGAACCAGGCGTGGAAGGCCAGGCCGCGCTTGTGCGTCTCCTCCACGGCGAACCCGAGCGGGTCGTAGCCGGGGTCCTGGCCCTGGGTGCCGGTCAGGTACTGTGACCAGGGCTCGAACGGCGACGGCCAGAACGCGTCCGCGGTCGGCCTGATCTGCACGAACACCGAGTTGAGCTTGCGCTGCTGAGCCACGTCCAGCCAGGCGAGATACTCGGCTTTCTGCTGCTCCGCGGTCAGCCCAGGCTTCGAGGGCCAGTTGATGTTGACCACGGAGGCGATCCACATGCCGCGCATCTGGTGCAGCGGCGGAACGTAGTCCGCCGCTTCTGCTAACGCGGGCAGCGGTACGGCGACGGAGGCGGCGGCGAGGGCGAGACCCTTGAGGAGAGTCCTTCTGCTGGGCATTGGGGGGTGGCCTCTCGAAAGTGGTTGTATCGAAGGCGACGATGACAGAAAATTACCTTCAGATCAACAACCGTGAAGGAAAATGCCGATGAGCGGTGACCTGTCCAGACTGGCGATGACCGTGCTTCATCCAGGGTACGAGGGGATCTCCGCTCCCGACTGGCTGCGGCGCGCCCTGGGCGAGGGTCTGGGCGGGGTCGTCCTGTTCGCGCGCAACGCCATCGACGCACAGCTCGTACGGCATCTGCGCGCCGAGAACCCGGCGGCCGTCATCGCCATCGACGAGGAGGGCGGCGCGGTCACCCGCCTGGAGGTCGAGAACGGCAGCTCCTTTCCCGGCAACAGGGCGCTGGGCGTGGTGGACGACGTGGCACTCACCGAGCGGGTGGGCCGCCAGATCGGCAGGATGCTGGCGGAGCTGGACATCACGCTCGACTACGCGCCCGACGCCGACGTGAACTCCAACCCGGCCAACCCGGTCATCGGCGTCCGGTCGTTCGGGCCCTCCCCCGAGCTGGTCTCCCGCCACACGATCGCGTACGTGAACGGCGTGCAGGGCGCGGGCGTGGCCGCGTGCGCCAAGCACTTCCCCGGCCACGGCGACACGGTCACCGACTCCCACCTGGCGCTGCCGACCGTGCACGCCTCCCGCGAGGTGCTCTTCTCACGCGACCTCCCGCCGTTCCGGGCCGCGATCGACGCCGGGGTGCGCGCGGTCATGTCGGGCCACCTGCTCATTCCCGCTCTCGATCCGTCGATGCCGGCGACGCTGAGCCGTACCGCGATGACCGAGCTCCTCAGGGGCGAGCTCGGCTTCGACGGGATGCTCGTCACCGACTCGATCGACATGCAGGCGGTGGCCGCCATGTTCGGCCCCGGCGAGATCGCGGTGCGAGCGCTGAACGCGGGCGTGGACGCCATCTGCGTGGGGCAGGGCACCGAGGAGATCGTGTACGAGATGCGCGACGCGATCGTCGCCGCCGTGCGCTCCGGGGAGCTGCCGGAGGAGCGGCTCGCCGAAGCGGCCGCGCGGGTGCTGGCGCTCTCCGAGTGGTACGGCGCGCAGGCGGCGCTGCGCGACAAGGCCAGGGGCGACGTGGACGAGAGCGTGGGCCTGGCGGCGGCCAGGGCGGCGCTGACCACCTCGGGCACCGCCACCCTGGACCGGGCGCCGCTGGTGGTCGAGGTCAACACCCGCTTCAACAAGGCCGTCGACCCCGCCACGCCGACCGGCATCACGGCGGCGCTCACCGCCCTGCTGCCCAACACGGCACGCCTGCAGCTGGACGCCTCGGGAGAGCTGCCGGATCTCGCGAGCGACGAACGGCCGGTCGTGCTGGTGGTGCACGACGCCGCCCGGCACGACTGGGTGCGCTCGACGGTGACCAGGGCCCTGGCGATGCGGCCCGACGCGATCGTGGTGGACACGGGCGTGCCCGCGCCCCCCGGTGCGGCCGTGCACGTGGCCACGCACGGGATCTCCCGCGTGTCCGCGCAGGCCGCGGCCGAATGGCTGACTCAGTGAGCGCCGAATCCGCCAACCCGGTCGCCGCCGTACGCGCCGTGCTGCCGTCGCTCACGCCGGCGGCGCAGGGCATCGCCCGCATCATCCTGGACGATCCCGGGCTGGTGGTGCGGAGCACGATCACCGAGTTCAGCGCGGTCTCCGGGACGAGCGAGGCCACCATCGTCCGGACCGCCCGCGCGCTGGGCTTCTCGGGGTACTCGCAGATGCGCTTCGCGCTGGCGGCGGCCGTGGCCAAGGAGCCGGAGCGGCTCGTGCCCGGCGACCTCGCGCCCGACGACCCGCTGACGGACGTGATCGCCAAAGTCGCCCGGGCCGAGTCCGAGGCGCTGGCCGACACCGCGGCGCAGCTCGACCCCGATCAGCTGGGCGAGGTGGTCAAGGCGATCTCGCTGGCGCGGCGGGTGGACGTGTACGGGGTCGCGGCCTCGGGGCTGGTGGCGGCGGACATGTCACAGAAGCTGCTGCGGATCGGGCTGTCCAGCCATCCGTTCAGCGATGCGCACCTGGCTCTGACCAGCGCCGCGCTGCTCCGGGAAGGGGACGTGGCCGTCGCGATCAGCTGCACCGGGGAGACGCCTGACGTGCTGGTCCCGGCCCGGACGGCCGCCGAGACGGGGGCGTTGATCGTGGCGATCACCAACAACCCGCGCTCCTCGCTGGCCGAGCTGGCGGACCACACGCTGGTGTCGGCGGGCCGGGAGACGGCCTTCCGGCCGGGGGCGCTGGCCAGCCGGATCAGCCAGCTGCTGATCGTGGACTGCATTTTCGTGGGGCTGGCGCAGCGGACGTACGACTCGGCCGACGCCGCCATCCGCGCGACCCGCGAAGCCACGGAGCGCTATCGCAACCGCTAATGGGAGCTACCGGGTCGGCTGATCGGGCAGACTCGGTGCCTGGTAGCCGCTGGTGAGTGAGCACTTCCAACCGCTGGACCGATTT
>NZ_JBFAHJ010000037.1:0-44029 GCF_040654115.1 Nonomuraea sp. NPDC050786
GCGGCCAGCTCCACCGCCCGCGCCCCCTCCAGCACCGGCCTGCCACGCAGCTCCTCCGGCACAGGCTCCTCGCGCGTGCCGTCAGGGGTGCGCACCGTCATGACCGTCTTGTCGCCGACCTGCGACCGGACAACCGCGCCACCCGACACCACGACCGTGTCGGGAGTCACCTGACCGCCGACCACCGCCTCACCCAGCCCCCAGGAGGCGTTGACCACGATCTCGTCACGGTTGCCGGTGACCGGATCGGCGGTGAACATGACACCCGCTGACTCCGCCTCCACCAGCTCCTGGACCACCACCGCCAGCGCCACGCCGTCGTGCGGGACGCCGTTCTGCTCGCGGTAGGCGATGGCACGCGGGTTCCACAGCGAGGCCCAGCAGCGCTTCACCGCATCCAGCAGCGCCTCGCCCCTGACGTTCAGAAAGGTGTCCTGCTGGCCGGCGAACGACATGTCCGGCAGATCCTCGGCGGTGGCCGACGAACGCACCGCCACCGCCACGTCGTCGCCGAGCGCCTCGTACGCCCGGCGGATCTCCGCGGCGATCTCGGCCGGCATGTCATGCTCGGCGAACAGCCCCCGCGCCTCCTCCGCATGCGCGATCTCCTCACCGAACGCCGACACGAACGCCCGGTAGGCCCCCGTCGTGATGTGGAACCCACCGGGAACCGGCAGCCCCGCCCTGGCCAGCCTGGCCAGCGAGGCGCCCTTGCCGCCCACGGTCGCGAGATCGGCCGCGGCGTCGTCGAGAGGCAGCACCGTCTTCACAGCGCACGCTCCTTGAGGCCCATGGAGGCCGCCAGCTTCAGCTGGGCGACCTCCTCCGTGGCGTCGAGGAAGTCGAGGGTGGCGCGGGCGACGGCGCTCGCGTCGTCGCCGGACAGGGGGCGGCCCGTGCTCATGGTCCGCTCGATGGTATCCGCGACCATGTCCGCGATCCGGTCGTCGGACGGCCCGGGCTCGTCGGGCCGCCGGTCCGGCAGGAACAGGAACCCGTACAGGACGGCGTTGGCCACCAGGATGTGGTCCTCCACCTCCTCGCGCACCGCGCCGCGCTTGACCAGCTCCGCCACGTACGCGTCCAGGGGGCCGCCCATCTCCGGCGCCCTGCCGGCCTGCTGCTTCTGGCGGGCGAACTTGCCGAGTATCTCGGAGTCGCCCCGCATGAACGCGCTGAGCAGCGGCCGGCCGAGCAGGGCGCGGGCGAACTCGCCGTACAGCTCGCTCAGCGTGGCGGGGCCGCGGCCGCGGACGTCGGCCAGCATGCGCACCCGCTCGCGGCGCAGCAGCGCGGCGAAGAGGTCGTCACGCGTCTTCCAGTGCAGGTAGATGGTGCCCTTGGCGACACCTGCCCGCTTGGACACGTCGTCGATCGTGGTCTTGTCGTAGCCCCAGCGCAGGACCAGCTCGGCCGCGGCGTCGAGGATCCGGTGCGCCCGCTCCAGCTGGCGCGCCGGATCCTGTGGCGGCCGTCCTGTTCTGGCCATCCCGTCTCACCTCATTTGTTTGACCAAATGAGGTTAGCTGGTCATTAAATTAAAGACAATGGCCGGGGCTCAGCCGAACTTGGCCAGCAGCGACTCCGCCGACGGCGCGAACGAGGAGTCGCCGGTGGACACGGCGGTCATCAGCAGCTGCCGGGCCAGCTCCAGATCGCCCCGCTCGTACCGGATCTCGCCCAGGCGGCAGGCGGCCTCGGCCACCAGGTCGGCCTGCTCGGTCAGCCCCAGCGTCAGCTCGTAGTACCGCAGGGCACCGTCGCGGTCACCGAGCCAGTAGCAGAGCTCGCCGAGGTGCGCCGCGGCCAGCCCCGACTCCTCGTCCCCCGCGTCGATGACCCGCTGGTACCAGGTGAGCGCCTCCGGGAAGTCGCGGTTCCGCTTGGCCAGCGCGCCCAGGTACATCGCGGCGAGCGCGCTGACGTGCCCCCCACCCTCCTGGACGCCCTTCAGGTACCACTCCCGGGCCCGCTCCTCGTCCGAGTCGTGGTACGTCTGGCCGAGCGCGATCATGGCACGGGCGGCCAGGCCGGCGTCGCCCGCGTCGAGCACCCGCAGGTACGCCTCCCGCCCCTCGTCCACCCTCCCGGCCTTGACCAGCGTCTGCGCGAGCGTGGACAGCGCGATGGGCTCGCCGCCGGCGGCCGCCTCCCGGAGCGTGTCGAGGGACGCCTCCGTGTCACCGCGGTTGCCCTGCAGCATGCCGAGCAGGCTCCCGAACACCCCTCGGACGGGGCTGTCGGCGTCGGCCGCCGCCCGCTGCGCCACGTCGAAGAACGCGTCGTCGTCCCCCTCGTCGTCGAGCAGCTCCAGCAGCCTGCCGCCGGCGACGAACCGTACGTCCGGGTCGTCATGCGCGCTGAGCCGCTCGTAGATCGCCCGGGCCTCGGCCGTCTCACCCAGCGCGGCCAGCCGGTCGGCGACGTCCACCTCGGTGAACGGCCCCCGCCCCGTCAACTCGTGGTACGCCCGCACGGCCGCCGGGTCCTCGCACTGCCCGGCCAGCTCCCGTGCCACATCGCCGGCCTCGTCGCCCATCAGCCGCAGTATCTGGACGGCCAGGGCGTGCTCGCCACGGCCGGCCGCCTGGTGGGCGAGCACGCGGAGGTTCGCCGTCGCCACCTCGGACCCGGCGCCCGCGGCGGCGGCGAACGCCTGCGCCGCCCCGAGCTGGTCATCCTCCTCGTGCAGCCAGATGCCGAGCTGGACTCCGGCCCTGTCCACGGCGTCCGGCACGCCGGACTCGAGGGCCAGCCGCATCTCCCGCTCGGCCCCGGCCGCGTCGCCCAGCTCTCGCATGGCCTTGGCCAGGTCCACCCGGATGCTCGGCTCGGTCTCGGGGAAGCCGGTGTCCACGCCGCGCCCGAACATGAGGGCCGCGTTCTCCAGGTCGCCCCGGGCCTTGTACGCGTCGCCCCACGCCCAGTAGCCCATGGACACGGTCTCGGGGTCGCCGGTCCCGACGGCCCGCTCGGCCTCCTCCGCCACGGCGTCGTGGTCCTGCTCGACGAGGAGGCGGGCGAGCAGGTGGCGCAGGCTCTCGAGGTCGCCGGCCGCCGCCCCGGCGGTCAGCGCCTCGCGTACGCCCGCGCTGTCGCCCCGCGTGTCGAGCAGGTCCGCCAGCACGACGGCGGTGGCGGGCATCGCGGCACGTGCCGCCTCGATCGCCCCGTCGAGGTCGCCGCGGCGGTGGCGGACGACGGCGATGTTGCGCCAGGCGTTCGCGGCCGTCTCCGGGTGTCCGGTGGCGGGGAGGGTGGCCAGTTCGGCCTGGCAGTGGTCGTCGCGCTGCGCGTGGATCACGCCGAGATCCACCGCGGCCCGCGCGGCCAGGTCGGGCTCGCCCAGCTCGACGACCACCCGGCAGAGCGCCGCGGCAGCATGGTGGTCGTCCAGCCCGCGGGCCCGATCGAGGGTCTCGGCGAGGGCCTCCCGCCGGGCCTCCGGATCCACGGCGGCCACCAGGCGGCGTACGGCGCGGGCGTCGTCGTCGCTGAGCGCGAGGAGCACCTGCGCCATCAGCTCCGACCCGGCGAACTCGGTCAGCGCCGCGACCGCGCCCTCCCGGTCGCCGTCGTCGGCCAGCACCCATCCGCGCTCCTTGGCCGAGGCCGTGCCGAGCCGGACCCGGGCGACGGCCGTGAGCCACTCGTCGTCGTCCAGGGCGACCACCCGCTCATGAGCGGAGCGGGCGTACTCGCCGTCCCCGGCCTCCGCCAGCAGCCTGGCCGCCGTGACCAGCGTGCCGGACGCGGACGCCGGGTCGGCGGCCACGGCCCGTTCGAACGCCTCGCGCGCCCCCGCCACATCGCCGGTCCTGGCGAGCAGCTCGCCGAGCAGCTGGGCCTCCCACGCGTCCTCGGACTCCCGTGTCAGGAGGGAGAGGGCGCCCGTCAGGTCGCCGTGGTCGCGCAGCACGCGGACCAGCTGGAGCCGTCCCTCCGCGCCGAACTCCCCGACCAGCAGCTCCCCCGCCTCCTCCGCCGCCCCGCGCGCCACGAGCACCTCGGCGAGCCGCACGGTCGCGTCCTGCCTCCGCCTGCCGTCGAGCTCTTCGAGCGCCGCCCGGTAGGCCGCGGCCGCCTCGTCCAGCAGGCCGAGCTCCTGCCGCACCCGCCCGATGTCCCACCGCGTCATGGCGGCCAGGCGCTCGTCGTCGCCGTCCGCGACCTGTTCCCACGCCTCCAGCGCCCCGCGCTTGTCGCCCGCCTCGTTACGCAGCGCCCCGAGGTAGCACCCCGCTTCCTGCCGGTAGCCGGGGTACCCGGCGGCGAGCACCAGCGAGAGCGCCCCGTCGGCGGCGGCGAGCTCGCCGCGCCGCTGCCAGGCGTGCGCGCTCTCCATGGCGAGCATGCTCGCCAGGAAGGCGCTGCCCTCGTCGCCGATCTCCTCGAACGCCGCCGCCGCGGCCTCGAAGTCGCGGTCGAGCAGGGCACGGGCGAAGCGCCCCATCTCCTCGGGCTCCCCCGTGGCCCGCTCGAACGCCGCCCGCGCGGCGGAGAGGTCGTCGAGCCTGACCCGGTTCAGACCGAGCAGCCAGGCGCTGCGCGCACGGTCGTCCTCGGAGGTCTCCTCCTCGGTGCTCCTCTCATGCATCCGGCAGACGGCCAGCAGATCGCCCTGCCGCTCGTACACCGTCAGCAGCGCGCCGGCCGCCAGGGTCCGCAGCCCGCGGTTGCCGCTCGCCAGGGCCATTGTGTACGCGGCCCGCGCCTCGACCAGGTCGTGCTCCTCGACGAGCCCGCCCAGCGCGTACCCCACCCAGGGCGCCAGCACCGGATGGCCCTCCGCCCTGGCCCGGCGCAGCAGCGCGACCGCCTCGTCCGCGTCGGACAGCACCTCTTTGCAGATCACGGCCGTGTACGACAGCGCCAGCGGGTCCCCGGCGTCGGCCGCCGACTGGAAGAGCTTGGCCGCCTCCGACAGGTCGTACCCGATCGAGGCCAGCACCTGGGCGAACACGGCGGTGCCGATCGCGGCGACGGCCGGATCCGGGTGCTCCGTGGTCGCGTGGTAGCGGACCAGCCCCTCCTCCCTGCCCAGCCGCTGGTGGTCGAGGATCGCCTGCAGCACGGGATGCGACCGCTCGCCCGACTCGCGCAGCAGGTGCAGCAGGAAGGCGGTGTTGAAGCCCTGGAGCGCGTCGTCCTCCTCGGCCACGTACGCCAGCAGCTCGTCGGCCTGCTCCCGGTCGCCCTCGCCGATCTCCAGCTCGGCCAGCGTCACCATGGCCCTGAGCGACTGCGTCGGCGCGCCGGAGTCGGCGGCCTTGCGCAGCAGCCGCCTGGCCTCGGCCACGTCGCCGGCCTGCAGGCGGGCCAGCCCCGCGTCGGTGTCCTGGAGTGCCTGCTCCTCGACGGGGTCGGCCAGCGGCTGCTGCCTGGCGGCGTGCTCCAGCAGCAGCCCCGCCTTGAACGCGGTGTCCGGATCATCGTGCCCGAACGCGAACCGCGCCAGCTCCATGGCCTCGTCGTACGCCTCCGGATGCTGGTCCAGCAGCATGCCGAGCAGCGTGACGCAGATCGGGCCCCACTCGCTCTCCCCCGCCTCCAGCACGGCACGCAGCGCGGCCAGCGCCTCGGCCGGCTCTCCCGCCTCGGTGTGCATCTGGGCCAGGCACGCCTGGGCCTGCACGGCGTACTCGGGGTGGCCGCTGGCGATCACCCGGCGGAAGATGGCCTTCGTCTCCTCCTCGTCGCCGAGCGACGCCGTCACCTTGGCCAGCTCGATCAGCGACGGCAGCCGGATGTCCGGCCTGGGGTCCTCGGCGGCCACGCGGTAGGCGGCCGCGGACTCGGCGTACTCGCCCAGATCCACCAGCACCGCGGCGAGCAGCTTGTGCGCCATGGCCAGGTGGTCGGAGTGCCCGACGGCGATGGCGTGCTCGCACACCTCCCTGGCCTGCTCGAAGTCCTCCTCCTCCGCGTAGATCTGATACAGCCGGAACGCCGCCAGCGACACCACGTCCGGGTCGCCGCACGTCAGCAGCGCCCGGTAGTCGTCCTCGTCCTCCGCCTCCTCATAGAGGTCGCGGGCCGAGGCCGGGTCCTGGTGGAACTCGGGCAGCTCCAGCCGGTCGGCCAGCTCGGCCACGGCGGCGCTGTCGCACCTGCGCGCCCGCTCCAGCGCCGCCTGCGCGCCCTCCGCGTCGCCCAACTGCGTGAGCGTCAGCACCAGCGCCGTGTCGGCGAGCGCGGCCACCTCGAAGTCGGCGCCGTCCGACGCGATCGTCAGCACCCGGTGCGCCGCGGCCCACTCCTTGGCGGTGACCAGCATCATCCCCATGGCGATGGCCGAGCGCTGCCCGAACACCGGATCGCCCGACTGGATCACTGATCTGTGCGCCGCCTCGGCGCCGTCCAGGTCCCCCTGCTCGTGCAGCAGCCCGGCCAGCAGGTGAGACGCTTCCGGATCTCCCGTGGCCGCGATCTGCCTGAACAGCGCGGCGGCCGCGTCGAGATCTCCCGTTTGCCAGTAGCTCATGGCCGCGTCGAGCTGTTCTGACGCCATCGCTCACTCCAAAGTCAGCCAACAATGTGAAAAAGCTACACATGTGCCCCTTCCGTCACAGGCCATTCCCAGATCTCCGGGTCACAGCCTCCCCTGCACGGAGCGGGGGGAGGCCGTAGCGTAGTCCCATGGGCAGAGCGTTCTGGATCGATCAAGAGTTCGACAGAGACCGTGACGGGCGCTATGCCGTACACGTCCGGAAGAACCTCGAAGAGTTCGAGTGGGGCGACATCGCGCCCGTCAGGTTCGCGTGCGCGGCGTGGCGGCTGGCCACGCCGCCGTCGCTGACCCCCGGCTACGTGCGGTGGGACCGGCGCGTGCTGGACGCGACCTGCCACCGCAACACCTGGGACGGCTCGCTCTACGCGCGCGTCAGGGTGGTCTCGCCGCTGCCCGAGGAGCTGACCCGGTCGCGGGCCTGGTGGCGCGACCGCGGCTGGCTGGGCTGGCAGGAGACCTTCGGCCAGTACGTCGACCCGACCCAGCAGGACCTGGCCAGGCATCCGTTCCTGCGGGCCAGCCTGCTGCTGGAGGTGCCCGTGCCCCTGGACGACCTGCCGGCCGAGCCGGAAGGGCCGCACGACGAGGTCGAGCAGCGCGCGCACCGGGCGGTGGTGGTGCTCGTACGCGAGCTGAACGCCCTGGTGTCACCGGTGCTCGACCAGCTCGGCGGCTAGCATGCGGGGATGATCCGCGGGTAGCAGGGATCCATGAGGACCCTGTTCATCCTGGTGCCGGTGATCGCGCTGGCCGCCACCGGCTGCGCCCCGGACACGGCCGCCCCGGCTCAGGCGGCCGAGCGCTTCCACGCGGCCGTCTCCGCGCACCGTGAGGAGGCCGCGTGCGCGATGCTCACCCGCAAGACCGCCGAGAATCTCCCCAACCCCGGCCAGACCTGCGCCGAGGCGCTGCGCGAGGTGAAGCTCGGCCCGGGCGGCCGGGTCACCGCCGTCAGCGTGTGGGGCGAGGACGCACAGGTGCGGCTGGCCGGTGACACGCTGTTCCTGCATGAGTTCTCCGACGGCTGGCGGGTCAAGGCCGCCGGGTGCGAGCCCGTACCCGACCTCCCCTACAAATGCGAGGTGGAGGACTGATGCGGGTGATGTTCACGCTGACCATGTTGATCATCGTGGTCGGCCTGGCGTACTTCTTCGCGGTGGGGTGGTCGCGGCTGTGAGGTGGCTCAAGGAGAACTCTCTCACCCTCGCCTTCATGATCATGTTCTTCCTGGCGCTGGGCGGGCAGGCGCTGTCCGGGATGCTGCAGTACAACGACCGGCAGCTGGCCGAGGGCGCCGAGCCGGTCTCGTTCCTGCAGTACGTGACGTCGTCCTCGTTCGCGGTGGACGTGGCGGAGAACTGGCAGTCGGAGTACCTGCAGTTCTTCCTGTTCATCATGCTGACCGTCTGGCTCGTGCAGAAGGGGTCCCCCGAGTCCAAGGAGGTGGACGAGGCGGGGGCGGAGTCCGACGAGAAGCAGCGGATCGGGCCGTACGCAGGCCCCGACTCTCCCCCGTGGGCCAAGGTCGGCGGGCTGCGGCTCTGGCTGTTCAGCAACTCGCTGGGGATGGTGATGGGGGTCGTCTTCGTGCTGTCGTGGCTGGCGCAGTCGGTGGCGGGGCAGGCGGCGTACAACTCCGAGCGGCTCGGCGACCTGCGCGATCCGGTGGACTGGTGGTCGTACGTGACCTCGCCGGAGTTCTGGAACCGGACCCTGCAGAACTGGCAGTCCGAGCTGCTGGCCGTGCTGTCGATGGTGGCACTGGCGATCTATCTGCGGCAGCGGGGGTCACCCGAGTCGAAGCCGGTCGGGGCGCCTCACTCGGCCACGGGGGTGGAGGGCTGACCGGTGATCACGGCGACGATGCGGGCGCCTTGGGGGAAGGCGCCCTGCCGGGCGAGGTCCAGGATCCCGTAGAGCATCTTGGCCACGTAGACGCCTTCGACACGATATTTCGCGATAAAGGCGTCTAAAGCGGGCGTGGACTTGGCGTAGCCGCCGAAGTGGTAGTCCAGGTTGATCTCCCAGTTCGACCACGTGCGCCCGTACGCCTCACGCTGGAGCCTGGCCACCTCGCCGGCGAGGAACCCCGCCCCCTTCAGCACCGCGAACCCGATCGCCCGCTTCCCCTCCGGCAGCCCGGCCGAGATCCCGGCCAGCGTCCCGCCGGTGCCGACCGGGCAGCAGATGACGTCGTACTCCTCGCCGATCTCCCCTGGCAGCTCGGCACACCCCCGCACGGCCGCCGCGTTGCTCCCGCCCTCCGGCAGGATCACCACGTCGTCCCCCCACCGCGCCCGCAGCCCGGCCAGCACGGGCTCGGTGTGCTTGAGCCGGTAGGTGGCCCTGTCCAGATAGGTCAGGGTCATCCCGCAGGCCCTCGCGTGGGCGAGTGACGGGTTCAGCGGCAGATGCTCCTCACCCCGGATGACCCCGATGGTCTCGATCCCGTGCCGCCGCCCCGCCTCGGCCACGGCCCTGATGTGGTTGGAGTACGCGCCGCCGAAAGTCAGCAGCCGGGAGTGGCCCAGGTTGTACTTGAGTTTGCGCGGTTTGTTGTCGTCGCGCATCAGGAACACCCGGACCTGGCCGAGCCCTGCATCCAGGAGTTCCTTCATGGCGCTAGTCTACGGTCGGGCCTTTGTTGAGGAGTGTTCGGTTATGCGCGTTGTTGAAGCTTTTCGTGCCGCCTACGGTACGTCCCCCCAGACCGTCTGGCATGCGCCCGGCCGGGTCAACCTGATCGGCGAGCACACCGACTACAACGACGGCTTCGTCCTCCCCTTCGCCGTGCCGTGGGGCGTCACGGCCGCGATCACCCCGCGCCAGGACCGCACCATCCGGCTCCTGTCGCTCCAGGCCCCCGGCGAGCCCGTCACCCTGGCGAGCCACGACGCGTCCAAGGGCTGGACCCGCTACGTCGTCGGCGTCTTCGCCATGCTGGGCGACCGCGTGGCGGGCGCGGACATCGCCATCGACGGCGACATCCCGGCGGGGGCCGGCCTCAGCTCCAGCGCCGCCCTCGAGGTGGCCGTCGCCTCCGCACTCAACGACCTGCACGACCTGGGCATGACGCCCATGGAGATCGCCCTGCTCAGCCAGAAGGCCGAGAACGACTTCGTCGGCATGCCCTGCGGCATCATGGACCAGGCCGCCTCGGCGCTCTGCAAGGAGGGCCACGCGCTGTTCCTCGACTGCCGTTCGCTCGGCTCCAGGAACATCGCGCTCGACCTGGCCTCCCACGGGCTGAGCATGCTCATCATCGACACGCAGGCACACCACGAGCACGCGAGCGGGGAGTACGCCAAGCGCCGCGCGGAGTGCGAGTCGGCGGCCCGCAAGCTCGGCGTCCCGGCCCTGCGCGACGTCACGGACCTGGCGGCGGCCCTCGATCAGCTCCAGGGGGACGAGCGCAAGCGCACGATGCACGTGGTCACGGAGAACCACCGCGTGGAGGCCCTCATCGGCCTCCTGCGCGCCGGCGCCGTGGCCGAGATCGGCGCCATCCTGAACGCCTCGCACCTGTCGCTGCGGGACCAGTACGAGGTGTCGTCGCCGGAGCTGGACGTGGCGGTGGAGGCCGCCCTCCGGGGCGGGGCGCGCGGCGCCCGGATGACGGGCGGCGGCTTCGGCGGCTCCGCCATCGCCCTGGTGCCGGTGGACCGCTTGGCGAGTGTCGAGGAGTCGGTGTCGAACGCGTTCGCCGAGCACGGCTTCCAGGCCCCCCGTTTCCTCCACGCCACCCTCGCCCCGGGCGCCCACCGCGTGGCGTGAGACGCCGCGTGCATTTCGTGGTTTGGCGGGACAAAGGCGCGTCGGCGAGTAAAGATGAAGCTACCGGTCACACAGGGACCGATAGCCGCGGACAAGTCGTGACGGTGGCGAGGAGAGGGCGCCGCCACCAGGAACGTGTCGCCGACCCGGAATCGGCGGGGCGCTCCGATGACGGAGAAGTGTTGATTGCCGCGTGCGTACCTGGATCACGAACCTGCGTCCTTTCGATGCCCTCGCCGTACAGGCGGTGCTCGAGCGAACCACCGACCTCCGCGAGGCGGAGCGCTTCATCAGGCTCTTCCACGCCGAGAACCCCAAAGCCGGAGGCATGAACGCCCGCCTGCGCGACATCGCCAGGGAGGTGGGCCGCCACGGGACCTACACGCACACCTACGAGGAGCTGGAGTTCGGCGCCCGGGTCGCCTGGCGCAACAGCAACCGGTGCATCGGGCGGCTCTACTGGCGCTCGCTGAAGGTACGTGACCGCCGGCAGGTGACCACGGCCGAGGGGGTGGCCCTCGAGTGCGTCGCCCACCTGCGCGAGGCCACCGGGAGCGGCAAGATCAGGCCCACCGTCACCGTCCTGCCCCCTGACACGCCCGCCCGGCGGGGGCCGCGCATACTGAACGACCAGCTCATCCGGTACGCGGGCTACCGCGGCCGCGACGGGAGCGTCGTCGGCGACCCGCGCAACGTGGAGCTCACCGAGACGGCCAAGGCGCTGGGGTGGCAGGGCAGGTCGGGCCGGTTCGACGTACTGCCGCTGATCATCCAGCCGGGCCTGGGCGATCCGCTCCTGTGCAACCTGCCGGGTGACGCGGTGCTGGAGGTGCCGCTGGTTCATCCCGAATACCCGTGGTTCGAGGAGCTCGGCCTGCGCTGGCACGCCGTACCAGCTATTTCGGATATGTGCTTGGAGATCGGCGGGATCTGCTACCCGTGCGCGCCCTTCAACGGCTGGTACATGGGCACCGAGATCGGCGCCCGCAACTTCGCCGACACCGACCGGTACGACCAGCTGCAGGTGGTCGCCGACCGGCTGGGCCTGGACACCTCCACCGAGCGGACGCTCTGGCGCGACCACGCGCTGGTCGAGCTGAACGTGGCGGTGCTGTACTCGTTCGAGCAGGCGGGGGTCACGATGACCGATCACCACACCGAGTCGCGGCGCTTCCTCACCCACCTGTCCCGCGAGGAGCAGGCCGGGCGCGTCTGCCCCGCCGACTGGTCGTGGATCGTGCCACCGCTGTCGGGCGGCGTCACCCCGGTCTTCCACCGCTACTACGACACCAGCGTCCTCGCCCCCGCCTTCGTCCACCACCGTTGACCGCTCCTTGCCTTCTCCGCCTAGAACATGGTTCGGTTAGGACATGGCAGAACTCGTGCTCTCATCCGTCGACCAGGGCGTGCTCACGCTCACCTTCAACCGTCCCGACACGCTGAACGCGTGGACGGTCGCCATGGGGCGGCGCTACTTCGACCTGCTGGCGGAGGCGGAGAAGGACCCGGAGGTGCGGGCCGTGGTGGTCACGGGGGCTGGCAAGGGGTTCTGCTCGGGGGCGGACTTCAAGGCGCTGTCCGCGATCCGGAGCGGCTCCTACGACGAGGAGCCCGACCCCCGGCCGAACACGTTCCCGACGACCATCGGCAAGCCGATCATCGCCGCCGTCAACGGGGCCTGCGCGGGGCTGGGCATGGTGCACGCGCTGGTCTGCGACCTCGTCTTCACGGCCGCGGACGCCAAGTGGACCACCGCTTTCCCGCGCCGGGGGCTGATCGCGGAGTACGGGCTGTCCTGGGTGCTGCCCAGGATCATGGGGCAGCAGCGGGCCATGGACATCCTGCTGTCCGGGCGGGTGTTCACCGGGGCCGAGGCGTACGAGCTGGGGCTGGTGAACCGGGTGGTGCCGGGCGAGTCGGTCGTTCCCGAGGCTCAGGCGTACGCGCGGGAGCTCGCGGCGTACAGCTCCCCCGCGTCGATGGCGGTGATCAAGCGGCAGGTGTGGCACGACTGGGACACCACGCTGGAGTCCTCGGCCGCGGCGGCCGTCCAGGAGATGGTCGCCTCCTTCGGCCGCCCGGACTTCGCGGAGGGCGTCGCGAGCTTCCTGGAGCGCCGCCCGCCGAACTTCCCGCCCCTCTGACGCCCCTGGGAGCTGTCCCAGGGGCGCGGCGGCGAGGGGCTACCGGCTCAAGCGGTCGTCCCACACGCACGTGAGGTGGACGAGGTGGTGCCGGCGCTTGCCGACCGTGACCTTGCGCGGCAGTTCCCTGGCCGGGACGCTGATGGACAGCCGGTCCTCGGGCACGGTCGTCACGCCGTCGACGGTGACGGGCTCGGCGAGCTGAGGATCGATGAGCTCCTCGTCGATGAGCTCGGTCACCCTCGCCCTGGAGAACGTGACGACCTTGCCGTCACTCAGCCAGCAGGTCAGCCTGCCACCGCGGAAGCCCGGCCCGTCGTGCACCTGGACCCGCCCTTCGTCGCGCACCTTGACCGGGCCGTCGTCGCGCACCTTGAGCGAGCCGTCGTCGGCCAGCGCGGTTCCGGCCGTTCCGGCCAGTCCTGCGAGCCCGAGCACGGCGGCCGTGACGACCACGGCGGCGCGTCGCTTGAACATGGGGTCTCCTTCCCCGAGTCGATGAGACAGCCCGAGAGTGGCCCGCCGCACCTGAAGCGGGGCTTAAGAGAGCCGAAGCGATCTTCAGGTACGTTTCAGCCGCGCCGCCGTACCAGGCCCAGGTCCAGGGCGGCCAGGACGGCCGAGGTGCGGTCGGAGACGCCCAGCTTGCCGAAGACCCGCAGCAGGTACGTCTTGACCGTGGCCTCCCCGATGTACAGCCGCCTGCCGATCTCCGCGTTCGTGAGCCCCTCCGCGACC
This sequence comes from Nonomuraea sp. NPDC050786, assembly GCF_040654115.1. Taxonomy (NCBI): domain Bacteria; kingdom Bacillati; phylum Actinomycetota; class Actinomycetes; order Streptosporangiales; family Streptosporangiaceae; genus Nonomuraea; species Nonomuraea sp. NPDC050786. The sequence continues at coordinate 13,168 of NZ_JBFAHJ010000037.1, forward strand.
AGCTCCAGGACCTCCCGCTCGCGAGCCGACAGCACGGGCGGCCCGGGCGCGGCCCGCCGGTCGGCCAGCCGCGCGGCGACCGAGGGTGAGAGCACCGTCTCGCCGCGGGCCGCCGCCCGCACGGAGCGCGCGAGGTCGGCCCGTGACACGTCCTTGAGCAGGTATCCGGCCGCCCCGGCCGCCACCGCCCGCAGGATCTCCCCGTCGTCCTCGTACGTCGTCAGCACGACCACCCGCTGACCTGCGCCGAGCCGCCCGATGGCGTCGACGCCGTCGCCGCCCGGCATGCGCAGATCCATGAGGATCACGTCGGGCCGCAACCGGGGCACGACCGCCACGGCCTCGTCCCCCGACCCGGCCTCGCCGACCACCTCGATGTCCGGCTCGGCCTGGAGCATCCCGCGCAGGCCCTCGCGCACGACGGGGTGGTCGTCGACGATCATCACCCTGAGCACGGCAGCTCCACCGCGACCGTGGTGCCCGCGCCGGGGCAGCCGGTGACCTGTACGGTGCCGCCGAGCCGCGCCACCCGGTTGCGCATGGCGCGCAGGCCATACCCGTCCCGGACCGCCGAGGGGTCGAAGCCGCGGCCGTCGTCGCTGATCGACATACGCACGGCCGAGCCGGGGACCTGGGCGAGCTCCAGCCGCACGGTACGGGCGCGGGCGTGCTTGCGCACGTTGGCCAGCCCTTCCTGGGCGGCCCGCACCAGCGCCTCCTCCACGGGGCGCGGCACGTCGACGTCCCCCGTGACGGTCATCTCCACCGGCAGCTCGAACCCCCTGGCCAGCCGCCCCAGCGCCTCCTCCAGCGAGGCGCCCTCCAGCGCGGGCGGCGCCAGGGCGGCGATGAGCGCGCGGGTCTCGGCGAGGTTCTCCTTGGCGGTCCGCGCGGCCCGCGCCACGTGCGGGTCGTGCCCGTCCTCCGCGGCTTGCAGCAGCATGAGGATGCTGGCGAACCCCTGCGCCAGCGTGTCGTGGATGTCCCCGGCCAGCCGCTCGCGTTCGGCCAGGATCCCGGCCTCCTTGCTCACCTCGGCCAGCTCCTCCCGGGTGCGGTCGAGCTCCTGGATCAGCCGGGCCCGCTCGGTGTTCTGCCGCGAGAGCCGGTCGATGAAGATCCCCAGCAGCGAGTTGGCCGACACGCCGACGACGATCGCCACCGTGATCAGCAGCGGGTGCGACCCGTACTCCGCCATCAGCTGGATCGCGGGACCGGCGAACATGGCGACCAGCACGGCCACCGCCCGCGCCGCCCGCAACGCCATGAACGTCATGGGGATCAGCGCCGACAGCGCGACGGCGGACTGCGGCGCGATCAGGTCGGCCGCGGTGAACAGGACGAGCGTCGCGGCGACGTGCCACCAGCCCTCCTTGATGGGCGCGACGCGCGCCCGCACCGCCTTGTGGCCCCACACCACGTATGAGGCCGTGATCAGGAGCAGCAGGACGATGGCGACGGGCGCGCCGCCGTCCACCACGATGGCGACGATGGTCGCCACCAGCACGATCGCGAAGTACGCGTCCCAGAAGGGGTAGGAGCGTAACCAGGCGTTCTCCGCCCGCGCGTCCACGGGGCCACCCATGCCTCGGATGTTACCGGGGGGACGTGTCCACCGATCAGTGGATACAACCGGAGCCCCATCCGCGTGATCGTGTCGGTATGAACCAGAAGACCTATCTGCGCCTGATGCTCATCCTCACCATCGCCTACGGCGTCCTGATCGCCGCGCTCGCGATGCTCGGCATCGGCAACGTCGCCCTCGTGGCCATCGTCGGCGGCCTCGTCGTGGGCCTCGGGTGGGCACTCACCGCCGTCGTCGCCAAGCGCGGACCCACCCCCTGACGTCAGCGCAGCGCTGCTTCGACCGCGCCCACCGTGGACCTGACGCGCTGAACGATCTCCTGCTTCTCGCCCACGGGCGCCGCGTACTCGATCGCGGCCCGGGCGGCGGCCTCGCCGGCGGTGTGGAGCAGCGTCCACGCCGCCAGATGGACGGACGCCAGGCACCCGCCCGCGGTCGCGATCGCGCCCTCCGCGTGGAACGGCGCGTCCAGCACCGTCACCCCGCGCTGCTCGAGCCAGGGCCGCGTGACGGTGTCGGTGCAGGCCGGCCGGCCGCCAAGGAGACCGAGGTGCGCGAGCACCAGGGCTCCGGAGCACTGCGTTACAAGCTTCACAGCCGCCGGCCCAGGCGTACTCCATGATGACGGGATCTGATCGGGTCAGTGGTAGAGGGCTGATCGGGCGGCATCTCTGATGGTCCCGGCCACGCGGCAGGCGGCCTGCTCCAGCTCAGGCTCTACCTTCTCCACCTCGGCCGCCCCTACCTCTCCCTCCACGTACGGCAGGAGCCGCGCTCGCTCCATGCGCAGGTACGTCGGCGGATGCGTGCCGTCCACGCGGGCCTTCTCCTCGCGGGCGGCCTGGCGACGACGTTCGAGCTCCTCGTCCGGGACCGCGGCCACACTTGCCCGCAGCTTGTCCCACAGATCCGATGCCCCCACGACGACCGCGCTCGGTTCCAGGAAGGTCTCGGCCGAGGGCAGGCGGGTGGTCAACGCATCGAGCATCGAGACCATGGCCGGCCCGCCTGCCACCCGCGCGCCGAGTTCGTCCGCCCGCAGTTCCCTGAGGGAGTGCAGCGCGCTGCCCACGAAGAGCCCGTGCCTGGCGTCGTTGTTGCTGGAGTGGGCCATCTCATGCGCGAGAAGCGCGATGCGCTCCTGCGGGGTGAGGATCAGCCAGAGGGGATAACCGATCATGACCAGGCGCCGGCGCCGCCACCCATAGGTACCGAACGCCGCGTTCACCATGCCGCCGAGGGCCACGGCGTCGGTTCTCGGCGCTCCCACCCCGGTGCCGATCCGGTCGAGGAGAGCGTACAGATTCGGGGCTTCCTCGCGCGTCAGGGGCTGGCCGTGCACCAGTCAGGATGGCGTCTCGCAGCGACCCGTCTTCGGCAACGGTGATCAAACCGGGTAGTGGCTCCCGGAACGACTCAGGCCCTCCCACCTGTTGCCGGTGAGAGGGCCTGAACTGCCAACCTCTTGGTTGACCGAAGCTCCCGCGATAGGACTCGAACCTATAACCTGCCGGTTAACAGCCGGCTGCTCTGCCGTTGAGCTACGCGGGATCGTGCATCTGCGCACTTCGCCGGGGCTTTGGGGCCTCTTCGCTGTGCGCAGGAATAGATTAGCGCACTCCTGGAGTGCGTGTCGCATCGTAAGCGGGGTAGGGCCGGAGACAGCGGAGGTGCAAGATGCGTTATCGGATGACATTCGCTGCTGGTATGGCGATCGGCTACGTGCTGGGCAGCCGGGCGGGTCGCGAACGGTACGAGCAGATCAAGCGGACGGCGCAGCGTGTTGCCGACAACCCGAGGGTCCAGGAGGTCGCCGGTGTGATGGGCGCGCAGGCGTCGAAGCTGGCGGGCATGGCCCGTTCCAGGGTGGGCGACACGCTGCAGAACCGCGTCCCGTTCCTCAGTTCCGACCGGCACAAGCCCGACTCGGGCACCGGCTGGCCGGATGAGGACGCTGTGGACCGGAAGGCCCGCGAGAGCGGCATACCGTACTGATCATGCGCGCAGCATGGGCGCCTCAGACGCCCATGCTGCGCCGCAACCCCTCAAGGGCCTGCTCGGCCTGCGCGCGCAGGCCGGGGTCCTCGGGGTCGAGGCCGTCGTCGAAGACGAAGGTCCAGCCGAGCACCTCGCCGCCGGGCCGGCGCCTGGCCACCAGCCGCACGCCGCCCCTTCCGGGCAGCTTGACGTGCTTGTTGACCACGATCGTGGAATTGACGCGCTCGCGCACGGTCTCGGGCACCAGCCGTGGCTCCGAGACCTGTTCGGCGTGCCACGCGCCGTCCATGGTGAGCACCCGCACCCCCTGCTCGTCCCACGACGCCTTGTCGATCTCCTCGTACGGCAGCCGCGTCCCGTCCGTCAGGTAGAGGGCGAGGTTCGTGGCCACCACGTAGCCGGAGGCCGCGCCGGCGGCGTAGGTCAGCACCCGCTCCCCCGGCTCGGTGTCCAGGGACTTGCGCACATCGGCGGGCAGGCGGCGGAAAAAGCTCATTCCACCACGGTATCGGCGAGCAGATCGAGGGTGAGCGCCGCACTCCACGAGAAGTCCCTACACCCGCGCCCGCTGCCGTCGAAGGGGTCGAAGCACTCGCGGAAGCCGGCCTGCCGCACCAGGCGCAGCGTGCAGTTGGTGAGCTGCTGGCCGAGCTGGTGGAGCGAGTGCACCGCCGCGGCCCTGCGCAGCAGCCAGTTGGTGTTCACCCAGGAAGGGCCGCGCCAGTAGCGCGTACGGTCGAACTGGGTGGCGCGGATCTCGCAGCTCGGCACCGGATAGCCGGTGGCCCCCATGAACCTGGCCGACTCCAGCACCTCCACGGCCGCGCGCAGGCGGTCGCTGGGCAGCCCCGGGTCCAGCAGCGGGCCGAAGGCGCCCACCGTGCAGACCCGGATCAGCCGGTCGGCCCGCAGGTCGCGGGCGTAGAAGCAGCCGTCCCAGAGGCGGTCGAGCATGGCCTGCCTGATGCGGTCGGCCTGCTCGGCGTGGGGTGCCGGGTCGGCGCCCGCGAGGGGCGCCAGCTCGGCCAGGGCCAGGCAGGAGGCCAGCCAGATCCCGTTGAACATCGGGTCCTCGATCGCGAACGGGTGCTCGTCCCGCAGGTACTCGGCCCGGTATCCGGCGTCCCGGTAGTGCATGGCCAGCCAGACGTACCGGTCGTGGTCGCTGTCCGGGTGGCGCTCGTCCAGCTCGACGTTGCGGTAGCCGTACCTGATCGCGGGCAGGGCGGCCAGCGCGTCGTCCCAGGCCGGACTGTCGTCCATGCCCGACTCCCACGGGTGCACGATCGCGGCCAGCCCCGCGCCACCGAGGTCGCGGGCCGAGGAGAGGTAGGCGTGCTGGGCTACCAGCGCCGGGAAGGCCCTCCTGACGAACGCGACGTCGCCGGTGTGCCGGTAGAGCCACCACAGGGCCAGCGCGTGCATCGGCGGCGAGGTGAGCCCCGAGGTCAGCACGTGTGGCGCGGCAGCGTGCTCCTGCGAGCGCCACACGGAAGGACCGGGGAAGTACGCCTCTCGCGTGTGGAAGACGATGTGCGGCACCATGCCGGTGGCCCACTGCCCGCGCAGCAGGCTGAGCAGCTCGTCGCGGGCCCGGTCGGGCCGGTGCCTGGCCAGGCCGATGACGACGAACGCGGAGTCCCAGCTCCATTGGTGCGGATAGAGACCTGGCGCGGGCACGGTGCCAGTGCCTGTCCAGTTCGCCTCGAGCACGGCCAGCGCCTCACGCCCGAGCGCGGCATCGTCGACCGCGGGCCGCGCCTCCATCACCCAACTATGCCCGCGGATGCCGCAGGAAGCTACGTTCTCTTGACCCACTTCGTGAGGAGCATGGCGCCGAGCGCGACGGCGCCGATGATGAGGCCCCACTTGAGCAACGTGAAGGCGAGGCCCACGAGGGGGCCGAGGAGCACGAGCGCGGCCACGATCGCCGCGGCGAACAACAGAATTCGTCCCATGTCCGCAACGTTAAGAGATCCTTTAAGCAGATTGCAGGCAAGACAGGGTTGAATCAGGGACAAGTCAGGGGTCTCCCCGACTCTTGGAACCAACCGGCTGAATCCCCCGTTTAGCCGATAGGACCAAGGGGGCATCGGGGGCCCGCTTCACCGGGGAGCGTGATGAGCCTGGGACCACCCATGAGCAGGGAGGGCGTCGAGCACGCACTGCGCGCTCGCGCCGACGAACGTGACCGTATCTCCGGTGACCTGCTCGATCTCGAATCCCATACCACCTATCAGTTGCTCAAGGGAGCCTCCTTACGCGGGGCGACCCAGCGGAGATGGGCCACGGCGCAGGAGTCGCTGGCCACGCTGTGGTCGCTGAACGACGCGTACCGGGCCGTGTTACGCGACGCCGAGCAGATCAGGGCCGCCCGCACCAAGGTGGGCGCCGAGCAGCTGGCGGAGCTGAGCGAGCTGCTCTCCGGCGGCTCCGTGGTGCTGCGGGCCGCGGCCAAGCCGGTCGAGCAGCGCTCGCTCATCCCCCAGCAGGACGAGCGGCTGACCCTCGACCAGACCGTGGCGCGGATGGACGCCGCCTTCCGCGAGGTCACGTCCGCACTCAACGACATCGACGCGGTGTGGAACACCGTGCTGCCCCGGCTCGACGGAGCCGACAGCGACCTGCGCCACATCCGCGACCTCGAACGCGAGCTCGGCGAGAGCGCCGACCTGACGGCGCACGAGGCCGAGCTGAGACGGCTACGCGCCTCGGTCCTCGAAGACCCCCTCGGCGCGCCCGTCGAGCAGGACCTCGACCGGCTGGCCCGGCTGCTGGCCGGCTCCCGCGCGGAGCTGGAGCTGGCGCTCACGGTCAAGGCCGAGTACGCCAGGCGCAGGGAGGACCTCGTGGCCGCCCTCGACCGGGTCCGGGCGGCCGAGAGCGAGGCCAGGCTGGCCCACGGCGCGGTCGTCGTCAAGATCGCCCTGCCGCCGCAGGCCCAGCCGCGCAGCCGGGCCGAGTCGCTGGCCGCCGAGCTGGACGCGCTCGACGTCTCGGCCGACACCTGGGTGCTGCGGGCCAAGCGGCTGGCGGGGCTGGAGGACGAGGCCCGCAAGGCCGCCGACCAGTCGCTGGCCACGGCCAAGGCGCTCTATGGCCTGGTCGGCAGGCGTGACGAGCTGCGCGGGCGGCTCGGCGCCTGCCAGGTGATGGCCGTGCGCAAGGGCCTGGCGGAGGACCCCGCGGCCTCCGAACTGTTCGAACGGGCGCGCGTGCTGCTGTGGAGCGCGCCCTGCGACCTGACGAAGGCGGCCGCGGCCGTCGAGACGTACCAGCGCGCGATACACGGAGGTAAGGGATGACCCGCTGCACCCAGCCCGGCTGCACGGGCACGATCGAGGACGGCTACTGCGACCTGTGCGGCAACGCGGCCGGCGCGCCCGTACCTCCCGCCCCATCTTCGGTCCCGCTCCAGACCCAGCCGGTGAGCAGGTCGGTCACCTCGCCGGTGAGCAGCGGCCGGTCGCGGGCGGGCAGGCTGGCCACCATCGCCGACCTGCCGTCGGTGCCCTACCGCGACCCGACCACGGCAGTCATGAGCGACCCCGTGGTGCCCGAGGACAAGCGGTTCTGCGCCAACCCGGCGTGCGGGAAGAAGGTCGGCCGGTCCAGGGAGGGGCGGCCCGGGCTGACGGACGGGTTCTGCCCGCACTGCCGTACCCAGTTCTCCTTCACCCCCAAGCTGGGCAAGGACGACCTGGTGGCGGGCCAGTACCGGGTGCTGGGCTGCCTGGCGCACGGCGGCCTGGGCTGGATCTACCTGGCCTCCGACGAGAACCTCGACGGCATGTGGGTGGTGCTCAAGGGCCTGCTCAACACCAACGACGCCGAGGCGCTGGCGGCGGCGGAGGCGGAGCGGAAGTTCCTCACCACGGTCGACCACCCCAACATCGTCAAGATCCTCAACTTCCAGCGCTCCGGCGGCTTCGGCTACATCGTCATGGAGTACGTGGGCGGCCAGTCGCTCCACGAGCTGCGCCGCCAGGGCCCGCTGCCGCTGCGCGAGACCCTCATGTACGGCAGGGAGATCCTGCAGGCGTTCGCCTACCTGCACGAGCACGGCATCGTCTACTGCGATCTCAAGCCGGCCAACGTGATCAGGGTCGGCAAGCGGCTCAAGCTCATCGACCTGGGCGCGGTGCTGCCCATCGGCTCGCCGCCGGGCTCGGGGTGGGCCACGCCCGGCTACCACGCCCCGGAGGTCGAGACCGCTCCCGCGGCGGCCACCGCCGACCTCTACACCGTGGCCAGGACGCTGGCGGTGCTGGCCGTCCCGGGCTTCGTCCCGTACGCGAATGGCGTGGCCACGCCGCTGCCCGACGACTGCGGGCACCCGTCCTTCACCCGGCTGCTGCGCAAGGCGACCGCCGTCGATCCCGCCGACAGGTTCCAGAGCGCGGAGGAGATGGAGGAGCAGCTCATCGGGGTGCTGCGGGAGGTAAGCGCGCTCGAGGACGGCGTGCCGTACCCGGCGCCCTCGCCGATGTTCGGGCCCGAGCGGACCGCGGTGGGCACGGCGCTGTCGGAGGACGGCGACAAGGTGTTCGGGCCGCTCGACCCAGCGGCGGTCGCGGCCGCCCTGCCGGTGCCGCTGGTCGATCCGGCCGACCCGGCGGCGGGCGCGCTGGCCGGGCTGCTCGGCCGCGACGGCAAGGAGCTGATCGACCAGCTCGCCGCGATGCCGCAGACGCCCGAGACGAAGCTGATGCGGGCCAGGCTGCTGGCGGAGGAGGGCGCGGCGGAGGCTCCGGCCGCGCTGGGCGAGCTGGACCGGGAGCTGCCGCGCGACTGGCGCGTGAGCTGGTACCGAGGGGTGCTCTCGCTGACCACGGGCCAGCCGGACCAGGCGGTGTCGATGTTCGACTGGTGCCTGTCGGCGCTGCCGGGCGAGCTGGCGCCGAAGCTGGCGCTCGCGTTCGCGCTGGAGTGCGCCGGCAAGCCGGCGGCCGGCTGGTACGAGGGCGTCTGGCGGACCGATCACTCCTACGTGAGCGCGGCGTTCGGGCTGGCCAGGTCGGGCCGGATGAGCGTGCTGGACGAGGTCTCGTCCCACTCGATCTACCGGGTGCCGGCACAGGTGGCACAGGCGATCTCCGTCGTACGGCGGCCCGACCTGGACCTGCTCACCACGACCGATTTCGTGGGCGCGGCCGACCGGCTCGACAGGCAGTCCGACCTCGACCCGCGCCGCCGTGACCTGCTCACCGCCGAGCTGCTCACCGCCGCGCTGGCCTGGCTCGATGGCCATGCCCCGTCGTCCGGCACGCAACTGGCCGGTGCTCCGTTCACCGAGACGGGGCTGCGCAGGCGGCTCGAGTCGATCTACCGCAGGCTGGCGGTCGCGGCCGAGTCACGCCAGGAGCGCCACGCGCTCATCGACCAGGCGAACGCCGTACGACCTAGGACGTGGTTGTGATGCCCATGATGTGTCCCGTGTGTGAGGCGTCCGTGCTGGAGGGCGAGGCCTACTGCGAGGCGTGCGGCCACCTGCTGGGCGCGCCGGCCTGCGCGTCGTGCGGTGCGCAGGCCGTCGACGCGGAGGGCTACTGCGAGCGGTGCGGCGCACGCCAGCCCACCGGAAGGGACCACGCGGAGACCGTGCTCGACGGCGGCGCGGCGGCGGCCGTGACGGACAAGGGACTGCGCCGCAGCCGCAACGAGGACGCGGTCGCCCTGCTCGCGTCCGGGGCGGCGATCGTGACCGTGGTCTGCGACGGCGTGGGCAGCTCGCCCAGGGCCGACGAGGCGTCCGCGGTGGCCGTCGAGACCGCCTCCGCCGCGCTGGTCAGGGGGCTGCCGCACGAGGAGGCGTTCGACCTGGCCGGGCGGGCGGTGGCCAAGCTGGCCACGTCCGTGCATGACGCGCCCGCCAGCACGTACATCGCCGCCGTCGTCGAGGGGGGCCGGATCACGCTCGGCTGGGCCGGCGACACCCGGGCCTACTGGCTGCCGGACCGCGACAACCGCGGCGTGCTGCTGACCGAGGACGACGCGGTGGAGACCGGCGAGATCACCGCCTGGCTCGGCGCCGACGCCGTCGACGTCGCGCTCCACGTACGCACCCTCGCCCCGCAAGAGCCCGGCCTGCTGCTCGTCTGCAGCGACGGCCTGTGGCGCTATCTGGACGGCTATGCCTTCCCCACCACCGGGACCCCCATCGAGATGGCCCGCGAGATGCTGCGCCACGCGCTCGACTCCGGGGGCCAGGACAACGTGACCATCGCCTTGATCCCCTTAGGAGTGACGCATGGGTGACCTGCCCACTTTCACCCTGACCATCGACCAGAACAAGTACCTCCCGACCGACGGCCGCGAGGTGCACGCGATCCTCACGGTCGCCTCCACCGGCGGCGCCGGCGGCGCGGTCACGCAGTCCGTGACCGCGGAGGCCGCCGAAGTGATCATCATCGACACGTCCGGCTCGATGAGCGGCAGCAAGATCCGTGAGGCCAGGCAGGCGGCCGCGACCGCCGTGCACACCCTGCGTGACGGGGTCAACTTCGCCGTGATCGCGGGCACTGAGCGGGCCAGGGTGATCTACCCCGGCAACCACGCCGGCCTGGTCAAGGCCGGTCCGGCCACCAGGGCAGAGGCCGAGCGGGCGATCAGCCGGTTGTTGGCGCACGGCGGCACCGCCATGGGTGAGTGGCTGAAGCTGGCGGGCCACCTGCTGTCGGCGCACCCGTCGGCGATCAGGCATGCGCTGCTGATGACCGACGGCCAGAACAACGAGCGCCCCGAGGTGTTCGCGTCGGTGCTGGCGGGCTGGAGCGGCAAGTTCGTGTGCGACTCGCTGGGGATCGGCGAGGACTGGGTGCCCGCGGAGCTGCGGAAGGTCTCCGAGGCGATGCTCGGCACGTTTGACTTCGTACGGAACCAGGGGGATCTGTCCGAGTTCTTCCGGAGGCTGACGCAGGCGTCGATGAGCAAGACCGTGGCCGAGCTGTCGCTGCGGGTGTGGGTGCCGCAGACCGCCACGCTGAAGTTCGTCAAGCAGGTCTCCCCCACGCTGCTCGACCTGACCGGCAAGCGCACCGACGTGAACCCGCTGACCGGCGACTACCCGACCGGCTCGTGGGGCACCGAGGAGCGCGAGTACCACATCTGCGTGGAGGTGCCGCCGGGCCAGATCGGCCAGGAGATCAGGGCCGGCTGGGTCAAGCTCGTACGCCCCGACACCCAGGAGGTCCTGGCCAGCGGGAACGTGCTCGCCCAGTGGACCGACGACCTGGCGGCCTCCACCCGGATCAACAACAAGGTCGCCCACTACACCGGCCAGGCCGAGCTGCACGAGCTCATCCAGGACGGCCTGAGCGCCCGGGCGATGGGCGACGTCGACACCGCGACCGCCCGTCTGGCCAAGGCCAAGGAGCTGGCCGCCGAGTCGGGACGCGAGGACACCGCCAGGCTGCTGGAGAAGGTGGTCGAGGTGGATCCGGCCACCGGCACGGCCAGACTGCGCAGGAACGTGGACAAGGCCGACGAGCTCGAGCTCGACACGGGCTCCGTCCGTACCAGCCGGCTGCGCAAGGAAGGAAGCTGATGGCCACCTGCCCGCAGGGCCACGCGTCGGGCGACGACGAATACTGCGACGTCTGCGGCGCCCAGATGGCCGGCGCCCCAGCTCCCCAGCCACAGGCCCAGGCCGCGGCGCCGGCGGCCGAGTCGTGCCCGGTCTGCCAGACGCCGCGCGCCGGGCAGTTCTGCGAGGTGTGCGGCCACGACTACACCGGCGGCGGCGCCCCTGTCTCCGTCCCCGTGGGCGGCGGGGCCCGCTGGGAGGCTGTGACCGCCGCTGACCGCACGTACTACGAGAAGATCATCGCCGAGGGCGGTCCTGACGCGGCCGCGATGGCGTTCCCGCCGTACTGCCCGGAGCGCTCGTTCGCGCTCGTCGGCGAGCAGGTACGCATCGGGCGGCGCAGCCGGGCGAGGAACGTGGCCCCCGAGATCGACCTGACCGGGCCGCCCGAGGACCCGGGCGTCTCCCACCTGCACGCCGTGCTGCTGGCCCAGCCGGACGGCTCGTGGACGCTGGTCGACCCCGGCTCCTCCAACGGCACCCAGGTGAACGGCAAGCCCGTCAAGGTCAACGTGCCGGTCAGGATCGGCCCCGGCGACAGGATCCACGTGGGGGCGTGGACCGTCATCACCATCAGGGAGGGCACGCCGTGACCATGGTGCAGCCCCAGCCTCAGGCGCCCGTGGCGCGGGCCCAGGCCGCCCCGGCGCCGGTGCGCCGGAGCGTGCCCGGCAGGATCCGGGTCGTCACCGGCGTCACCGTCGCCTCGCTCGCCCTGCTCTTCGCGGCGCTCGCGGTCGGCAGCATGAGCGCCCGCGACGGCCTGCGGGTCATCGGGCGCGACGCGGGACCGCAGGTGGTCGCCACCGCCGATCTCTACCTCGGGCTGAGCGACATGGACGCGCAGGTGGCGAACGTGCTGGTGATGGGCGACCAGTACGCGCCCCAGCGCAAGGAGGCGCTCGACCGCTACGACCAGCAGCGCTCCAAGGCCAACGAGGCGCTGATGCAGGCGCTCTCGCTCGCCGACACCAGGGCCGAGCGGGAGACCGTGCGCTCGGTGCTCGACAGGCTGGGCCGCTACGAACGGCTGGCCGGCCAGGCGCTGCTGCTCGACGAGCGGTCCAAGCACGCGCCCGGCCCGCCGCCCCAGGAGGTGGTGCTGACCTACCGCGAGGCCACCAAGCTGATGCGGGTCGAGCTGCTGCCCCAGGCGTACAACCTGACCTTGGAGAGCGGCACGATCGTGCGCGCCACCTATGACGAGAAGACCGTCATGGTGCCGCTCCTGCGGATCGCGGTGGTGCTGGCCGGGCTGCTGGCGCTGAGCTGCCTGATCTGGCTCCAGGTCTACCTGGCGCGCCGCTTCCGCCGGGTCTTCGGGCCGGCGCTGCTGGTCGCCACCGTGACGACCGCGATCGCGCTGATCGCCGGGATGAACGTGCTCGGGACGGACGAGGCCGCGCTGCGCGAGGCCAAGTCGTCCGGGTTCGACTCGGTGCTGACGCTGGCCAAGGCGCGTTCGATCAGCAACAGCATGCAGGGCGACGAGAGCCGCTACCTGCTGGACAAGGAGTGGGCCGACACCTACGAGCACACGTTCCTGGACAAGGCGATGTCGGTCGTCTACTTCAAGGCGGGCAACCTGCGGACGTACCACAACCAGGTCGCCACGGGCTCCAGGGACTTCCTCGGCATGCTGGGGCCCGAGCTCATCGGCAAGGAGGGCGCCGACGCGCTGGGGGCTTACCAGAGCTTCCAGGCCTCCGACACGAAGTTCCGTGAGCTGGTGGCGAACGGCAGGACCAACGAGGCGGTCGCCGAGCGGCTCGGCCCGGTGACCACGGCGTTCGACGCGTACGACCGTGCGCTCCTGGCGCTGTCAGCCAAGCATCAGACCCAGTTCACGCGCGCGATCAAGCACGGGGAGAGCGCGCTGGACAACCTGTGGCGGCTGCTGCCGTTCGCCATCGGCGGGATCGGCCTGCTGGTGATCGCGGGCGTGTGGCCACGACTCAAGGAGTACCGGTGAAGCGGGCGCTGGTGGTGGTGCTGGCCCTGGTCGCGACGGCGGTCGCGGGCTGCGGGACGGACGGGCAGGAATCGGTCCTGGACAAGGAGCGGATCGTCATCGCGGTACGCCCCGACCTGCCGTCGATCGGCTTCCGCCGGCCCGACGGCACGTTCGAGGGCTTCGACGTGGACGTGGCCGCCTACATCGCCCGCAAGCTGCACAAGGAGGCCACCTACATCGGGGTGCTGGCCGCCGACCGGCAGAAGGCGATCACCAGCGGCCGGGCCGACCTGGTGCTGGCCACCTTCACGATCGACCAGGAGCGCAAGAAGGACGTGCTCTTCGCGGGGCCGTACCACATCTCCTACCAGGACATCCTCCAGCGGCCCGACGAGACGATCACGAACGTGCGCGACCTCAAGGGGCGCAGGATCTGCGCGGTCCAGGGGTCGAACGCGGCCCAGCGGGTCGTGGAGGAGCGGGAGGTGGCGGCGCAGCTCGTGCCGTTCGCCGACTACAAGGCGTGCCTGGCGGCGCTCAAGAGCAACCAGGTGGACGCGGTCACCACCAACGACGTCATCCTGGCGGGGCTGGCCAACCAGGACGGCACGGGGCTGAAGCTGGCCAACGCGCAGTTCAACGAGCAGCGCACGGGAGTGGGCATGCGCAAGAGCGACGTGCCGGGGTGCGAGGCGGTCAACCGGGCGATCACCGAGATGTACCAGGACGGGACGGCGAGCAGGTTGCTGCACCGGTGGTTCGGCAAGTCGGGGCTGGACCTGTCGACGATCGCAGTGCCGCAGTTCGAGGGCTGCTCCTGAGCACGGGACAGGTTCCCGGACATGGGACGGGCCCGGACGGCACTCGTCCGGGCCCGTTCCCTGGGATCAGTCCAGATAGTCCCGCAGCATCTGCGCGCGCGTCGGGTGGCGGAGCTTGGCCAAGGTCTTCGACTCGATCTGCCGGATGCGCTCCCGCGTGACGCCGAACTCCCTGCCCACCTCCTCCAGCGTGCGCGGATGCCCGTCGGCCAGGCCGAAGCGGAGCTGGATGATGCGCTGCTCGCGGTCGGACAGCGTGGCCAGGATGTCGTCGAGCTGGTCCTGCAGCATGATGAAGGCCGCGGCCTCCATGGGCACGACAGCGTCGGCGTCCTCGATGAAGTCGCCGAGGTCGGAGTCCTCCTCGCCGATCGGCGACTGCAGCGACACGGGTTCCTGGGCGATGCGCTGGATCTCCACCACGCGATCGACAGGGAGGTCCATCTCCTTGGCGATCTCCTCGGGAATCGGCTCGCGGCCGAGGTCCTGGTGGAGCTGACGCTGCACGCGTACGAGCTTGTTGATGGTCTCCACCATGTGCACGGGGATGCGGATCGTCCGCGCCTGGTCGGCGATGGCACGGGTGATCGCCTGCCTGATCCACCAGGTCGCGTAGGTGGAGAACTTGTAACCCTTGGTGTAGTCGAACTTCTCGACCGCCCGGATGAGCCCGAGGTTGCCCTCCTGGATCAGGTCCAGGAAGAGCATGCCGCGGCCGACGTACCGCTTGGCGATCGACACCACGAGCCTGAGGTTGGCCTCGATGAGCCGCTGTTTGGCTCTGGTGCCCTGCCAGACGAGCTCCCTGAACTCCGGGAAGGCCAGACGCGAGGCCCCGTTGGCCAGCTTGTCCTCGGCGAACAGGCCGGCTTCGATCGACTTGGCGAGCTCCACCTCCTCCTCAGCGGTCAGCAGGGGCACGCGGCCGATCTCCCGTAGATATATACGGACCAGATCACTGGTCGGCGCCCGCTTGCCAACGTCTTCCTCATCGGCGCGGGTGGACTCCTCGTCGCCCTGGGGCTCGAGGACCTCCACGCCGTTCTCGGCGAGCATCCGCACGACGCGTTCCAGCGCGTCGGACGGCAACTCGGACCGGTCAAGCGCGGCTGCGACGTCATCGACGGTTACGCTCCCGCGCTCCCTTCCCTTCGCGACGAGATCCGCCACCTGATCTACCGATGGCGGACTGCTTGGCAGCACCGATGCACCCACGGGAGACAGTCTGCAGTATTGGTTCCATCAAATGGCAGACCCATTTTTGTCACTGAAGGTAAGGCGGTCGTCCTTACCGAATTGAGATCGCTTATAGGTTTGGCCGGAGTTTGATCAGGAAATCAAAGTCAATTACGCAGTCTGGTTTCAGGCGCCCGGCGACACCCCTCGGCCGGACGCGACTCTTTTGCTGCCCTGACATCGTTGTCCAGCGCCTCTCTAAGCTATTGGACCGCGCCAGGTTCCCCGGTCAACCGCCCTGATATGCCGCCTGTCACCGCGGCCAAACTGTTATCAACCTGCGGCGCGACAGGCCCGGTTCTTGGGGGTCCGGTAGGCGTCCACGACCTCTATCGCGCCGGTGTCCACGTCGATTCTGAGGCGCTGTGTCCTGCGCCCGTCGGCCGCCGGCGCCGCGACCTTGCCGTCACCGTCGTACTCGGGCAGGTTGCGGCCCACGATCTGCGGCGGCGTGTCGCGGCGCGGCACCCGGCGCAGCTTCCTGTCCTTGAGCGGTACGGCGTACCGGATCGGGTCGCTCTGGGCCTGGGCGGCGGGAACGACCGCGAACGGCAGCAGCAGCCGGTGTGGCCGCCGGCCGCCGGCGCGAGGCCGGCGTCGTCGGAGACCACCGGCTGCGGCGCCGTGCCGTCGGCCGCGTCCACCACCAGCCCCGGCCGCTTCTTGGCCGCCTCGGGGTCGCGGAGGTGGAGGTACCAGGGAGCGCCCTTGCAGGGGATGAAGTAGTCGCCGCCCCCGCGAAGGTTGATCAGGAACGCGTCACGACGGTCAGCTGCCGGCGGCGCGGTCGCGGAGCACGCGGCGCTGCTGCTCCAGGGCCACCAGCTCCCCGAACAGCTTGTTGTACTCCTGCTGCTCCTCCACCGGATTGAGCCGCTGGATCCGCGACTTCACCTGCGTGATCGCCCGGTCCACCGCGATGGCCTCGATGGCCGCCAGCATGGCCCCGGCATAGCGCTCCTCGGCGTGCGCGTCGGCCTGGATCGGCTCCACCGCGAAGCGGGTCACCAGCGCCCGGGCGCCCTCCTCGTGCGCGTGCTCCAGCAGCAGGTCGACCCACTCGCGACCGCCGTAGGCACCCGCGGCCACGCCCCCGGAGGCCACGATGACCTTGTGCAGCAGCACGTGGTCGGGAGCCGTGAACGCCTGCGGGTCGAGCGCGTCGAAGCGCGGCCCGAGCAGCGCCGGGCGCTGCACGGCCAGCTTGAGCAGCTCGCCCTCCACCCGGACGCTCGGATCGACGGGCGCCGCCTGGGGAGCGCGCCGCGGGCGGCCCTGCTGCGCGCCCGCCGCCTCGGCGATGCGCTGCATGACGAACCGCTCGTCCATGAACCCCAGCCACCGGTCGAGGTCGATGGCGTACCGCTTGCGCAGCCCCACGTCCTTGATCCCGGCCACGATCGGCGCGGCGGCGTCCAGCGCGGCGATCTTGCCTTCGTTGCTGCGCAGGTCGTAACGGGAGATCGTGCTCCTGATCGCGAACTGGAAGAGCGGCTCCCTGCTCGCGATCAGATCCCGCACGGCCGCGTCGCCCTGCTTGACGCGCAGGTCGCACGGGTCGAGCCCGTCGGGCTGCACCGCGACGTAGGTCTGCGTGACGAACTTCTGCTCGTCGGCGAACGCCCGCAGCGCCGCCTTCTGCCCCGCCGCGTCACCGTCGAAGGTGAAGATCACCTCACCCCGGAACTCGGCCTGGTCGAGCAGGAACCGGCGCAGGATCTTGATGTGCTCCTCGCCGAACGACGTGCCGCAGGTGGCCACCGCCGTCGGCACCCCGGCCAGGTGGCACGCCATCACATCGGTGTAGCCCTCGACGATCACCGCCTGGGCCCGCTTGGAGATCTCCCGTTTGGCGAGGTCGATCCCATAAAGCACCTGGCTCTTCTTGTAAAGCGGGGAGTCAGGCGTATTCAGATATTTCGGGCCTTCATCGGAATCGAGCAGCTTTCGCGCTCCGAATCCGATCACATCCCCGGTGGCGTCCCTGATCGGCCAGATCAGCCGCCCCCTGAAACGGTCCATGGGGCCCCGCCGCCCCTCCTTGGCCAGCCCGCCCTTGACCAGCTCCTCGGCGGTGAACCCGCGCCCCAGGAGATGGCGCGTGAGCGCCTCCCACTCGGCGGGCGCGTACCCCACCCCGAACAGCTCGGCGTCGGCCCGCTCGAACCCCCGCTCCGACAGGAACCGGCGCCCGGCCGCCGCGTCGGGACCGAACAGCTTGTCGGCGTAGAACTCCGCCGCCGCCTTGTGCGCCTCGATCAGCCTGGCCCGCTCGCCGTGGTCGCGCCGCGGCACATAGCCGCCCTGCTCGTACTGCAGCTGGATCCCGGCCCGCTGCGCCAGCCGCTCGACCGCCTCACCGAACGACAGATGCTCGATCTTCTCGACGAACGTGATCACGTCGCCGCCCTCGGAGCAGCCGAAGCAGAAGTACATCCCGCGCTCGGGGGTGACGTTGAAGGAGGGGCTCTTCTCGTCGTGGAAGGGGCACAGGCCCTTGAGATTGCCGCCCCCCGCGTTGCGCAACTGGATGTGTTCGCCGATCACGTCGGCGATGGGTGAACGCTCGCGTACGAGCGCGATGTCGACATCACGGATCCGGCCAGCCACGCCGGTGAGTCTATTCCGCCCCACCGACGCTTCCGCCCGGTACGGGTGCGGTACGGGATAGGCGGGCATCACCTGTTGGGTTGCTAAAGGGGGAAAGCGGCTCTGTGAGGTCTCCCGGTCGGCTACAAAGGTAAAGGTTGTCGGTGGAAACGGTGACACAGGTGGAGATCATGCGATCGGGGCATCTCGGACGATGGGCGGCCGTCACGGGCGCCGTGCTGCTGGCTGCCGGCTGCTCGCAGGCCACCGGGCTGGCCGGGGTGAGCGCCCAGTCGCCCGCCACCATCCGGCCCTCCGCCACCCCGTCCCCGGCCACCGTGGCCTCGACGGACCCGGCGACCTCGGCGACGCCCGGCCCGTCGGCCGAGCACCAGGCGGCCGAGGAGCCGCCCAAGGGGGACGACCCGGTCAGGGTCCCGCCGCCGAAGCTGTCGAAGTACGAGTACGCGTTCCCGGTCAAGGGCTGCAGAACGACCTATCAGCGCAAGCTCCTCGTGCTGCCCAAGACGACGATCTGGGCCCAGCAGGGGTGCGCGTTCGTGGCGCCCATCGGCGGCGTCGTGGACGAGGTGAACGTCCAGAACAAGTGGCGCCCGGCCACGGACGCCGGGGCCGACCGCGAGGGCAGGTTCGTCACGATCATCGGGGACGACGGCGTGCGTTACCTCGGCGGCCACCTCGACTCGGTCGCGAACGGCATCAAGCCGGGCGTCCGCGTCAACGCGGGCCAGTTGCTCGGGCGGGTGGGCAAGTCGGGCAACGCCCGCGACACCGGGGCCAATCTCTACTTCGCGATCTCGTGGAAGACGGGCCCGGCCTTCTGGTGGGTACGCAGGGGCATGGTCGAGCCGTGGGACTACCTCGACGCCTGGCAGTCCGGCAACCGCACGTACTCGCCCAGGGACGAGACGCTGGCCCTGCGCGGCAAGCTGGGCGAGACGCCGCGCTGCGCCGTGCAGTGCTCGTCGAAGAAGACCCCGCAGGCCCAGACGACGAAGAAGCCGAAGCGGCCGACGCGGGACGACGGCACGGTCACGGTGAACCCGTCGATAGCTCCTTTTGGTCAACAATGACGCCTGACCTGATGAGCTCCTGGATCTCGTCCACGACGTCCCAGACGTTGACGTTCATGCCGGCGATCACCCGGCCGCCGCGCAGCCAGTACGCGACGAACTCCAGGCTCTCGGGCTCGCCTCTGAAGACGATCTCGTCGTAGCCCTCGATGTCGCCGGAGAACTCCATGCTCAGCTCGTACTGGTCGGTGTAGAAGTACGGGATCCGGTCGTAGACCACGTCCTGGCCGAGCATGGACCTGGCGGCGGCCGGGCCGCCGTGCAGGGCGTTGGCCCAGTGCTCGACGCGCAGGCGGCGCCCGTACAGCGGGTGGTGGGGCTCGGCCACGTCGCCGGCGGCGAACACGTCGGGGTGCGAGGTGCGCAGGGCGGCGTCGGTGAGCACGCCCTGGCCGACGTCGAGCCCGGCCTCGCGGGCGAGGCCGACCTCGGGCACGGCGCCGATGCCGGCCACCACCATGTCGGCGGCGAGCCGCTCGCCCGAGCTGAGCCGCACGCCGGTGTCGGTGATCTCGGCGGCGGCGGTGCCGAAGCGCAGGTCCACACCCTTGCCGGCGTGCAGGCGGGCGAACAGGTCGCCGAGTTCGGGGCCGAGCGCCCGGTTGAGCGCGGTGGGCTCGGGCTCGACGACGGTCACCTCGCAGCCCGCCGCGCGGGCGGCCGCCGCGCACTCCAGCCCGATCCAGGACGCGCCGACGATGAGCACGCTACCGACGGCGGCGAAGCGCTCCTTGAGCGCCTCGCTGTCCTGGACGGTACGCAGGTAGTAGGCGGGCCCCGGCAGCCGTCTCGGCGTGGCTCCGGTGGCGATGAGCAGTTTGCCGTACGGCTGGCGTGACCCGTCGCCGAGCCGGACCAGGTGGTTGTCGAGCTCTATGCGGGTGACGCGGGTGCCGAGCCTCAGGTCCACACCGTTGTCGGCGTACCACTCCGGGCGGTGGATGAAGATCTTCTCGCGTTCGCTCCTGCCCTGGAGAAACTCCTTGGACAGGGGCGGTCGTTCATAGGGCCGTTCGGACTCGGCGCCGATCAGCACGATCTCGCCGTCGAAGCCCTCTTCGCGCAGCGTCTCCGCGGCCTTGGCCCCCGCAAGCCCGGCGCCGACGATCACATATGTGGCCATGGCCGCAGTATCCGCCCGCTCGGGTCAGGGGAAAAGGCTGGTGACCAGGCTCATGGAGAAAGCTTGATCAGCGGGAGAGCCTGCGGTGCCAGGCCACGGCCGAAGTGTCAGTGAGCGAGGCGATCTGGTCGATGACGACGCGGACGCGGGCCGCGTCGTCGGGGGCCTCCAGGTACGCGGGCCTGAACGCGGGCTCCAGCGTGCCCGGCGCGCCCAGCGTGATCATCGCGGCCAGTTCGGTGATGAGCTCGCGCTGCCTGGCCTGTTTGGCGTTGTGGTCCCTGGTGGTCATGACGTAGTGGGCGGTCACGCCTTTCAGCAGGGCGCACTCCAGGCGGGTGGCGTGGGGGACGACGAGGTCGGCGCGGTGGCGGGAGCCGTGCGCCTCCTCCTTGGTGGCCGCCTGGGCGGAGCGGCAGAAGCGGCCGATGAGCCCGCTCGTGAGGGCCTTGAGCCCGGCCAGGTCGGCGAGCGTGGCCTCGAAGCGGCGCGGCCAGAGCGGGTCGGTGATCAGCCTGGCGAAGATCTCCTCCAGCTCGTTGAGGTCGGCGTACGGGGCGTACCACGTGCGGGTGGTCTCGCACACCTGCGTGCGTTCGACGGGCGACCGGAGCACCTCGGGGGTGGCGTGGCCGGAGTGGAGGGCGTCTTCGAGGTCGTGCACGGAGTAGGCGACGTCGTCGGCCCAGTCCATGATCTGGGCCTCGAAGCTCACCCGCCCGTCCGGCGCGCCGTCCCTGATCCACCGGAAGACGGGCAGATCATCGTCGTACACCCCGAATTTCAGGGATTTTTCGCATGTCCAGGGATATTTGATGGAAGCGTCGAGGACGGCCCTGGTCAGGTTGAGCCCGGCGCTGCGGCCGTCCTCCGTGAGGACCTTGGCCTCCAGCCTGGTCAGCAGGCGCAGGCTCTGCGCGTTGCCCTCGAAGCCGCCGCACGAGGCCGCAAGCGCGTTGAGCGCCACCTCCCCGTTGTGCCCGAACGGCGGGTGCCCCAGGTCGTGCGCCAGGCAGGCCGTCTCCACCAGATCGGGATCGACGCCCAGTGTGGCGCCCATCTCCCTGCCGACCTGGGCGCATTCGAGGGAGTGCGTGAGCCTGGTGCGCGGGATGTGCTGGCCGCCGCCGAGCGTCTCGCCAGGGCCCACGACCTGCGTCTTCGCGGCCAGCCTGCGGAGCGCGGCGCTGTGCAGCACCCGGGCCCGGTCGCGCTCGAACGCGGACCGTTCAGGATTGCCGGGAGGTTCCGGAACCCAACGGTCCTGGTCGTGCTGGTCGTAGTACGGCATTGCTTCGGTGATTTTATCCAGTTTCCCGTCTCCGCTAAGGTCAAGCCTCGCGAGAACCCCTTCCCCGGGAGCCCTCCCCCATGACGACAGCGTTCCGAGCGGTGCTGGCCTTCACACTGCTCGCCGGTTTCTACGTTCTGGTCGGCCTCATCCTGGCGGCGGCCGTCTTCTTCGACGTCCTGCTCCTCGTCGACTTCCACGCCAACGCACTCAAGATCGCGATCATCCTCACCCTGGCCGCGGCCGCGCTCGTACGGGCGCTGTTCATGGTGAGCCGCCGCCAGAGCGGCGAGCAGCCCGGCGTGCCCGTCGGGCGCGAGCACGAGCCGATGCTCTGGCAGACGGTCGAGGAGCTGGCGCAGCGCGTACGCACGGCTCCGCCGGACGAGATCCGGCTGGTCGCGGAGGTGAACGCGGCCGTCTCCGAGGACACGCGCTGGCTGGGGATGAAGGCGACGCGGCGGCGGATGTTCGTCGGCCTGCCGCTGCTGCAGACGCTCACGGTGGACGAGATGCGCGCGGTGCTCGGGCACGAGCTGGGCCACTACAGCGGCGCCCACACGCGCCTAGGCGCGCCGGTCTACCGGGGGCGGGTCTCGCTCCTCGCCACCATCCAGGGGCTGGGCAACCACCCGTTCATCCAGCGCCTGTTCACCTGGTACGCCAAGCTCTACTTCCGGGTCTCGCAGGCCGTCTCGCGCAGGCAGGAGCTGGAGGCCGACCAGTTCGCGGTCGCGATCAGCGGCCGGCAGGCCATGGCGGGCGCCCTGCGCAAGATCCACGCCACCGCGACAGGCTGGAACCTGTACGTCAACGACTACCTCTCACTCACCGGCGCGGGCGGCACCAGGCCGTCCTCGGTGTTCGGGGGCTTCCACGCGCTCATGAGCGACCCCGACCGCCAGGCCGAGATCGCCAAGCTGGGCGCGGAGCCGGAGGAGGTCTCGCCGTACGACTCCCATCCCAGCCTGGCCGAGCGCCTGGCCGCCATCGAGCACCTGCCGGAGCCGCCGCACGTACCCGATCCCCGCTCCGCGCTGACGCTGCTGCATGACGCGAACGTGGCGGTGCAGGCGGTGGAGCAGGCCATGTGGACGCCGGAGGCGCTCACGGAGCTGCGGCCGGTGGCGTGGGAGGAGCTGGTGGCGCACGGCATGTACGCGGGCCGCAACGCCGACGCCCTGCGCGACCTGGCGCTGGCCGGGCAGCGGGTGATGGGGGCGGCGCGGCCGTACCTGGACGCCGCCTTCGAGGCGATCGCGCGGGGGCGGCAGGCGGAGCTGGAGGCCGCGCTGCGCGAGCTCGGCTGGAACCCCTCCGACACCCTGCTGGCCGGTGTGCTGGGGCAGGCGCTGGAGGCGGTGCTGATCCAGCTCGGGCAGGCCAGGTGGACCCTGTCCTGGTCGGGGCCGGCGCGGCTGCTGTACGACGACGGGGAGGAGGTGGCGCTGTCGGAGTACGCCGCGCAGGTGGCGGCCAACCCGGCGGCCGTGCCGGGGCTCCGGCAGTGGCTGGGCGACCACGGCATGCGCCACGACTACGTCCCCGTCGATGAGCCCGCCCCCGGAGCCCCGGCCGCGCCGGTCTCCCCGGTCTCCCCGGTCTCCCCGGTCTCCTCCGTCTAGCTAGCGCAGCGCCCGCTCCAGCATGGGGCGGCGCTCGGCGACCCAGTCGTGGCAGGCGCGTACCTGCGCCACCACCCCGCCTTCGCGCAGCCTGACCGCGTACGGCATCCCGGCGGCCGCGTCGGCCTCGATGCCGCGCCGGCACCTGTCCTGCCACCACAGGATCGTCTCGACCACCTCGCCGCGCTCCCGCAGCCCGTAGGCGTCGCAGATCAGGCGTACCCGCCGGGCCGCGTCGGCCGGGTCCTCGACGGCGGGTCCGAGGCCCGCGTACTGCCAGCAGACGTGTGCCACGTCGTGGACCCGCCGGCCCGGCCCGGCCAGGTCCCAGTCGATGAACGCCACCGGCCGCAGCTCCTCGCCCCGGTAGACGGTGTTCTTGGGCGACAGGTCGTTGTGGCAGACGACCTCCTCGTCCCCGGCCGGCCCCGTGCCGGCGGTCAGGTCGTGGAACTCCCGCACCAGCTCGGCGACCCGCGCCAGGCTCTCGTCCGAGGCGACGCCGTCCGGCTGGGCCTCCTCCCAGGCCACGTGGCCGTCCACGAAGCTCAGGATCTCGCGGCCCTGATCGTCGAGGCCCAGGAACCGGGGCGCGCCCGCCCACCCGTTCCGCTCGAAGAGGCGCAGCAGCTCGTGAACGTACGCGGCCCGCTGCCCGGGCGTTCTGCGGACGGTGTCGCCGACGCGGACGACGGCGTTGACGAATCCCCCGGGGAGGTGGGTCTCGGACATGGTCCTCCGGTTTGAGAGTTTTATGCGGTCAGCCGCTGGAATCGGATGGAAAGTCTCACAGGGTACGTCAATGAAAGACTTGAAGCCATGACCGAGAACGAGATCATCGAATTCGTGTCCGGCTTTGCCGGAGTCGTGGCCATGACCGTCAGCGAGGACAGCGGCGCGCCCGAGATCGCCTGGGGAGACACGTTCTTCTACTACGACCCCGAGGGCACGCTGGAGGCGCGGCCGCGTCAGCCGTTCGCGACCATCGTCACGAAGGACTACGACGGGTTCGACACCGCCTCCGACCTCAACAGGCCGGGCGTGTTCCGGCTGAACATCGCCGTCGGGAGCAGTGAGTTCGAGCGGCTCGTCGGCTATCCGCCGAAGGAGCACGCCGAGCACCACGCCGACACCGACTACACGGCCGCGGACCGCGTCATCCCGCACCCCGTCTACTCGCGTCAGGGCTGGATCTCGATCGTGAACCCGGGCGAGCAGGCCCGTCCCCTCCTGGCCGAGGCCCACGCCCGCGCCGTGGCCCACCACCGCCCCCTCAGGGCCTCATAGGGTCACTCGTCGTCCCAGTCGGGCGGCGTGACGGTGCCGGAGAGCCAGTCGCGCCGGAGGATCGCGTAGCCGACGGAGTCGTGGAGCTTGCCGTCCGGGTCCGGCCACGCCTCCCGGTAGTGCGACTCCTTGGCATAACCGCTCTTGCGGAAGACCGCTCTCATCGCCTGGTTGTCCCGGCGGGTGTTGCCCTCGATCCGGTTGATGTGCGGCAGCTCGGCGAACAGGTAGCCGGTCAGCCAGGCGACCGCCTTGGTGCCGAGGCCCTGACCCCGCCGCTCCTGCGCTATCCGCAGGTCGAACATGGGTGTCCCGTCGGTGAGATCCATCAGCTTGATCAGGCCGGCGTGCTCCCCGTCGGCGAGCACCCAGAACGTCCTGAACTCCTCGTTGTCGTAGAGGCCGTCGGCGACGCGGCTCTTCACGGCATCGGGGTCCTGGGTGCCCGCGTGGAAGGGCCACTCCTGCCGGGTCAGGAAGTCGACGAGAAGGTCGGTGTCGTCAGGGGAGAATCTCGGGAACTCGATCCGCATCCCCGCATCCTCCGCGCCGGCTCCGCTCCCGGCAAACGAATTAATCCTTGGCGATCACGTGCGCGGGCCTGTCCAGCCAGACCCGCTGATCCTTGGGCGTGATCGTCATGCCGAACCGCTCCGGCCCGGGCTCGGCCCATATCGTCCACATCCGCTGGGCCGCACCCCGCCCGCCGAGCACCTCCGTGACGAGGGCCATGCCCGGCGGGTCGTCCTGCGGCGCGCACATCGTCGTGAGCGCCGAGAAGCGGCCGCTCGCCGTGCCGTCAGGCCCGACCACCAGCCGCAGGGCGTGACCGTCACCGAACGCGCAGACGATCACCGCCCCGGGCCGGGCCTGCGCGACCCAGGCGTACGGCACGATGCGGACGGCGTACGTCACATGCACCCCGTCATACGGCGCCCGCTCGGGGCAGCCGGCCGCGCCGTCGCCCACGACCAGATGCGGCATGGCGCCGGCGGCCGCCAGGTTCTTGGCGGCCTGCTCGGCCACGGCGGCGTCCGGCTCGACCGAGGTGACGCTCCCCGTCTGGCCGACCAGGCGGCCGAGCAGCGCGGCGGTCCACCCCGTGCCCGTGCCCACCTCCAGCACCCGCTGCCCGGAGACGGGCTCCAGCAGCTCCAGCAGGTCGGCGACCGCGCTCGGCGCGGGACACCGGCACTGGCCCGCCATGATCGGCCGGCCTCCGTAGACGGCGTCCCACCAGGCCGACGGGTCGGTGTCGCGGTCGATCGGCACGCGCGCCCCGTCGCGCTCGACCGACTCGCCGGCGAGCGGCACGAACCAGTGGCGGGGAACCGCCCGCAACGCCTGCTCGATCGGCCGGGTCAAGGGGGCGCGGTGCTCGGTGACGGCCGCGACCATGGCGTCCAGCCGCCAAGCGATGTGCGGCAACATCAAGTCTGTCCGTTCGTGCGAGGATGTCCGCACCCATGCCAGCCCACAGCATCCACCTCCACATCCGCCGGGAAACGCTATCCGTGACGGTACGGCTACGATCCGAATGCGGCAAGGGATTCCATGGAAGTGACAGGAGCATCCGGTATCCGGCTCGTCCCGCCTCTCCACCCCCGCCTCCACCGTCCGGTGGTGCCGCTCCACCCGCCTTCGTCCCTAGCGTCATGGACATGACGGAGAACGACCTGCTCAAGCTCCTGCTCGGCAAGGCGACGGAATCGGTTCGGGGAGGCAAGATGAACGGCAAGGGCTGGATCGCGCTGGTGGTGCTGGGGGTCATCGTGGTGGTGGGCTTCATCGCGTACCGGCTCGTCCTCATCGAACTCATCACCCGCATGCACTGATCCGGGGAGATCAGCACATGTCCGAGACCCGGCGCAGGTGGTCGCTGCCGGACACCATCGCGCCCAGCTGGCTGGTCGTGCAGGTGTTCGGCACCGTGATCGTGGCCGCCACCCTCCTCACCGCGCGCGAGGGGGCGCCGCCGGTCTGGACCCTGTACGGGGTCGCGGCCGGCTGCTGGCTGGCCTTCGTGGCGCTCGATCCGCGGCGCCCGATGCCGGCGGCGGCGTGCCTCGCGGCCGCCACGCTGGCGTCGGCGGCGGCCCTCGGACCCGCCGCCGACAGTTCCGCGACCATCCTGACCGCGATCTTCCTCGGCCGGTTCGCCGCGCTGGCGGCCCCGTCCGTGACCGCGATCATGACGACGAGCGCGGCCGTCATCGCACTGGCCTGGCTCCTCGACCGCGGCTCCGCGGCCGACGCGTTCGGACTGGCGGCGCTGCTGCTGGCGGTGACGCTCATCGGGATCAACCATCGCCAGCACGTCGTGCAGGCGCGGCAGGCGGAGCTGCTGCTCGAGCAGACGCGCCGGGTGGCGGCCGAGCGGGCCCGCGCGGCCGCGCTGGACGAGCGCACCAGGATCGCCCGCGAGATCCACGACGTGCTGGCCCACTCGCTCGGCGCGCTGGGCGTCCAGCTGGAGCTGGCACAGGCCGTGCTGGAGGAGCGCCACGACGTCCCGGGGGCGCTGGCCACGATCGCCCGCGCCCGCAAGCTGGCCGGCGAGGGGCTGGCCGAGGCCCGCAACGCGGTCGCGGCGCTGCGCCAGGACGTCCCCACCCTGACCGACGCCCTCACCGGGCTCGCGGAGTCTCACATGAGCGACCACCGCTCCCCCGTACGCTTCGAGCGGAGCGGCCCGCCCCGCCCCCTGTCGTCGGCCGCGACCGTCTCGCTGCTCGCGACCGCGCGCGAGGCGCTCACCAACGCGGCCAAACACGCGCCGGGCGCACCCGTCTCGCTGACGCTGGCTTTCACCGGCGACCGCGTACGGCTCCGCGTGGCCAACCCGCTGACCGGCGGCTCCGCCGACCGCCCCGGGTTCGGCCTGACCGGGATGCGCGAACGCCTGGCGCTGGCGGGTGGCACACTGACCTGCGGGCCGGACGGGGAGCGCTGGCAGGTGACGGCGGAGGTGCCGGAGTGATCGCGGTGGCGGTGGTGGACGACCAGCAGCTGATCCGCGAAGGGCTGGCGGCCCTGCTCGGGCTGCTCGACGACGTGGAGGTGGTGGGCACCGCGGCGGACGGCCAGGAGGCGCTCGACCTGCTCGCCGCCCGGCCTGCGGACGTCGTCCTGATGGACCTGCGCATGCCCGTCCTGGACGGGGTCGAGGCCACCCGCAGGATCACTCGGGATCATCCCGGCACGGCGGTCGTGGTGCTGACCACGTACACCGATGACGAGTCCATCGTGCGGGCGCTGAAGGCGGGCGCCCGCGGCTATCTCACCAAGGACGCCGGGCGGGCCGAGATAGCGGCGGCGCTCCGCTCGGCGGCCGCGGGGCAGTCCACGTTCGACGCCAAGGTGTCCGGCCGCCTGGTGGCCGCCCTGGACGAGCTGCCGCTGCGCCGCCCCGCGGTGCTGCCCGACGGTTTGACGGCCCGGGAGGCCGAGGTGCTGGGCCTGATCGCCCGCGGTCTGAGCAACCAGGAGATCGCCCGGACCCTGTTCATCGGGGAGGCCACGGTGAAGACGCACATCAACAACGCGTTCGCCAAGATCGACGTCCGCAACCGCGTCGAGGCCGCCCGCTACGCCGGCGAACACGGCCTCTGACCGGCCGCCGGAAAACCGTTTGAGCCTTCCTCACGCGTTCCCGTAGGGTGCCTGCTGCCCCGTCGCCGTGAGGACAGAGGACAGTACCGCGTGACCCCGCCTGCTCTTTAGACCTGACACCTTCTTCCGCTCACCTTCAAGCCGACCCTCTCGTCGGCTCTGCCGGGCTGCCCGTGTGCGCCCGGTCATACAGCGTTTGAGGCCGCGCGCAATCGGCCTCGTGTCAGGTCTAGAGAGATCATGTCTTCACAACCTCATACTGTGCTGCCCTGGGTCGTCCGCCGGACCAGGCTGCCGCTGCTGTCGCGGCGGTGCGTGAACTGCCGGTCGGAGTCGGCCACCGCCGGCGAGGGCAGATTCCGCGTCAACGCCAACGGCAAGCTGCTGGACGTGTGGCTGCTGGTCCGCTGCGTGTCCTGCGATTGGACGAGCAAGCTCACCGTGCACGAGCGAGCGCCGGTCAGGTCCTTCGATCCGGCCGAGCTCGACGGCTATCTCGCCAACGATCCGGAGCTGGTGGCGTCCACGCTGCTGGATCCGCTGCTCGCCCGGCGCAACCGCGTCACCCTGGACTGGACGGGGGCCTGGCGGCTGGACACCCCGTCGCCATGGGTCGACGAGGCGTGGCCGGTCAAGGTGGAGATCGTCTTCGAGGATCCGGTGCCGGTGCGCCCGGAGCGGCTCATCGCGCACGGCCTCGGCCTCAGCAGGAACGAGGTGCTGCGCCGGATCAAGTGCGACATTCCGCTGCGCCGTACGACGCGTGCCGGGTTCACGTTCACTGTGATGGCCGGGGACTAGCGGGGAGGTAGCCGCGGCGCCCCGGGGTCGACGACGACGAACGCGTTGCGTAGGCCCTGGGGCGTTTGCCGGTGCGGGCCGACGCTCAGCTCAGGCGGGCTCGCAGGAGGCAGAATTCGTTGCCTTCGGGGTCGGCCAGGACGTGCCAGGACTCCTCGCCGGTCTGGCCGACGTCTGCCGGGCGCGCCCCGAGCTTCAGGAGGCGTTCGAGCTCGGCGTCCTGATCGCGGTCGGTGGCGTTGACGTCGAAGTGCATCCGGAGCGGGCCCTCCTTGGGCTCGGTGGTGGGGCTGAAGAGCAGAGTCGGCTGCAAGCCGCCGAACCCTTCCTCTGGTCCGATCTCCACCGCGCCGTCGTCCTCGGTGCCGAGCACGGTGAAGCCCAGCACCTCGCACCAGAACGCCGCCAGCCGCTGCGGATCCTGACATGGGATGATCAATTCGGAAATGCGACAAGCCATGGTCGGCACATTACAGGGCAGCAACGGGAAATCCGGGTGCGGAGGATCAGTGGGGTGGTGTGTGATCGGGGGATGACGATCGAGGTGGGCCGGCCGGGGGTGGACGGGCTCGGCGACGTGGTGCGGGTGCTGGCGGAGTGGCAGCACGACGGAGGGCCCGTGCAGTTGCATCCCGGGGATGTGGGGTGGTTCTGGCGGTTCGGTGCGGAGCGGACGGCGGAGGCCACGCGGACCTGGAGCCGGGCCGGGGAGGTCCTGGCGGTCGGACTGCTGGACGGTGCGGACCTGCTGCGATTGGCGTTCGCGCCGGAGGCGTGGCGGGACGAGGAGTTGGCGCAGCAGGTGACCGAGGACGTGGCGGCGCCCGAGCGCGGTGTGCTGCCCGCGGGCAAGGTGTACGTCGAGGCGCCGACCGGTGCGCTGGTCCAGGAGCTGCTCGTCAAGGACGGCTGGGAGGCCGGCGAGCCGTGGACGCCACTCCGGCATGACCTCGGCGCGCCCGTGCCGGATCCCGGCGTTCGCGTCGAGGCGATCGGGCCGGAACACGCGCACGAGTGGGCCGCGGTCATGCGGGCGTCGTTCGACAGGTCGACGTTCACCGACGAGCGCTGGCACGCGATGGCGGCGGGTGCGCCGTATGCCGACGCGCGGTGCCTGGTCGTCCGCGATGAGCAGGGCGAGGCGGTGGCGGTCGTGGCGGTCTGGTCGGCGGGCGCGGGCAGGCCTGGGCTGATCGAGCCGATGGGGGTGCACCGGGCACACCGCGGTCACGGTTACGGCCGAGCGATCACGGTCGCCGCGGCGCGCGCACTCCAGGAGTCGGGTTCGTCCAGCGTGGTCGTGTGCACGCCGAGCTCCAACGTCGGCGCCGTCGCCACCTACCGGTCGGCCGGTCTCGAGCGGTTGCCCGAGAGGCGGGACCTGCACCGCGACGCTTCCTGAGGCTCGCGGAGCGGACGCCCGCGCCCGCAGCATCACCGACGGTGTCACTCGACGAGGCAGCCGCTAACCGGCTCGCCTGCGACAGACCGCCCGGGCGATCAGGAACGCCACCACCGGCAGCACGAACACGGCCACCCGCAGCCCGGCCACGACCATCGTGTACGTGTCGTGCGGCACGGTCAGCAGCGCCCCGGGGGCCTGCGCGGGCTGCGGGAAGCCGGGCGCGGAGTGCATCCGCGGCGGCGCCTCCGACACCCACATCCCGGCCCACAGCACCACGAAGAACGCGATGACGGCGACCCCCAGCGCCGTGCGGACCGGGGCCTGCGACGGCCGGTCCAGCAGGTGGTGATGGTCGCCGTCGCCAGTGAAGCGCCGCTCGATGAAGGGGTAGAGGAGCAGGACGCCGAAGAAGACCGTGAGGACGAGCGGCGGGATCCAGAGGCCGGGCTGTAACACGTACCCGCCGATCGTGACCTCCCACGGCGGGACGAGCCGCTGCGCGCCGTTCAGCACCCCGAAGTACCAGAACGGCTGCGCCGACGGCACATATCCGCCCGCCCGGTACGGCCCGTGCTCCCATACCGGGTTGACCCGCACGAACGTGGCCAGCGCCGCGATGGCTCCTATCGTGAACAGCGCCGTGGCGCCGTTCTTGACCGCGAAGTACGGGAAGAACGGCCCGCCCGTCACGCGGTGCGCGCCGGCGGCCGTGGCCCGTAGCCCGTGTTCATGGCCGCGACCGCTTCGCTCCTCGTTGGCTCGTCGCGAGCTCCTTCGCTCGTGTTCATGGTCGCGACCGCTTCGCTCCTCGTTGGCTCGTTCCTCGCTCTCTCGTCGCGAGCTCCTTCGCTCGGTG
>NZ_JBFAHJ010000037.1:44126-107229 GCF_040654115.1 Nonomuraea sp. NPDC050786
CTCGTCGCGAGCTCCTTCGCTCGTGTTCATGGTCGCGACCGCTTCGCTCCTCGTTGGCTCGTTCCTCGCTCTCTCGTCGCGAGCTCCTTCGCTCGGTGTGCTTCTGCCGCCAGGTGAGGATCAGCGCGTGCAACGGCACCACCGCCATCAGGATGCCCGGCACCAGCAGCACATGGGTGACGAAGACCCGCGGGATGACCTGCCCGGGGAAGCCGCCGTCGAAGGCGAACGCCGCCAGGTACGTGCCCACCAGCGGGATCGAGAGCAGCAGCGCGTGCGCCTCGCGCAGCCCGGTCATCGCGAGCTGGTCACCGGGCAGCGAGACGCCCAGGAACGACTCGAACAGCACCAGCCCGAACAGCACGACCCCGAGCATCCAGGTCAGCTCGCGCGGCCGGCGGAACGCGCCGGTGAAGAAGACCCGGCAGAGGTGGGCCACGATCGCCAGCACGAACACCGTGGCCGACCAGTGGTGGAGCTGGCGCATCAGCAGCCCGCCGCGCACGTCGAGGCTGATCTCCGTGACTGAGGCGAAGGCCACGCCGGAGTGCGGCTCGTAGAACAGCGTGAGGAACGTGCCCGTGAGCACCAGCAGCGCGAACGAGTAGAGCGCCAGCTCGCCCAGCAGGAACGTCCAGTGGCTCGGGAACAGCTTGCGCAGCTGCGGCCGGAGCCAGCGGGCCAGCGGCAGGCGGTCGTCGAGGTAGATCGCGGAATCGACGGCCGCCTTTGCGGACCCCGCGACTATGCGGGCGCGCCGCTTGGGCTTGGTAGGAGTGGCCATGGGCGCCTCCTGATGGGGGTGTGATCTGATTCTGCACCCGCCGTCCGCCTTTCTCAAGAATTGGTGTAAACCAATTGGTCTAATCCAATTCTCTATCTTCCAGAACTTTAATTGGATTAGACCTCTCCTGTGCGGTTTACCTGGGGAAACGGCAACTTATCCGAAGGGTGCAGTTTCATCATCAATTTCGCCGGTAGAGTCCCGGGCAGAGGCGTTGGATTGGAGCGTGTGGTGGCCAAGTACGTTTACGACTTCACCGAGGGCAACAGGAATCTCAAGGATCTTCTCGGCGGCAAGGGCGCGAATCTTGCCGAAATGACCAACCTCGGACTGCCCGTTCCCCCCGGATTCACGATCACCACCGACGCCTGCCGCCACTACCTGGCGACCGGCGTCGTACCGGACGGCCTGGAGCAGGAGGTCGCCGAGCACCTGGACGCGCTCGAGAAGCAGATGGGCCGGCGGCTCGGACAGGCCGACGACCCGCTGCTGGTGAGCGTGCGGTCCGGGGCGAAGTTCTCCATGCCGGGCATGATGGAGACCGTCCTCAACATCGGGCTGAACGACGAGTCCGTCCACGGCCTGGCCAAGCAGGCGGGCGGCAACGACCGCTTCGCGTGGGACTCGTACCGCAGGCTCATCCAGATGTTCGGCAAGACGGTGCTCGGGATCGACGGCGACCTGTTCGAGCGCGCGCTCGACGAGCTGAAGGGCCGGCGCCAGGACACCGACCTCGACGCGGGCGAGCTGCAGCGGCTCGTGGAGACGTTCAAGGGCATCGTCCGCGAGCAGACCGGCGAGGACTTCCCCACCGACCCGCGCCAGCAGATGCGCCTGGCCGTCATGGCGGTCTTCGACTCCTGGAACGCCCCCCGGGCGATCCTCTACCGCCGCCAGGAACGCATCCCGGCCGACCTCGGCACCGCCGTGAACATCGTGGCCATGGTCTTCGGCAACGTCGGCGACGACTCCGGCACCGGCGTCGCCTTCACCCGCGACCCCGGCACCGGCAGGCAGGGCATCTACGGCGACTACCTGCAGAACGCCCAGGGCGAGGACGTGGTGGCCGGCATCCGCAACACGATCCCGCTGGAGGAGCTCGAGCGCATCGACAAGACCTCATACGACGAGCTGCTCGGGATCATGAAGACCCTCGAGAACCACTACAAGGACCTGTGCGACATCGAGTTCACGATCGAGCGCGGCAAGCTCTGGATGCTGCAGACGCGGGTCGGCAAGCGCACGGCGGCGGCCGCGTTCTGCATCGCCACGCAGCTCGTGGACCAGGGCCTGATCACGCTCGACGAGGCCGTCACCCGCGTCACCGGCGACCAGCTGGCGCAGCTCATGTTCCCCCGCTTCGACGGCGGCGCCGACAAGAAGCGGATCGCCAAGGGCATGAACGCCTCCCCCGGCGCCGCCGTGGGCAAGGCCGTCTTCTCGTCCGAGCGGGCGGTGGAGCTGTCGGAGCAGGGCGAGGACGTCATCCTGGTCCGCCGCGAGACCAACCCCGACGACCTGGCCGGCATGATCGCCGCCAAGGGCATCCTGACCAGCCGCGGCGGCAAGACCTCCCACGCCGCCGTGGTGGCCAGGGGCATGGGCAAGACGTGCGTGTGCGGGGCGGAGGAACTGGAGGTCTCTCCTCCCGAACGCCGCTTCACCGCGCCCGGCGGGGTGGTGGTGTCCGAGGGCGACGTCATCTCCATCGACGGGACCTCCGGGGAGGTCTTCCTGGGGGAGGTGCCGGT
Organism: Nonomuraea sp. NPDC050786; assembly: GCF_040654115.1. Taxonomy (NCBI): domain Bacteria; kingdom Bacillati; phylum Actinomycetota; class Actinomycetes; order Streptosporangiales; family Streptosporangiaceae; genus Nonomuraea; species Nonomuraea sp. NPDC050786. The sequence continues at coordinate 46,662 of NZ_JBFAHJ010000037.1, forward strand.
CGTGGACTCGGCGGTGGTCGAGTACTTCGAGGGCGCCCCGCCGGAGGACGAGCTGGTCAAGGCCGTGGACCGGATCATGCGCCACGCGGACTCGGCGCGGCGCCTGGGCGTGCGGGCGAACGCCGACACCCCGGAGGACGCGGCGCGGGCCCGCCGCTTCGGCGCGCAGGGCATCGGACTGTGCCGCACGGAGCACATGTTCCTGGGCGAGCGCAGGCAACTGGTGGAGGACCTGGTCCTGGCCGCGACGGACGAGGAGCGCCAGGCGGCGCTGGACGCGCTGGAGCCGCTCCAGAAGACCGACTTCACCCAGATATTTCAGGCAATGGACGGCGCTCCCGTCACCATCCGCCTCATCGACCCGCCCCTCCATGAATTCCTGCCCGACATCGTGGACCTCTCGGTCAAGGTCGCCACGGACAGTCCCGCCAACAGAGCCACCGAGAAGGACCGCCGGCTCCTGGCGGCGGTGAAGCGCCTCCACGAGCAGAACCCGATGCTGGGTCTCCGGGGCGTCCGCCTGGGCCTGGCGATCCCGGGCCTGTTCGCGATGCAGGTGCGGGCCATCGCCCAGGCGGCCAAGGAGGTGCCGGGCGCCCGGCCGGAGATCATGATCCCGCTGGTGGCGGCCGTACAGGAGCTGGAGGCGGTACGCGAGGAGGCGGAGCGGATCCTCGCGGAGGCCGGCGTGGAGGCCCTGATCGGCACCATGATCGAGGTCCCGCGGGCGGCCCTGACGGCGGCCCAGATAGCGGAGGCGGCGGAGTTCTTCTCCTTCGGCACCAACGACCTCACCCAGATGGCCTGGGGCTTCTCACGGGACGACGTGGAGTCGGCCTTCTTCTCCCGCTACCTCGACCTCGGCATCTTCGGCGTCTCCCCGTTCGAGACCCTGGACAGGGAGGGCGTGGGCCGCCTGATCAGGATCGCGGTGGAGGAGGGCCGGTCGGCCCGCCCGGACCTGCACCTGGGGATCTGCGGGGAGCACGGCGGAGACCCGGACTCGGTGCACTTCTGCCACGAGGTCGGGCTGGACTACGTCTCCTGCTCGCCGTTCCGCATCCCGGTGGCCCGCCTGGAGGCCGGCCGCGCCGCCTTGACCGAAACCGACTCCGACACCCGCTGACACCAGGACGCCGTGGAGAGCTCCCGGGGCTCCGGGCCGACAAGCGCGGTCCTCGCTCAGCGCTCGGGCGTGCCGATGGGATCGGGGCTCCGCCCCGATCCCAGGGCGAGGGGGCATGCCTGCCCCCTTCGCGCTCCCCCTGGCGCTGGGCCGAAATTCCACCCGGTTGGGTCGTATGCCGTGAAGCCGCAGTTCAAGACCAGAGAGGCCGGCGGAAGAACCCATAGGGACACCGCAACGGCAGCCGAGAAAGACCGGGCGGCAGAGATGGCGGGACCGAACGTCCTTCCTGTTCGGTAACCGAGATCGCCAGAACTAGGCGGCGTGGGCTTCGAACCAGACAGATCCGAGATCATGGCCGGCAGTGAGGCGAACATCCGCATCCAGAGCGGCGGCCAAGTGGCGCAGCAGCGCAACGGTCGGTGTGGTGCCGCCTTCCTCGATGCACTCAATCTCGTCCTCGGTCATGCCCGCTCGCTCGGCGACTTCGGCAATGCCAAGCCCGAGTGCGACGCGCCGATCGTACAGGGCCTTGCCAAACGCCAGCGCCTCGCGAATGGCGATCCGTTCGGGATCTTCGACCTGCTCGGAAGGGCGTACCCAGCGGGTGTGGTACCCGGACATCACACGTGCCTTTCGAAAATCTCGGTTATCGGACCCCAATGATCGCGCTCGCAGATCTTCTGCGCTCGAACCGCACGTTCGATCTGCCTCTGATCATGTTGCTTGGTCTTGTGGAAAACCGTGAGCAACACGATCGTCCTGTTCGTAGTACACCAGTACGTTACCCGGGCGGCAACCACGCGAAGCCGAACCCGCAGCTCCCATACCCGTCCCTCCAAATGATCCGACCACGGCCCGCCGAGTTCAGGCCCTCTTTCGGCCAGCATGCCTGCGAGTTCATCGACTCTCTTGAAGTCGCTCCCGCTGAGATCGGCAAGCCATTCTCGTACTTCGGGTTCCAGTTCGAGGCCGTACAGCTCCCGCATCATCCCTCCCGACACCGTGGCTGAGAGTAGCGGGCGTTTGCGTTGTGTGAGACTGGGTCGGGGGAACGCCCCCATTTGTCTCATGCCGCAACCGGCGTGGACGGGCTGGGTGGGCCGATCCGGGAGGACCCCGATCGCTGGTCAGGTTGATTTCTGGCCGTCGAGCGTCTCGCGCAGGATGTCGGCGTGCCCCGCGTGCTGGGCGGTCTCGGCGATGAGGTGCAGCAGCACCTGGCGCACGCTGCGCACCGCCCCCGGCTCGTTCCAGGGCGCTTCCGGCAGCGGGTGTGTCGCCGACAGGTCGGGCACGGTGGCGATGATCTCCTCGGTACGGGCGGCGACCTGCTCGTAGCGGGCCAGGATCCCGGCCGATGTCTCGCCGGGCAGCATCCGGAAGTCGTTCTGGTGGTCGATCGCCCACTGCGGGATCTCCCGTGCGGTGCCGGCTGCGAGGTCGGCCCAGGTGACACCGTCGGGCAGGTCGTGGCGCATCGCCGACGGGCCCTCCAGCACGAAGCGCAGCCAGCTCTCCTCCATGGAGGCGACGTGCTTGATCAGCCCGCCCAGGCAGAGCGCGCTGGCCGTCGGGCGCTCGCCGAGCTGCTCGTCGCCGAGCTCCCGGACGGTGTCGGTCAGGGCGGAGCGCGCGGTCGCGAGCGCGGCGAGCAGGTCGCCCCGCTCGGCGTCGAGGGTCGAGGGGGGCGTGGTGGTGGCGGTCACGGCGTTCGGGTCCTTCGCGTTGTTGTCGTTGACGGGCACGCGACAACAGTCGCAGGTGAAGCGGACAGGAAGTGTCCGCTTCTCAGGGCACTATGGGAATCATGCCGAAGACCTCAGCGCGACTGCTGGCGCTGCTCTCGTTGCTCCAGACGCGCCGCGACTGGCCGGGGGCGCTGCTGGCCGAGCGGCTGGACATCAGCCCGCGCACCGTGCGCCGCGACGTCGACCGCCTGCGCGAGCTCGGCTATCCCATCGTGGCCTTCAAGGGGCCCGACGGCGGCTACCGGCTCGAGGCGGGCACGGAGCTGCCCCCGTTGCTCTTCGACGACGAGCAGGCCGTCGCTCTGGCCATCGCACTCCAGATCGCCACCACCACCGGCGCCGGCATCGAGGAAGCCGCGGCGCGCGCGCTGAACACCGTCCGGCAGGTCATGCCCGTACGGCTGCGCCACCGGATCGACACCCTCCAGGTCACCGCCGTCGAGCGGCCGACGACAAGACCGGACCCGCCAGTCGGCAGCGGCGTGCTGACGGCACTCAGTGCGGCCGTCCACGCCCGCGAGGTGCTGCGCTTCGACTACACCCCCGCATTCCCCCCGGCCGACCAGGCCATGGCGGCCCCGCCGCGCAGGGTGCAGCCGCATCACCTCGTCGCGTGGGGCGGGCGCTGGTATCTCGTCGCCTGGGACCTCGACCGCGAGGACTGGCGTACTTTCCGCGCCGACCGGATCGTCCCGCGCACTCCGACAGGGCCCCGCTTCACCCCGCGCGAGCTGCCCGGAGGCGGGGTGGCCGCCTTCGTGACGGGCAGGTTCCGGGGCTCCGACGGCTCAGGCGACTGGCCCTGCCGCGGCGAGGTGATCCTTGACCTGCCTGCCTCCGCCGTGTCCCGCTTCACCCGCGACGGAGTCGTCGAGGAGCTGGGACCGGAGCGCTGCCGGCTGATCCTGGGCTCGTGGTCATGGCCCGGCCTGGCCGCCGCCATCGGCAGGTTCGACGCCGACATCGAGGTCGTCGGCCCGGCCGAGCTCAAGGACGCCTTCGCGCACCTGGCCCGCCGCTACGCCCACGCCGCAGCCGGCACACCCGCCGCACCTCCCCTGGCCCGATGAGCCAGGTCAGGCGGTGAACGCATGCAGGTTGGCGGTGCTGAGCGCCTGCTCCGCGCCGAACTCCGCAAAGGTGCCGACCTGGCGGAAGCCGAGGCGGGCGGCGAGCCTCAGCGAGCGCTGGTTGGCCGTCTGGGTCACGAGAACGACCGGCTGGTCGGGGAGTTCGCCGGCGGCGGCGCGCAGCACGGCCGTCGCGGCCTCGAACGCGAGCCCCGCGCCCCACGCGCTGCGCCTGAGCACATAGGAGAGCTCCAGCTCTTCGCCGTCCTCCGTGACGTGTCCGGGGCGCTCGGCGGAGCGGCGGTCGAGGGCGAGTGTTCCGATGAGCTCGTCGGTCGTGAGGTCCGCGATGACGAAGCTTCCTGGCGGGGAGGTCAGGGCGGCGGCGCCGACCGCGTCGATGTGCCGCTCGACGTCGCCGCGGGGCCTCGGGCCGCCGAGATATGCCCTGACCTCGGGATCGGTGACGAGCTCGATGAGCCCTTCGCGGTCGGCACTGTGCGCTTTGCGCAGCAGGAGCCGATCTGAGGCGATTTCCGTCGCGGAGAGCGTGGGCACTTGGATCATGAAGCCATCCTGGCAGCGAACCTGCCTGCCCGTGCGCAGCCGTAAAAAATCATGGTGGTGAACGCAGAACGGGCCGCCCGCCGGAACAACGGCGCGCGGCCCGTCAGATGACGACCAGAACTAGTCGTTCAGGTGCTGGCGCAGGTAGGAGTCGACGCCCTCGATGGAGATGCGCTCCTGGGCCATCGAGTCGCGCTCCCGGATGGTGACCGCCTGGTCCTCGAGCGTGTCGAAGTCGACCGTGATGCAGAACGGCGTGCCGATCTCGTCCTGGCGGCGGTAGCGGCGGCCGATCGCGCCCGCGTCGTCGAACTCCACGTTCCACCGGCGGCGCAGCTGCGCGGCCAGGTCGCGGGCCTTCGGCGACAGGTCGGCGTTGCGCGAGAGCGGCAGCACCGCGGCCTTGACCGGCGCGAGCCGGTGGTCGAGCCGCAGCACCGTGCGCTTCTCCATGACGCCCTTGGCGTTGGGCGCCTCGTCCTCGCTGTAGGCGTCGAGCAGGAACGTCAGCGCCGCCCGGTCGACACCGGCCGCCGGCTCGATGACGTAGGGGACGTAACGCTCGCCCGTGTCCTGCTCGAAGAAGCTCAGGTCGACACCCGAAGCCTTGGAGTGGGCGGTGAGGTCGTAGTCGGTGCGGTTGGCGATGCCCTCGAGCTCACCCCACTCCGAGCCGGCGAAGCCGAAGCGGTATTCGACGTCCACCGTGCGCGTGGAGTAGTGGGAGCGCTTGTCGGCCGGGTGCTCGTAAAGGCGCAGGTTGTCCTTGTTGATGCCCAGGTTGGAGTACCAGCGGTAGCGCTCGTCGATCCAGTACTGGTGCCACTCCTCGTCCGTGCCCGGCTTGACGAAGAACTCCATCTCCATCTGCTCGAACTCGCGGGTGCGGAAGATGAAGTTGCCCGGCGTGATCTCGTTGCGGAACGACTTGCCGATCTGGCCGATGCCGAACGGGATCTTCTTGCGCGCCGACTGCTGCACGTTGAGGTAGTTGATGAAGATGCCCTGCGCGGTCTCGGGCCGCAGGTAGGCCAGGCCCGACTCGTCCTCGACCGGGCCGAGGTAGGTCTTGAGCAGGCCGCTGAACTGCCTGGGCTCGGTGAAGGTGCCCTTGTTGCCGCAGTTGGGGCAGGTGATGTCGGCCAGGCCGCGCTCGGGCGACTTGCCGTTCTTCTCCTCGTACGCCTCGATGAGGTGATCGGCGCGGAAGCGCTTGTGGCAGGAGAGACACTCGGTCAGCGGGTCGGTGAAGGTGTCGACGTGGCCGCTGGCCCGCCACACCTCGGGCGCCAGGATGACGCAGGAGTCGAGGCCCACGACGTCGTCACGCGACTGGACCATCGACAGCCACCACTGCCGCTTGACGTTGTTCTTGAGCTCGACACCCAGTGGACCGTAGTCCCACGACGCGCGCAGTCCGCCGTAGATCTCGCTCGACGGGTATACGAGCCCGCGGCGTTTGGCGAGGCTGACGATGGTGTCCATGACGTCGGTGCGTCGTGCCATTTTGGTTGATTCTCTTTCCGGCTGGAGGTCGGCGAGTGAAATTGGTGAGATCCCAGCTTAGGGGACGCACACACCCTCTCGCTCGCCGGTAATCGTTACTGCCTGTCTTGTGTGTAGACGTCCTCGTAGGCGCCGGGCTCGTTGACCATGAGGATCATCAGCGGGTACATCGCCATCCTCGCAGCCGACAGGGCCCTGCGGTAGAACCCGGCGCCCTCCCACTCCGTGACCAGCGCCCACAGGTTGGGCTCGTCGATCGAACGGGCCAGCCGGCCACGCCGGTAGCCCGGCTGGGCGCCGAGTGTGTCGAGGATGGTTTGGCCTTGCTTGACGAAGTCTTGGGACTGGGACTCAGGAACGGTGTATCGGATCACGGCGAGCACCCGACCAGATTAAAGGCGTCACGACTGGCAGACATGCCAACTGCCGTAGGCTCTGGGAGTGGCCCCTGACAGCAAGCGCCCGCTTCCCAAGGGCGAGCAGTTCTTCACGCCGGGCGCGACCGGCCTGCGCAAGGCCGTCGAGCAGCGCAGTGCCGTGCCGATGACCTATCTGTTCACGCAGGTGCCCCGCTGGGTGGCGCCCGCCGTGCTGGTGATCCTGCTGCTGGCCGGGTTCGCCGTGGCCAACCCGCTGGGCGGTGTGGCCGTGCTGCCGGTGATCGCGTTCATCGGCTGGCTGGCGTACCTGTCGTGGCCGTCGCTGGGGATCGGTGGCAAGGTGCTGCGGGTCGCCATGCTGACCTTCCTCGTGCTGCTCGTCGCGACCCGCTTCGGCGCCTTCTGAGAAGCCTTCTCCCCGTTCAGGGGAGCAGGGTGTAGTGGGGGAAGTTGCCCGGCAGGCGCTCGCCCTCCGGGCCCGTGGTGGCGGCCCGTACGAGCAGTTCGCCGCCGACGAACGCGCCGCGCCAGGACGCCCCGAGCCCGCCGAACAGCTCCTCCCGGTCGCCCCGCGAGCGCGGCCGGTTGTGCCCCACCTTGAACGCCCGCACCTCCGGCGCCAGCCGCCGGAACGTCTCCTCCTCGTCGCAGGAGAGCGTGGCCACGAGGGCGCCGTTGCTGGCGTTCATCGCGGCCAGCAGCTCCGCCTCCGTGTCGACCAGCACGAACGTGTCCACCGGCCCGAACGGCTCGGCGTGGAAGAGCGGGGAGGAGCGGGGCGGGTTGAGGAGCGCCGTCGGCGCGAAATAAGCCGAAATATCCTGCCCCGGCAGGAAATGTCCGGCGTCGAGCGGCGCCCGGTGCACCGGCACCCCGCCCCTGGCTACCGCCTCGTCCACCTGGTCGGCCAGCTCCTTCGCCTTCGAGGCATTGATCAGCGGCCCGAAGTCCAGCTCGGGCAGCGGATCGCCGGGAGCGTCCACCGCGAGCGGATGCCCGAACCGCAGGGAGCCCACCGCCGCCAGGTACGCCCCCAGGAACTCGTGGAACAGCGACCGCTGCACCACGAACCGCGGATAGGCGGTGCAGCGCTGCTTGCCGTAGTCGAACGAGGCCCGGATCTGCCGGGTGAGCAACTCCCAGTCGCCGTACTCCCACACGCCCCAGCAGTTGAGGCCCTCCTGCTCCAGCACGTGCCGGCGTCCGACGTCGGCCAGCGAGGTCGCCACCTTCGCCCCCGCGTCCCTGCCTCCCACGAACGACACGCAGCCCAGCGCGCGCCCGCCGACGAGCACCGGCGACAGCTCCGCCCCTCCCCCGCTGACCAGCGTGAACGGCAGCCCTTCCCGCACGGCCAGCGCGCAGGCGAGCGTGAGGCAGCACAGCCCGCCGTCCGTGGGCGTCTTGGCGATCACCGCGTTGCCGGCCAGCGCCTGCACGAGCATGGCGTGCATGAGCACGCTCATCGGGTAGTTCCAGCTCGCGATGTTGCTGACCGGCCCGGGGAGCGGCGCGCGTCCCGCGATCAGGCGGTCGATCTCCTCGACGTACCAGCGCACGCCGTCCAGGCAGCGGTCCACGTCGGCGCAGGCCGTCCGCCACGGCTTGCCGATCTCCCAGACCAGCAGCAGCGCCAGCAGGTCGCGGTGCGCGGCCATCGACTCCACGGCGGCGGAGACCATGGCCTTGCGCTCGGCGAGCGGCACGTGCCGCCACCTGCGGTGCTCCTCGACGGCGCCCGCCACCGCGCGTCCCGCACCCGCCCGGTCGAGCCTGGGCGGTCCCGCGATGGCGGTGCCGTCCAGCGGCGAGAAGCCGGGCACGGGGCGCCCGTCGCGGTGCCAGATGCCGCCCCAGTGGTTCAGCACCCGGTCGTCGTGGAAGGCCTCGGGGGCCGCGGAACAGCACCTGTCGTAGGCGTCCCGCCAGGCCGTACCCGGCTTGAGCCGCATGCGTCCCTCCTCAGTCGGACCAGTCGGCGGTGATGAGCTCGGGCAGCGGCTCGAACTCCTTGATCGCCTCCAGCGAGGGCCCCATGGCGGCGTTGGCCTCGCGCTCCACCATCACCTCCACCAGCACGGGCAGCCGCTCCCGCGCCGACTCCGCCGCCGCCCAGGCCAGCGCGTCGCGGATGTCCCCCGGCAGCTCGACGCGGCGCGCCGGGCAGCCGAACGCCTCCATGGCCTTGACATGGTCGATGCCGCCTTCCCCGTAGCGCAGGTCCACGGCGTAGTTCATGCCGTACGGGAGCTCGGCCTGCCGGATGAGTCCCAAATACTCGTTGTTGATCATGACGATGACGAACGGGATCCGGTACTGGGCAGCCACCGCGACCTCCTCCATGAGGAACTGGAAGGAGTAGTCGCCCACCACGGCCACGACCTGGCGCTCGGGATGGGCGCACTTGACGCCCATGGCCGCGGGCACCTCCCAGCCGAGCGGGCCGGCCTGGCCGCAGACCAGGTAGCGGCGTGGCAGGTACGTCGCCTGGAACTGGCCCGACCAGATCTGGTAGAGCCCGATGGCGGTGACGAACGTGGTGTCCCTGCCGAAATACTCGTTGATCTCCCTGAACACCCGTGGCGGCTTGATCGGCACGTCGTCGAAGTCGTCGCGGCGGGCCATCGTCCGGCGCAGGTCGGCGATCCGCCGTACCCACTTGCCCGGCTCCTTCGGCGCCGTACGGCGGCGCGCCTCGGCCAGCAGCTCCGCCAGCACCGGCCGGGCGTGCCCGACGATCCCCAGGTCGGGCTCGAAGACCCGGCCGATCTGCGTGGGCTCGATGTCCACGTGCACGAACGTGCGCCCCCTGCGGTAGACGTCGAGGTCGCCGGTGTGCCGGTCGCCGAAGCGGGCGCCCACGGCCAGGACCAAGTCGCTGTCCAGGAACGCGGCATTGCCCCAGCGCGTCTGGGTCTGGATGCCCGCCATGCCCGCGAACAGTGGGTGGTCCTCGGGGAAGGCGCCCTTGCCCATGAGCGTCACCTGCACGGGCACCTGGAGGTGCTCGGCCAGCGCGCGCAGCTCGTCGCACGCCTCGGCGATGATCACGCCGCCCCCCGCCAGGATGATCGGCCTCCTGGCGCCGGTCAGCAGGTCCATGGCCTTGCGCACGGCCCCGGGCAGCGGCCTGGGCTCCTCGACGGGCAGCGGCGCGTCCAGCTCCCGGTCGTACCGGCAGGTCCCGCGCTGGACGTCGAGCGGCAGGTCGATGAGCACCGGACCGGGCCGTCCCGAGCGGGCGATCCTGAACGCCTCCCTGAACACCCACGGCGCCTGCGCCGGCTCCTTGAGCTGCACCGCCCACTTGGTCACCGGCCGGGCGATCTCCACGATGTCGACCGCCTGGAACGCCTCCTGGTGCAGCTTGGAGCTCACCGCCTGCCCGGTGACGCAGATCATCGGGATCGAGTCGGCGAGGGCGGTGTAGAGGCCGGTGATCATGTTCGTGCCGGCGGGGCCGGAGGTGCCGATGCAGACGCCGACGTTCCCGGTCACCCTGGCCCAGCCGTCGGCCGCGTGGGTGCCTCCCTCCTCGTGGCGTACGGTGATGTGCCTGATCGAGCTCTGCTGGAGCGCGGCGTAGAGCGGCAGGATGGCCGCGCCGGGGATGCCGAAGACGGTGTCCACCCCCTCCGACTCCAGCACGGCGACCACGGCCTCCATGCACGGGATTCGCGTCATCCGTTCAGCCTTTCGACGACCTTGAGCAGGGCGGAGTGATCGAGCGAGCCGTGGCCCTGCGCCCTGGCCGCGGCCACGAGCTGGGCGACCTGCCCGGTGAGCGGCAGGCTGACGCCGGCCTCGCGGGCGGCGGCGACGGCGATGCCCATGTCCTTGTGGTGCAGGTCGATCCGGAACCCGGGGGCGAACTCCCGCCTGACCATGGTGTGCCGCTTGAGCTCCAGGATCCTGGAGCCCGCCAGGCCGCCCGCGAGCACGTCGAGCCCGGCCACGGGATCCACGCCGGAGGCTTCGAGCAGCACGATCGCCTCCGACACGAGCCCGTAGATGCCGCCGACGACGAGCTGGTTGGCCGCCTTGACGGTCTGTCCGGCGCCGGCCGGGCCGACGTGCACGACCGTCGTGCCGAGCACCCCGAGCACCGGCTGGGCCGCCCGGAAGTGCTCCGCCTCGCCACCCACCATGATCGACAGGGTGCCGTCCACCGCGCCGCGCTCGCCGCCGCTGACCGGGGCGTCCAGTGCGCGTACGCCGGCGGCCGCGGCCTGCCGGGCGACCCGGCGGGAGGTCTCGGGCCTGATGGTGCTCATGTCGATGTAGAGGAGGTTCGGGCGGCCGTACTCGACGGCCAGCGGCGCGACCTCTTCCACCTGTGGCGAGTCGGGCAGCATCGTGATCACCACGTCGGCGCCGCCGACCGCCTCGACCACGCCGGACGCGCCCTTGCCGCCCAGGGCGACGAGCTGCTCGACGCGCTCGGCGCTCACGTCATATCCGATCACTACATGTCCGGCTTTGAGGAGGTTCGCCGCCATCGGGCTGCCCATGATCCCCAAGCCGATGAACCCGATGTTCATGGCCGCCTCCAGTCGAACGCGCCCGGCCCCTCGTGCCGGTACTCCAGGCCGATGTGACCCCGGTAGCCCGCCGCCGACAGCCGGGCGAAGATCTCGTCGTACGGCATGCGCCCGCTGCCCGGCCGCCCCCTGCCGGGGTCGTCGGCGATCTGTACGTGGCCGAACCTGGCACTGTGCCGGTCGATGAGCGACAGCACGTCCTCGCCCATCCGGTGCAGGTGGTAGAGGTCGGCCAGGAAGGCCACGTTCTCCCTGTCCACCTCGTCGATCAGCTCGAACGCCGCCCGCGACGATGTGATCGGATATTTCGGGTTCTCGTGGGAGTTGAGCGCTTCGACCACCACGGTCGCGCCGATGCCCGCCGCCGCGTCGGCCGCCCTGCGCAGGTTGGCCACGGCCAGGGCCCGGTCGGTGCCCGGCCCGTTGCCGTACAGGGCGTTGAGCACGCCGCAGCCCAGCTCGCCCGCCAGCTGGACCGCCACGTCGATGCCGGCCTGGAACCGGGCGGAGGTGTCCGGTCTGGCCAGCAGGCCGCGCTCCCCCGCGGTCATGTCGCCCGCGTCGAAGTTCAGTCCGACGAGCCGGACGCCGGCATCCTCGATCGCCTGCCGCAGCGCCGCCGGCTCCCTGCGCGGCGGCTCCGGCCCGTCGAACGGCCACCAGAGCTCGACGGCGTCGAACCCGGCCTTGGCCGCCGCGGCGGGCCGCTCCAGCAGCGGCAGGTCGGTGAAGAGAATGGAGAGATTGACGTCGAATCTCATGACGGGATCGCCGAGCGCATGAGGCGGGCGGTCTCGGACGGGGTGCGGCCGACGCGGACGCCGACCGCCTCCAGGGCCTCCTTCTTGGCCAGGGCGGTGCCGGACGAACCGGACACGATCGCGCCCGCGTGCCCCATGGTCCTGCCCTCCGGCGCGGTGAAGCCGGCCACGTAGGCGACCACGGGCTTGGTGACGTTTGCGGCGATGTAGGCGGCGGCCCGCTCCTCGGCGTCGCCGCCGATCTCGCCGATCATGACGATGGCGTCCGTGCCGGGATCGTCCTGGAACGCCTGGAGGCAGTCGATGTGGGTGGTGCCGACGACGGGGTCGCCGCCGATGCCGACGGCGGTGGAGAAGCCCAGGTCGCGCAGCTCGTACATGAGCTGGTATGTCAGCGTGCCCGACTTCGACACCAGCCCGATGCGCCCGGCCGAGGTGATGTCGGCGGGGATGATCCCGGCCGACGACTGCCCCGGGCTGATCAGGCCGGGGCAGTTGGGCCCGATGATCCTGGTCCGGCCGCTCGCCAGGGCGCGGAAGCGCACCGTGTCGTGCACGGGGACGCCCTCGGTGATGACCACGCAGAGCGGCACCCCGGCCCCGACGGCCTCCTCCACGGCCGAGCCGGTGAACCGCGGCGGCACGAACACGACCGAGACGTCGGCCCCGGTCTCCTCCATCGCCTCCGCGACCGAGCCGAACACGGGCACCGTGCGCTCGCCGAAGTCCACGGAGCGCCCGCCCTTGCCGGGCGTGACCCCGGCCACGACGTCGGTGCCCGCGGCCAGCATGCGGGCCGTGTGCCTGGTGCCCTCCGCGCCGGTCATGCCCTGCACGAGCACCCGGCTCTCCTTGGTCAGAAAGATCGCCATCACGCACCTGCCGCGAGTCTGGCCGCCATCTCGGCGGCGCCGTCCATGGTGGAGACCTGCCGGACCGCCGGGTGCCGGGCGTCGCTGAGGATGCGCCTGCCGACCTCGGCGTTGTTGCCGTCCAGCCGTACGACGATGGGCCTGCCGAGGCCGCGCTCGCCGAGCAGCCCGAGCGCGGTGACGATGCCGTTGGCCACCGCGTCGCAGGCCGTGATGCCGCCGAAGACGTTCACCAGGACCGAGCGCACGCCGGGATCGGCCAGGATGATCTCCAGCCCGTCGGCCATGACCTTGGCGGACGCGCCGCCGCCGATGTCCAGGAAGTTCGCGGGGGCCGCCCCGGCACCGGCGACCACGTCGAGCGTGCTCATGACCAGCCCGGCGCCGTTGCCGATCACCCCGACCTGTCCGTCCAGTTTGACGTAGTTCAGTCCCTTGGCCCTGGCGCGGGCCTCCAAGCCGTCCGAGGACTCGGCGTACTCCCGGGAGTGCCGGAACGCGGCGTTGCCGTCCAGGGTGACCTTGCCGTCGAGCGCCACGATGCGCTGGTCCGTGGTGCAGATCAGCGGGTTGACCTCGACCAGCAGGGCGTCCTCCTCGACCAGGACCCGCCACAGCCTCTCCAGCACCTCGGCCGCCTGCTCCGGCAGGCCCGCCTTGGCCGCCATCAGCCGGGCGGTGTCCGCGTCCACGCCTGTCACGGGGTCGATCGGCAGCTTCACCAGCGCGTCGGGGTCGGTGGCCGCCAGCTCCTCGATCTCCATGCCGCCCTGGCCGGAGACCATCGCCAGAAAACCGCCCTCGGCCCGATCCACGAGGAAGGCCGCGTAATACTCCTCGAACGGCACGGTCGCGGCCTCGACCAGCACGCTGCGCGCGACGTGCCCCTTGATGTCCATCCCGATGACGCGCCCGGCCTCCGCCTCGGCGCCGGCCGGCCCCGCCGCCGGCCTGATGCCGCCCGCCTTGCCGCGTCCGCCGGTCTTCACCTGGGCCTTGATGACGACGGGCGCGTTCAGCTCGGTCGCGATCTCGCGGGCCTCGGCCGGGGTGGCCGCGATCCTGCCTGGGGGGACGGGGATCCCGTGGCGCCCGAAGAGCTCCTTCGCCTGATACTCGTACAGGTCCATTCGAGCCTCCTTTGTAGACGGTATACCGTATGGAAAAACCCTCGTCCAGAGTCTCGACAGCGGCTCGTCTACTGGATATTCCATACAGTATGGAGAATGCAGTGAGAGACTGGCGCGGACGCTCGTACCTCCCGGGACCCGTCCCCGCCGACCGTAAGCGCATCTTCTGGCTGGCCTGGGGCGCCATGGCGGCGATCAGCCCGCTCCAGTACGGCTACGCGGCCCTCCTCGCCAAGGAGGCCACCGGCCTCACCCTGCTGGCCGTCTGGATCGCCTGCCAGGCCGCGGGCGCCCTCCCCGCACTCCGCCTGGTACGGCGCGGCCGCCTCGGGGTCCGCGCCTGCCTGGCGGCCGGAGCCGCCCTGAGCGCCCTGGGCCTCGCCGCGGCGGCGTTCAGCGGCCCGGGTCAGGCGGCGGCGGGGCTGTCCGGCCTCGGCCTGATCGCCTTCCTGGGATACGCGCTGCTCGGCGGGCTCGGGGCCGGCCTGGTCTACGGGATCTGCGGCGAGGTGGTCTCCTCCTGGTATCCGGAGCGGCCGGCCGCCCGGGTCGGCCTGATCACCGGCGCCTTCGGGTACGGCGCGGTGCCCGTACTGGTGTGGGCCGGTATCGCCCCCGACGCCACGTCCACCGCCTTCCTGGTCGCGGCCGCCGTCGCCGTGGCGGTCATCGGGGCGGCGGCCCGGCACCTGCGGCTGGCCCCGGCGCTGTGGTGGCCCGCGGACGTCGACCCGCGCTCGCACGCGCTGGACGCGGCGAGACTGCGCACGACCCCGGAGGCGGCCAGGCAGTTCAGGCTGCCGCAGGCGCTGCGCACGCGGACGCTGCCCGCGCTCGCCCTGATCCTGACGTGCGCGGGCGCGGTGTCCGTCTTCGACGTGATCGTGGTCGCGGGCACGGGGTCCTGGGGTGCGCTCGCCCTGCTGGTGGCGCTGAACGGGGCCAGCCGGTCGGTGGCCATGCGCTGCTCGGAGCTGTTCGGCCGGCGCCGCGTGCTCGCCGCCGTGCTGACGTCGCTCGCCGTCGGGCAGCTCCTCCTCGCGGCCGCCGCCTCGGGAGGCGAGCCGCTGTTGTGGCTCGGAATCGTGGCCGCCGGGGTCGGGGGCGGGGCGTTCTATCCGCTGCTCGCCAGCCTGGTGCGGGAGTTCTTCGGCGTCGAGCGGGCGGGCGAGATCCACGCCGTCGTCTACAGCGCCAAGGCCGTGGCCGGCGTGGCGGCCGTCGCGCTGGCCCTGCTCGCCCTGAGCAATCCCGTGACGGCGCTGGGCGTCGCCACCGCGCTCGCCGCGCTGCCCGCCCTGGCCACCCCCCGCCTCCGCATCCCCGGCCTCCCGGTCACCATCCCGGCCTGACACCGCGGGAGGCCCTGTGATGAGACTCACGGTCCGGGACCTCCCCCGGACGGTATGCTGTAGGCAGTCGACGAAAAACTTTAGTCCAGCCCTGGAGACGTGACATGCTGCTCTCGGATCAGCCCGGTCAGGCGACGGCCACGAAGATCGCCCGTCCTGCCACGCTCAGGGAGAGCGTGATCGAGGCTATCCAAGAGCTCATCGTCTCCGGGCAGCTCAAGCCGGGACAGCACCTGGTCGAGAGCGAGCTGGCCGAGCTGCTGGGCGTCTCCAGGCAGCCGGTCCGCGAGGCGCTGCAGCAGCTCAGCGGCGAGGGGTGGGTGGACCTGTTCCCAGGGCAGGGCGCGTTCGTGCACGTCCCGACGCTGGAGGAGGCCGACCAGCTGCTGGCCGTGCGCACGCTGCTGGAGACCGAGTCCGCCAGGCTCGCCGCCAAGCACGCGGGCGAGGACGGCGTGCGGCGGCTGCGGGCCCTGTGCGCCCGGGGCATCGCGGCGGTGGAGTCCGACGACGTCGAGGCGGCGGTGGCGACCAACTCCGAGCTGCACGCCCTGGTGACCGCCCTGTCGGGCAACCAGGTCCTCTCCGAGCTGGCCAGCCAGGTGGCCAGGCGGGTGCGGTGGTACCACACGCCGGTGGCCCGCCAGCGCGGCATGGACTCGTGGGAGGAGCACACCTCGCTGATCGACGCCATCGAGGCGGGCGACGAGCGCCGCGCGGCCAAGATCATGCGCGAGCACACCGAGCACACCCGTGCCTCCTACCTGGCACAGCGCGAGAAGGAGCCGGTCGAGCCGGCGCCCAAGCCGGTACGCCGGCGCCGCCCGCGGCAGCTCGGTTGACCTGACGTTCACAGAAGGCCACATGCTCCGAAACACCTCGGGTAGAGGGTGGAGTCATAGGAGGTGCATGACGATGAAGGCGCTCATCCGCTTTCTCCTCGGTGATCCCCCGGGCCAGGCGGCGGACGGCCGTGCGATCGGCCTGGGGCTGAGCACGGCGCTCAAGAAGCACTACTCCGCCGACGACGCGGACCGCTACCTGCGTGAGTGGGCCGCGGCGGAGCACGACGACGTACGCGACTGCCCACGGCACTGAGCCGCGGCAGGGGCCCGTACGGAGGCCGGCCCCGGCCGCGGCGTACTCAGCGCTCTACGGGCTCGGGCGCCACCCCCTCCGAGCCCGCCTCCGAGTCAGAGGCTGCGGCCGACGCCCTGGCGTCGCGGGCGGACTTGACGAGGCTCAGCACCGTGGTGACGGCGAGGGTGCCGACGATGGCACCGAGGGACACCAGGATCGGGATCTCCGGCGCCCACGACACGCCGTCGTGGTGCAGGGCCTCGAGGATCAGCTTCACGCCGATGAAGGCCAGCACCACCGAGAGCCCCTTGCTCAGGTAGACGAGCCGGTCGAGCAGCCCGCCGATGAGGAAGAAGAGCTGGCGCAGGCCCATGAGGGCGAAGGCGTTGGCGGTGAAGACCAGGTAGGGCTCCTTGGTGAGGCCGAAGATGGCCGGGATGGAGTCGAGCGCGAAGAGCAGGTCGGTGGTCCCGATGGCGACCATGACGATCAGCATCGGGGTGACCATCCTGCGCCCGTGGTGCACGGTGAGGCGGGCCCCGTGGTACGTGTCCGTCGTCGGGAGCACCCGGCGCACCGCGCGCAGGGCGACGTTCTCGGAGAACTCCGCCTCCTCGTCCTCGTGCCCGATCAGCTTCCACGCGGTGTAGACGAGGAAGGCGCCGAACACGTAGAAGAGCCAGTCGAACCTGGACACCGCCTGCGCGCCGGCCGCGATGAAGGCGCCGCGCATGCCCAGTGCCAGGATGATGCCGATGAGCAGCACCTTCTGCCGGTACTCCCGCGGCACCCGGAAGCGGCTCATGATCAGCAGGAAGACGAAGAGGTTGTCCACGCTGAGCGAGTACTCGGTGATCCACCCGGCGAAGAACTCGCCGCCGTGCGCGGGACCCCAGAGCAGCAGCAGGCCGGCGCCGAAGGCCACGGCCAGGCCGACGTAGAACGAGACCCAGGCCACGCACTCCTTGATCGACGGCTCGTGCGGCTTCCTGGCGACGATCCAGAAGTCCACCGCGATCACGAGCGCGAAGCCGCCGACCGTGGCCAGCCAGATCCAGACGGGCAGGTTCACCGCCGCTGCCTCCTTCGTGCGCGCAACATCCCGGCGTGCCGTACGTAGACCTCGAGCAGCGCCTTGGCGAGGGGGTTCGCGCCGGCGCGGCGCATCAGCCAGTGCGGCATGAGCCGTTCGTGCAGCCAGACGAAGCCGATCGCGAAGCCGAGGCTCACCATCGCCTGGTACGCGAGGAACGGCAGCACGCCGTCGGCCAGGCCGATCCCGACCAGGCTCTCCTGCGCCAGCCGGGACACGGGGAAGGCCGCCACCCAGTACAGGCCGACGGGTGCGAAGGTGCCCGGACGGAACACGCCGTGGCCGAGCAGCATGCCGTACAGGCCGCCGAAGAGGGCGAGCGGGACGGCGAGGGACAGTGCCGACAGCGCGGCCATCCCGGTGGGCTGCCTCGCGAAGAGGGTCAGCCCACCGGCCATGGCTCCGGCGACGGCTCCGATCGACGCCCCCGGCAGGGCGAGTTCGAGGCTGTGCCGTCCGCCCATCAGCCCACGACCACGCCGTAGGCGAACAGGCTGTAGAAGAGCATCCCGAGATAGAACACCGCTCCGCAGCCGATGATCACGTTCGTCCACCACCTGGGCCTGATCGGCTTGGGCAGCATGCGGTTGTTCACCAGGAGCAGCGTCACGCAGTACGCCCCCATCGCGAACGTCGACAGGAACGCCAGCGTGTCCAGGATCCCGCTCGGCCCGTCGGCCGGCCCGAACAGCAGGATCAGGATGCCGAAGATGATCACCCCCCAGAGGAAGATGCCGTACAGACGCGACATGCCCAGCTTCTTCGCCCCAGGGACGAAGTTGTACGTCATGTCCGCCTGACCCCGGGAGAAGGAGTCGAACAGCCCCAGAGTCGCGTTCAGCCCGATCAGCGCGATGAACCCGAGGAACACCCCGCCGAGCACCGAACTGCCCGCGTGCGAGACCGCGCCCGCCATCGCGGTCAGCGCGACCTCGCGGTCGTCGCCCTGGATGGCCGCGCGCACGCCCGGGTTCAGCCGCGCCGCCGACTGCGCGATCACCGTGAACGAGATCGTCACCATCATGGTGACGCCCCAGAACATCAGCAGCGCGTCGAACGTGACCCAGCGCCGCCAGCCCTTCCACTTGGCCATCTCGGCCTGGTCCTCGGTGTCGAACATGAACCCGCGCGCGGGCATCTCCTCTTCCTCGCCCGCGTGCCGCAGCCCGCGGACCTGCGGGATGTGCGCGCCCATGCCGGCCCCCGAGTCACGGAGGTGCAGCGTGTACCACATCTGCTGCATGCCGGACGGGCCCGCGAAGGCGCACGCGCCCACGATGACGGGGAACCAGGCCGCCGACATGGCCTCGGACGGCAGGTAGCCGAAGGCGAACATGCCCCTGATCGTGTCGACCACGTCGCCCCAGGATCCGACCATGGCCGCGACCACGGCCGTGCCGAGCACGAGCGCGCCGATGAGCAGCGACAGCACGTTCTCCAGCACGTTGTAGATCACCTTGGCCAGGCTGAACACCACCCCGACCAAGATGAGCCCGGCGATGGCCGTCACCATCCACGGGATGCCGGTGATCTCCTCGAACGCCGCCGCTCCCGCCGACAGGTGCCCCGGCCAGATGTAGACGGCGATCGCCACGATGAAGAAGAACCACATCAGCGGCTTGAACACCCTGGCCGCGCCCGAGAAGATGCTCTCCCCCGTGGCCATGGCGTACCGCGCCATCTCGAGCATCACCACGGCCTGCAGCGTGACGCCGATGAGGAACAGCCACCTGATCTCCGGCCCGAACAGCAGCACCAGCCTGGGCCACATGTACGACTCGCCCATGCCCACGCCCAGCGCGACGAGGAAGACCGTCGGCCCGAGAATGTGCACCGACGGAGGCGCGTCGGGCAGCTTCCTGATGGGCATCGGCTCAAGCCGGCCCGCTTTCCATACTCGTTCGTCCTGGACCGGCGGCGTGGCCGTCGCCGGTGGTGTTTTTGATGTGTCCACCTACGGACCTCCTGGGGGGTTTGTTGCTTCTCGTGCGCCCCGATTAGCCCCCTTGCCAGCTGCTGTGCTCATGGTCGCGACCGCTCAGGACTCGTTGGCTCCGCTCTCTCGCCCTGAGCTCCTTCGCTCCATGCTCGGCTCTTAGCGCAGCAGTCCGGCGGCCCTGGCCCAGCGGTACTTCGCACCGAGGACCGCCACGGGCTTCTCCGTCGTGTACGGGTACGCGACCACGCCGTGCTCGAACAGGTACTCGCTGGCCTCCTCTACCTCGGTGTCACCGGCGAGCGACGCCACGACCGGCTTGACGTTGCCCTTCGCCCGCTCCTCCGCCACCACGCGGGCGATGAGCTCGGCGAAGACCATCGGCGGCGTCACGATCGTGTGCCAGTAGCCCAGGACCAGCGCGTGGATGCGCTCGTCGGCCAGGCCGAGGCGGACCGTGTTCTCGTACGTGGAGGGCGGTTCGCCGCCGGTGATGTCGATGGGGTTGCCCGCCGCGCCGAACGGCGGGATGTAGGCGCGGAAGGCCGCGTCCAGGTCGGGCGGGATGTCCATGAGCGTCAGGCCGGCGTCCACGATGGCGTCCGACAGCAGCACGCCGGAGCCGCCCGCCCCGGTGATGATGACGACGTTCTCGCCCTTGGGGGCGGGCAGGACCGGCAGCGCGCGAGCGTACTCCAGCATGTCGTTCAGCCCAGGCGCGCGGACCACCCCGGCCTGCCGCAGGATGTCGTCGTACACCTTGTCGTCGCCGGCCAGCGCGCCCGTGTGCGAGCCCGCCGCCCGCGCGCCCATCGCGGTGCGGCCCGCCTTGAGCACGATGACCGGCTTCTGCCTGACGACCCGGCGCGCGGCCTCGACGAAGCCGCGCCCGTCCTTGAGGTCCTCCAGGTGCATGGCCACGGCCTTGGTGTTGTCGTCCTGCTCGAAGAAGGTCAGCAGGTCGTCCTCGTCCACGTCGGCCTTGTTGCCGACGCCGACGATGGCCGAGACGCCCATCTTGGTGGTGCGGCTGAAGCCCAGGATGGCCATGCCGATGCCGCCGCTCTGCGAGGTCAGCGCCACGCTGCCCTTGACGTCGTACGGGGTGCAGAACGTCGCGCAGAGGTTCTCCGGCGTGTAGTAGTAGCCGTAGATGTTCGGCCCGAGCATGCGCACGCCGTGCCTGCGCGCGATCTCGACGATCTCCTTCTGGCCCTCGACGTTCCCCGTCTCGGCGAACCCCGACGGGATCATGACCGCGCCCGCCACGCCCTTCTGCCCCACCTCCTCCAGCGCGGGCGCCACGAACTTGGCGGGGATCGCGAACACCGCCACATCCACGTCCCCTGGCACGTCCGAGATGCTCTTGTACGCGGCCAGCCCCATGATCTCGTCGGCCTTGGGGTTGATCGGGAAGATCTGGCCCTGGTAGCCGCCGTTGATGAGGTTGCGCATGACCGAGTTGCCGATCTTGCCGGTCTCGGCCGAGGCGCCGATCACGGCGACCGAGCGCGGCTTGAAGATCCGCGTCATCTGCCGGAGTATCTCCTCGCGCGGAAGGCGGCTGACCTCCGCGGGCCTGTCGCCGATGAGGATGCGCACGTCTGCGGCGACCGCGCCGTTCGCGTCGGCGAAGACCGGGTTGAGGTCCACCTCGACGATCTCGGGGAAGTCGGAGACCAGCCTGCCGACGCGCTCGATCAGCTCCGCGAGCGCCTCCCGGTCGGCAGGCTCGGCGCCACGGGCACCACGGAGCACCTCCGCCGCCCTGATGTCGTCCAGCATCCCCAGGGCATCTTCCCCCGAAACCGGGGCAAGCCGGAAGGTCACGTCCTTGAGCACCTCGACCAGGACGCCGCCCAGGCCGAACGCGATGACCTTGCCGAAGGTGGGGTCGGTGACGGCTCCGACGATGACCTCGTGGCCGCCGCCGACGAGCTGCTGCACCTGGACGCCGTCGATCCTGGCGTCGGGGCTGTGGGCGCGGGCGTTGGCCAGGATCGTGTCGTAACCCGCCCGGACCTCCTCCGCGCTCTTGAGGCCGACCAGCACGCCGCCGGCGTCGGTCTTGTGCAGGATGTCCGGTGAGACGATCTTGAGGACGACCGGGAGGCCGATCTGCTCGGCCAGCTCGGCGGCCTCGGCGGCGGAGGTGGCCAGGCCCTCGCCGGGGGTGGCGATGCCGTACTCCTCGCAGATCAGGCGGCCCTCGGGAGCCGTCAGGGCGGTGCGGCCCTCGGCGAGCGCCTTCTCGATGACTTCCCTGACCGCGCCCATGGTCGCGCTCCCTACGGGCCCTCCCTGGTTACGCTGGAGGCTGCCGCTGCCGGGCCCTACTCGCCGCTCCACTAGATGACTCCGTTCGTCTTCAGTTCGGCCAGCTCGTCCGCGCTCACGCCGAGCTCGCCGTAGATCTCCTGGTTGTGCTCGCCGAGCAGGGGCGGGGTACGGACGTCCACCGGCGAGTCCGACAGCTGCAGCGGGCTGCCGACGGTCACGAACTCGCCGCGCTCCGGATGGTCGACCGTGACGACGATGCCCTCCTCGCGCAGGCTCTCGTCCTCGGCCAGCTCCTTGGTGGACAGGATCGGACCGCACGGGATGTTCTCGGCGTTGAGCCGGTCGAGGACCGTCCACTTGTCGTGGTGGATCGTCCACTCCTCGATGAGCTGGAACATCTTGTCCAGCTTCGACAGCCGCGCCTCCGGCGTCGCCCACTCGGGGTCGTCGGCCAGCTCGGGACGGCCGATGATGCTGGAGATGGGCTTCCAGCCGACCGGCTGCACGATGACGTAGATGTAGTCGTTCGGGCCGCCGGGCGCGCAGCGCACCGCCCAGCCGGGCTGGCCGCCGCCGCTGGCGTTGCCCGAGCGCGGCACCTCGTCGCCGAACGTCCTGTTCGGGTACTCGCGCAGCGGGCCGTGCGCCAGCCGCTGCTGGTCGCGGAGCTTGACGCGGCACAGGTTCAGCACGGCGTGCTGCATGGCCACCTGCACGCGCTGCCCGCGCCCGCTCTGCTCGCGCTGGTAGAGGGCGGCCAGGATGCCGGCCACCGTGTGGATGCCGGTGCCCGAGTCGCCGATCTGCGCCCCGGTGGCCAGCGGCGGGCCCTCCTCGAAGCCGGTGGTGCTCATCGAGCCGCCCATGGCCTGGGCGATCACCTCGTACGCCTTGAACTTGGCGTACCTGCCGGTGCCGAAGCCCTTGATCGAGGCGTAGATGAGACGCGGGTTGAGCTCCTGGAGGCGCTCCCAGGTGAAGCCCATGCGGTCGACCGCGCCCGGCCCGAAGTTCTCCACCAGGATGTCGGCGCCCTTCACCAGCTCGGTGAAGATCTCCTTGCCGCGCTCGCTCTTCATGTTGAGGGTGATGCTGCGCTTGTTGCAGTTGAGCATCGTGAAGTAGAGGCTGTCGACGCCCGGCAGGTCGCGGAGCTGCTGCCGGGTGATGTCGCCGGTCGGGGCCTCCAGCTTGACCACGTCCGCGCCCAGCCAGGCGAGCAGCTGGGTGCAGGACGGGCCCGACTGGACATGGGTCATGTCGAGGACGCGGACACCTTCGAGAGCCTTCATGTTGGCGTTCCCCTACTTGTACATCGTCTGATTCATGGTTCCGGGGGCGTAGACCTCCGGATCGACCCACACGTTGATCAGCGAGGGCTTGCCCGACTCCCTGGCCCGCTCCAGCGCGGGGCGGATCTCGGCCGGGTCGCGCACCTCCTCGCCGTAGCCGCCGAGCAGCTTGGCGAAGTCGCCGTAGCGGATGTCGCCGAGGGTGTTGCCGACGCGGGCGCGGTCCTCGCCGTACTTGGCGGCCTGGCCGTACCTGATCTGGTTCATGGACGAGTTGTTGCCGATGACCCCGATGAACGGCAGGTCGAAGCGGACCATGGTCTCGAAGTCCCACCCGGTCAGGCTGAACGCGCCGTCACCGAACAGGCAGAGCACCTCCTTGTCACGCCGCGCCTGCTTGGCGGCCATCGCGAACGCCATGCCGACGCCGAGCGTGCCGAGCGGCCCCGGGTCCATCCAGTGACCCGGCGACTTGGGCTGCACGACCTGGCCCGAGAAGGTGACGATGTCGCCGCCGTCGCCGATGTAGATCGTGTCCTCGGTGAGGAACTCGTTGATCTCGTGGACCAGGCGGTACGGGTCGATGGGCCGGGCGTCGGAGAGCTGGCGGGGCAGGCGCTTCTCGTACGCCTGGGTCTCGACGGCGCGCAGCTCGTCCATCCACTCCTTGCGCCTGGCGCCCGCGTTCTCGATGCGGCCGCTGGCGGCCTGGGCCGCCGCCGCGAGGATGAGGCCCGCGTCGCCGACGATCCCCAGGTCGATGTCCCGATTTTTCCCGACAGTGCGGTAGTCGAGGTCGATCTGGACCACGGTGGCGGTCGGTGAGAGGCGCTTGCCGTAGCCCATCCTGAAGTCGAACGGGGTGCCGACGATGATGATCAGGTCGGCGTTGGTGAAGGCGTACCTGCGGCTGAGCTGGAAGTGGTGCGGATCGCCCGGCGGGAGCGTGCCGCGGCCCGAGCCGTTCATGTACGCGGGCACGTTCAGGGCCCGGACGAAGTCGATCGCGGCGTCGGTCGCCCGGCACGTCCACACCTGGCTCCCGAGCAGGATGCACGGCTTCTCCGCGTGCGCCAGCAGGTCCGCCAGCCGCTCGACGGCCTCGGGGTCCCCCTGCTGGCGCGTGGAGGCCCGGTACTGCCCGGCCTTGGGGATGCGGGCCTTGTCCAGGGGAACCTTCGCGTCGAGCACGTCACGCGGGATCTCCAGGAACGACGGCCCGGGAGCGCCGTGGTAGCACTCGCGGAAGGCCATCGACACGATGTCGGCCACCCGTTCCGTGCTGGGCACCGTCGCGGCGAACTTCGTGATCGGGGTCATCATGTCCACGTGCGGCAGGTCCTGGAGCGAGCCCATCTTGTGCTGGCTCAGCGCTCCCTGGCCGCCGATCAGCAACATGGGGCTCTCCGCGCGGAAGGCGTTCGCCACGCCGGTGACCGCGTCGGTCGTGCCCGGGCCCGCGGTGACGACCGCGCAGCCGGGCTTGCCGGTGATGCGCGCGTAACCGTCCGCCGCGTGCGCGGCTACCTGCTCGTGGCGTACGTCGATGACCTCGATGCCCTCATCGACGCAGCCGTCGTAGATATCGATGATGTGGCCGCCGCAGAGCGTGTAGATCACATCCACGCCCTCGGCCTTGAGTGCCTTGGCTACGAGATGACCGCCAGAGATCGTTTCCGACATCATGCCACCTTTCCCGGCGCTGTCTTCCGCATACTGCATACCGTATGACCGCAATGGTTACTCCCTCCCGATCGGCCTGTCTAGCCCCCAGGGGGCAACTCGATCAGCTCGACCTGCTCACCGGCCCACCCCGGCGGGACCACGGCCAGCGCGTCCGCCAGCGCCGCTCCCCACAACGAGCCGGGCCGGTCGTGCCCCACGGGCACCGCGCCCCGGCCCGATCTCCTGACCGGCACCAGCCGGGTGTCCCTTCCGTGCGCCCGCACGGCTCCGGCCAGCGCGGACGTCTCCTTGCGCGCGGTCCTCCCCGCCAGCTCGCGCACGATGGGGGCGAGCAGCGTGAGCGCCGCGCCGAGCGCCGCGAACGGGTTCCCCGGCAGCCCCACGACCAGCGGCCCGCCCGGCAGCCTGGCCAGGAGCTGGGGGTGCCCCGGGCGCACGGCGACGCCGTCGACGAGCACGCCGGCTTCGAGGCCGGCGAGCACGGGCCGGAGGTGGTCCGCGGGCCCTTTGGACGATGCGCCGCAAACGACGACCACGTCAGCAGCGGCGGCCAGTGCGGCGTGGAGCGCGTGCGGACCGTCCGGGAGCCGTGACGTGTCCGTGACGCGGCCCCCGGCCCACTCCACCAGGCCCGGCAGGAACGGGCCGATGGCGTCGCGCACCCGGCCCGGGGCGGGGAGCCCTTCGTGCACGACCTCGTCGCCCGTCACCAGCACCGCCACGCGCGGCTTCGGGCGTACCGGCAGCTCGTCGTGGCCGAGTGCGGCGGCCAGCCCGAGGGTCACCGGGGTCACCACCGCGCCCGCCCCGAGCACCACCGCGCCTTCGGCGATGTCCTCGCCGCGCCGCCGGACGTGCCGCCCCGCCTCCACGGCACCGCCCACCCACACCGGCTCCGCCTCCACACGCGCCCGGGGCACCGCCACCGGCCCGGAAGGCCGCACCCCCACCGGCCCGGAAGGCGGCGCCGCCACCGGCCCGGAAGGCGGCACCTGCGCCACAGGCCCAGGGGGTGGCAGCTCGGTCGCGTGCTCATAGGGCAGCACCGCCGCCGCCCCCGACGGCGTCGGTGCGCCGGTGGCGATCTCCACTGCCTCTCCCGGCCCCAGCTCGTGCCCGTAGCACGCGCCGCCGGCCAGGACGCGGCCCACCACGCGCCACGGGCCCGGACCGGCCACCGCGTAGCCGTCCATCGCCGCGACGTCCACCCCCGGCACCGCCACCAGCGCGGTCAACGGCTCGGCGAGGCGGCAGCCGAGGGCGTCGGCGAGGGCCACCCGAGCGGGCGGGAGTGGCACCGCGGAGCCCGCCGCCAGGGCGCGCGCGGCAGCCCAGGTCGTCGCCTCCACCTGCGAAACGGTCATAGGCATGCTCCTTGACCCATGTTTTTCCATACTGTATACCGAATGCACTATCCGACGCGAGAACGGAGCGCAGCATGCAGGTCGCTGTTCTTGGCGCCGGCGCCATCGGCGCATACGTGGGGGCCGCCCTCCACCGGGCGGGAGTCGAGGTGCACCTCATCGCGAGAGGCGAGCACCTGGAGGCGATACGCCGCGCCGGTGTGCGGGTGCTCACCCCCAGAGGAGACTTCACCGCCCATCCCCATGCCACCGACGACCCCGCCGAGGTCGGCCCGGTGGACCACGTCTTCCTGGGCCTCAAGGCGAACAGCTACGCCGCCGCGGGCCCCATGATCAAGCCGCTGCTGCACGAGAGCACGAGCATCATCGCCGCGCAGAACGGCATCCCGTGGTGGTACTTCCACGGGCTCAAGGGCCCGTACGAGGGCTACCGCATCGAGAGCGTCGACCCGGGCGGCGCGGTCACGGCCGCGCTGCCCCTTCACCGTGCCGTCGGCTGCGTCGTGTACGCCGCCACCGAGATCGAGCGCCCCGGCGTGATCCGCCACCTGGAGGGCACCCGCTTCTCCATCGGCGAGCCGGACGGCCGGCTCACTGAGCGGTGTGCCGCCTTCAGCGAGGCCGCGATCGCGGGCGGGCTGAAGTGCCCGGTGGAGCGGGACCTGCGGAGAGACGTCTGGATCAAGCTCATGGGCAACATCGCCTTCAACCCGATCAGCGCCCTGGCCAGGGCGACGATGGCCGGGATCTGCCGCCACGACGGCGCGAGGGAGCTGGTCGTGGCCATGATGCGGGAGACCGTCGAGGTGGCCGGGAGGGTCGGCTGCGATCCGGGGATCTCGATCGAGCGCCGCCTGCGGGGCGCGGAGAAGGCGGGCGAGCACAAGACCTCCACGCTCCAGGACCTGGAGAAGGGCAAGCCACTGGAGCTCGACGTGCTGCTGGCGGCGGTCGTCGAGCTGGCCGACCTCACCGGCGCCGAGGTCCCGACACTGCGCGCGATCCACGCCGTGAGCGACCTGCTCAACACCAACCTTGTCCGAGCGGTCTAGCGAGGAATACCGTAGCCTGTATACAGAATGGAGGGATCATGAGCTATGACCGCCTGACCCATCCACTGGTGCGTGAGAACGGCGTGCTGCGCAGAGCGACCTGGGAAGAAGCGCTCGAGCGGGCGGCGGAGGGCTTCCGCCGCAACATCGCCAGGCACGGCCCCGACAGCTTCGCCATGCTGTCGTGCGCCCGCTCCACCAATGAGATGAACTACGTCGGGCAGAAGTTCACCCGCGTGGTGGTGGGCACCAACAACGTGGACTCCTGCAACCGCACCTGTCACGCGCCGAGCGTGGCGGGGCTGTCGGCCGTGTTCGGCAGCGGTGGCGGCACCTCCTCCTACCAGGAGGTGGAGGAGACCGATGTGATCGTGATGTGGGGCTCGGCGGCGCGCAACGCCCATCCCATCTTCTTCCAGCACGTGCTGAAGGGCATTCACAACGGCGCGCGGATGTTCGCGGTGGACCCGCGCCGCACCGGCACCGCCCAGTGGGCCGACCTGTGGCTGGGGCTCAACGTGGGCACCGACATCCCTCTCGCCCACGCGGTGGCCAGGGAGATCATCCACGCGGGGCTGCAGAACGAGGCGTTCATCGAGCGGGCCACGGTCGGCTTCGAGGAGTTCAGGGAGTCGGTCGAGCCGTGGACGCTGACCGCCGCCGAGCAGGTCACCGGCGTGCCCGCCGCCGCCATCCGCGAGCTGGCCCACGCCTACGCCCGCGCCGACCGCGCCCAGCTCTGCTGGACGCTCGGCATCACCGAGCACCACAACGCGACGGACAACGTACGGGCCCTCATCAACCTGGCCCTGCTCACCGGCCACGTCGGCCGCTACGGCTCGGGCCTGTCACCGCTGCGCGGCCAGAACAACGTGCAGGGCGGCGGCGACATGGGCGCCATCCCCAACCGCCTGCCCGGCTTCCAGGACATCCTCGATCCGGACACCAGGGCGCGTTTCGAGAGCGCGTGGGGCAGGCAGATCCAGCCGCGTTACGGCCTCAACCTCACCCAGATGCTGGAGGCGATGGCCGAGGGCAAGGTGACCACCTGCTACCTCATCGGTGAGAACCCCGTGCAGTCCGAGGCCGACTCGCTGTCCTGCATCAAGCGCCTGTCCATGCTCGACCACCTGGTCGTGCAGGACATCTTCCTCACCAAGACCGCCCAGATGGCCGACGTCGTGCTGCCCGCCAGCGCCGCCTGGTGCGAGGCGGACGGCACGTTCACCAACAGCGAGCGCCGGGTCCAGCGGGTGCGCAAGGCGGTGGACCCGCCGGGCGAGGCGCGCGACGACATCTGGATCATGTGCGAGATCGCCCGCAGGCTGGGCCACGACTGGCACTACGACGGCGCGGAAGAGGTCTGGAACGAGCTGCGCGCCCTGTCTCCCCAGCACCACGGCATGACCTACCAGCGCCTGGCCGACCTGCAGGGCATCCAGTGGCCCTGCCCGTCGGAGGACTCGCTGGAGCCGCCCTACCTGCACGGCAGGCTGTGGGAGAGCGACCCGGTCAAGCGGGGCGTGCCGGCGCCGTTCGCGGTGCTGCGCCACTCGCCGCCGGTGGACCTGCTGGACGAGGAGTATCCGCTGCGGCTGACGACCGGGCGGCGGCTGGACTCGTACAACACGGGTGTGCAGTCGTCGGGGTTCGCCTCCCCCCTGCGCCGCGGCGAGACGGTGGAGCTCTGCCCCGAGGACGCCGAGCGTCTCGGCGTGGTCGCGGGCGAGGAGGTGCGGATCAGCTCGCGGCGCGGGTCGGTGGTCGCGCCGGTGTTCATCGACCCCGCCCTGCGGCCGGGGCTGGTGTTCATGACCATGCACTTCCCTGACGAGGTGGACACCAACTCGCTCACCATCGAGGCGACCTGCCCGATCGCGGGCACGGCGGAGTTCAAGGCGGCGGCCGTACGCGTCGAGAAGCTCGTGAAGGCCGGGTGATCAGATGGATCTGAGGTTCCGCGGCGCCGAGCCGTCCGAGGAGGAGCGCGCGGCGGTCGACGCCCTGCTCGGGCCGCCCGCCAGCGCATGGGAGGGCGGCTCGAGGACCGAGACCGACCTGCGGGTCGCCGCCCGCGCCGAGTCGCAGCGCGACCTGCTGCTGCCCGCCCTGCACGCGGTCAACGACCGGGTCGGCTGGATCAGCGAGGGCGCGCTCGAGTACATCTGCCGCCGCCTCACCGTGCCGCCCGCCGAGGCGTACGGGGTGGCCACGTTCTACTCGCTCTTCTCCATGGAGCCGCGCCCGAAGCGCGTGCTGCACGTCTGCACCGACCTGGCCTGCCAGGCGAAGGGCGGGGAGAGCGTACGCAGGCGGGTCGAGGAGGCGCTCGGCCCGCAGGGCACGTCCTGGCACGAGAGCCCCTGCCTGGGCCTGTGCGAACGTGCCCCCGCCGCGCTCGCCCTGGAGGCGGGCACGCCCCCGAAGGCCCAGGTGTACGCCCCCGCGCACGCCCTGTCCTTGGACGGGCCCGCCCCCAACGGCGACACCCCCGCTCTCGACGTGACGGGCGACGCCCCGGTGAAGGAGGCCGTGCCGCAGGCCGGGCAGGACGGGCTGGTCCTGCTCAGGCGGGTCGGCACGACCGATCCGGGGAGCCTGGACGACTACCGGGCGAGCGGCGGGTACACCGCCCTGCGCAGGGCGTTCGAGCTGGGCCCCGCCGGGGTGATCCGGGAGGTGCTGGAGTCGGGGCTGGTCGGCAGGGGCGGCGCCGCGTTCCCGACCGGCCGCAAGTGGGAGGCCGCCGCCCGCCAGCCCGATCATCCGCACTACCTGGTCTGCAACGCCGACGAGAGCGAGCCGGGCACGTTCAAGGACCGGGTCATCATGGAGGGCGACCCGTACGCGCTGGTCGAGGCCATGACGATCGCCGGGTACGCCACCGGCTGCGCCAAGGGATACCTCTACATCAGGGGCGAGTACCCCCGGGCGGCCGCGAGACTCCAGCACGCCATCGCGACCGCCCGCGCGCGGGGCCTGCTCGGCGACGACATCCTCGGCAAGGGGCTGTCGTTCGACATCGAGCTGCGCAGGGGCGCGGGCGCGTACATCTGCGGCGAGGAGACCGCGATCTTCAACTCCATCGAGGGGAAGCGCGGCGAGCCGCGCAGCAAGCCGCCGTTCCCCGTGGAGAAGGGGCTGTTCGGCAAGCCGACCGTGGTCAACAACGTCGAGACGCTGGTCAACGTGCTGCCGATCCTGGAGCGCGGCGCCCAGGCGTACGCGGCGGCCGAGCCCAAGCTCTTCTGCGTCTCGGGCGCGGTGCAGCGGCCCGGCGTGTACGAGCTGACGTTCGGCGCCAGCCTGCGCGAACTGCTGGAGCTGGCCGGGACCACGGGCACGACCAGGGCGGTGCTGCTCGGCGGCGCGGCCGGCGCGTTCGTCACCGATCTGGACATCCCGCTCACCTTCGAGGGCACCAGGAACGCGGGGGCCACGCTCGGCTCCGGCGTGGTGCTCGTCATCGACGACACCGTGGACATGAAACGGCTCCTGCTGCGCATCGCGGAGTTCTTCCGCGACGAGTCCTGCGGCCAGTGCGTGCCCTGCCGGGTGGGCACCGTACGGCAGGAGGAGGCCCTGCACCGCCTGTCGCGCCGCGTCTCGCCGAGCCTCCCGCGCCGGGACGACGACCCCGATCTCGTGCTCCTGCGCGAGGTCGGACAGACCATGCGCGACGCCTCGATCTGCGGCCTGGGACAGACCGCCTGGAACGCCGTCGAATCCGCCATCGACCGCCTGGGGGTGTTCAGGTGATCCCGCTCCAGCCGCCCCGGCGGCTCATCGACGTCCAGATCGACGGGGAGGAGGTCCGCGTCCCGGAGGGCTCGACGATCCTCGACGCCTGCCAGGCGGCGGGCAAGGACATCCCCACCCTCTGCTACGGCGACACGCTGACCCCGAAGAACGCCTGCCGGGTCTGCGTCGTGGAGGTGGAGGGCGCCAGGACGCTGGCGCCCGCCTGCTCCAGGAAGGCCGAGCCGGGCATGAAGGTCGGCACCGGCACCGAGCGCGTCCGGCAGAGCCGCAAGGTGGTGCTGGAGCTGCTCGGCTCCTCCGTGGACCTGTCGACCACGCCCCGTGCTGCCGAGTGGGCGGCGGAGTACGGCGCCGACCCCTCGCGCTTCGGCGACGGCGCGGCCACGGTCGAGCAGCCCGCCAAGGTGGACAACGACCTCTACGTACGCGACTACAGCAAGTGCATCCTCTGCTACAAGTGCGTGGACGCCTGCGGCGACCAGTGGCAGAACACCTTCGCCATCGGCGTCGCCGGCCGGGGCTTCGACGCGACGATCTCCACGGAGTTCGACGCCCCGCTCACCGACTCGGCCTGCGTCTACTGCGGCAACTGCGTCGAGGTGTGCCCCACGGGCGCGCTGTCGTTCAAGACCGAGTTCGACATGCGGGCCGAGGGCACCTGGGACGAGTCCAGGCAGACGGAGACCACTACGGTCTGCAGCTACTGCGGGGTCGGCTGCAACCTGACCCTGCACGTGCAGGAGAACAAGATCGTCAAGGTGACCTCGCCGCACGACAACCCCGTGACCAAGGGGAATCTCTGCGTCAAGGGCCGCTTCGGGTTCGGCTATGTCTAGGGTCGCGGTGAAACGGCGGATCCTCCGGGTCAAGGACACCGCCCGCATCCCCAAGGTCGACTCGCTGGCCGCCGAGGAGCCGCTGGAGATCCGGCTCGACGGGACGCCGCTGACGGTCACCATGCGCACCCCCGGCGACGACTTCGACCTGGCCGCCGGCTTCCTGGTCAGCGAGGGGGCCGTGGGCTCGGCGGACGACATCGCCACGATCCGCTACTGCGCGGGCGCCACGGTGGACGGCGGGAACACCTACAACGTCCTCGACGTGCGGCTGGCACCCGGCGTCGAGGCGCCCGCGCCGCGCAACTTCTACACCACCTCCTCCTGCGGCGTCTGCGGCAAGGCGTCGCTGGAGGCGGTGCGCACCGTGGCTCGCTGGAGCGCCGGCGACGATCCGGTCGAGCTGGCGCAGTCCGTCGTCGTCACCCTGCCGGACCGGCTGCGTGCGGCCCAGCGGGTGTTCGACAGAACCGGGGGCCTGCACGCGGCCGGCCTGTTCACGGCCGACGGCGAGCCGCTGTGCGTGCGCGAGGACGTGGGCCGGCACAACGCGGTGGACAAGCTGCTCGGCTGGGCGCTGCGCGACGGCCGGCTCCCGCTGCGGGGCACCGTGCTGATGGTGTCGGGCCGGGCCTCGTTCGAGCTGGTGCAGAAGGCCGTCATGGGCGGGATCCCGGCGCTCGCCGCGGTCTCGGCGCCGTCGTCGCTCGCGGCCGAACTGGCCGCGGAGGAGGGGCTGACCCTCATCGGGTTCCTGCGTGGGAACTCGATGAACGTCTACGCCGGCGAGCGCCGCTTGGACATCACTTCGGGCGCCGGCAACGGCTCTGCCGGCGCACGTCCACCGGGGTGATGGCGGGATGCCGTACGGCGCCGCCTGGCCCCCAGCCCGCCGTCGGCATCCTGATTTTGACAACCATTTTCATTTTGGCCCATACTGACTCACATGATGTCAGGATTTTCCCGGTCGTACGCTGCTGGTTTGCTGGCCGGAGCCGTTCTCCTCACCACTGCCGCCTGCGGCTCGGGCTCCGCTGAAACCGTCTCGGGGAACCGGCCCGAGGTGGTGGCCGCGTTCTACCCGCTCCAGTGGCTGACCGAGCAAGTGGGGGGATCCGACGCGCACGTCACGGGCCTGACCGCGCCCGGCGTGGAGCCGCACGACCTGGAGCTTGGGATCCAGCAGGTGAGCGAGCTCCAGAAGGCCGCGCTCACCGTCTACATCAAGGGCGTCCAGCCGGCCGTGGACGACGCGGTGGACGCGGAGCGCAGCTTCGACGCGGCGACCGCCGTCAAGACGCTCCCCTCTCACGGGGGCGAGGAGCACGGGGGCGAGGAGCACGCGGGCGAGGAGCACGAGCACGAGGTCTCGTACGACCCGCACCTCTGGCTCGACCCGTCCCGCCTGGCCACCGTCGCCACCAAGCTCGGCGAGCGCCTGGCCGCCGCCGACCCGCCGCACGCGCAGGCGTACAAGGATCGCGCCGCGAAGACGGCGAGCGCGCTGGGAGCGCTCGACCAGGAGTTCGCCAAGGGTCTGAGCACGTGCAGAACCAAGACGCTGGTCACCGCGCACGAGGCGTTCGGCTATCTGGCCGACCGCTACGGGCTCAAGCAGGTCGGCATCACGCTCGACCCCGAGCAGGAGCCGTCGCCCACGCGCCTGTCCGAGGTGGGCAAGCTGGCCAAGGCCGAAGGCGTGACCACGATCTTCACCGAGTCCCTGGTCAGCCCCAAGGTGGGCGAGGTGCTGGCGAACGAGATCGGCGCGAAGACGGCCGTGCTGGACCCGCTGGAGAGCAAGCCCGCCGGCGACTACCTGTCCGCCATGCGCGATAACCTCAAGACCCTACAAACAGCACTGGGGTGTACGGCATGAGCGAAACGGCCTTCGCGATGACCGGCGGCCGGGTCTCCTTCGACGGCAAGCCCGTCCTTCGCGGGATCGACCTGACCGTCTGTCCTGGAGAGGTCGTGGCCCTCCTGGGCGCCAACGGCTCGGGCAAGTCGACGCTGGTCCGCGCGCTGCTCGGCCTCACGCCGCTGTCCGGCGGCACGACGCTGGTGTACGGCACCCCGCCCGGCAGATTCCGCGACTGGTGGCGCATCGGCTACGTGCCGCAGCGGCTGCACGTCGGCGGCGGCGTGCCCGCCACCGTGCGGGAGGTCGTGGCCTCGGGCCGCATCGCCAGGCAGAGCCGGCTGCGCAGGACCAGCCCGGCCGACAAGGCCGCCGTGGCCCGCGCGCTGGAGGCCGTCCAGCTGGCCGACCGCGCGAACGATCCCGTCCAGTCGCTCTCCGGCGGGCAGCAGCAGCGGGTGCTCATCGCGCGCGCCCTGGCCGGGGAGCCGGACACGTACGTGATGGACGAGCCGACGGCCGGCGTGGACACCGGGACGCAGCAGTTGCTCGCCGACACGCTGGCGGGGCTGGTGCTCGCCGGCAAGACGGTGGTGCTGGTCGCGCACGAGCTGGGGCCGCTGGAGCCGATCATCACGCGCGGCGTGGTGATCCGCGAGGGCCGCGTCGCGCACGACGGCCGCCCGCCGCGCCCGGAGGGCGACTGCGCCAGGCCAGGCCACGAACACCAGCACCCGCACGCCGCGGCCCCCGCCGCGGGACCGCTGACGGGCTGGCAGGGGGACGCGTCATGATCATGGAACTTCTCCAGGAGCAGCTCTTCCAGCTCGCCCTGGTCGCCGCGCTGCTGGTGGGCCTGTGCGCGCCCGCCGTGGGGACGTTCATCGTGCAGCGCAGGCTCGCCCTGCTGGGCGACGGCATCGGGCACGTGGCGCTGACCGGCGTGGCCCTGGGCTTCCTGACGGGCACGGCGCCCGTGCTCACGGCCGTGATCGTCTCGGTGGTCGGGGCGGTGGCCATCGAGCTGGTCAGGGCCCGCGGGCGGACGAGCGGCGACGTGGCGCTCGCGCTGCTGTTCTACGGCGGGATCGCGGGCGGCGTCATGCTCATGGGCATCGCGCCCGGCGGCAGCAACGCCAAGCTGAACTCGTACCTGTTCGGCGCCATCGCCAGCGTGACCCCGCAGGACATCTGGGTGATCGGCGCGCTGGCCGTGGCCGTGATCGCGGTGGTCGTGATCTTCGGCAGGGAGCTGTTCGTGCTCTGCCAGGACGAGGAGATGGCCAGGGCGAGCGGCCTGCCGGTGCGCTTCCTCAGCCTGCTGATCGCGGTCACGGCCGCGCTGACCGTGGTGATCGCCATGCGCGTGGTCGGCCTGCTGCTGGTCAGCGCGCTGATGGTGATCCCGGTGGCCACCAGTCAGCAGCTCACCCGGGGGTTCCGCACCACGATGGGGCTGGCCATGCTGTTCGGGGTGCTCGCCTCGGTGGGCGGCCTGCTGGCCTCCACCTACTCGGCCAAGGTGCCGCCCGGGGCGGCGATCGTGCTTCTTGCTCTTGCCGGCTTCGTCCTGGCGCTCGGGATCGGTAGATTCGTACGGCGAGGCCGTACCCAGGAGTCGACAGTGAGCGAGAGAGCCAAGTTGCACGCGGAGGAGGCCGCATGACGACGAGACGTGATGCCGTGCACGACACCCTCCGCAGGAGCGAGGGCTTCCGCAGCGCGCAGGACGTCTATGCCGAGATGCGCCTGCACGGCGCCAAGATCGGCCTGACCACCGTCTACCGCGCCCTGCAGGCCCTGGCCGACGGCGGGCAGGTCGACGTGCTGCGCACGGACGAGGGCGAGTCGGTCTACCGGGCGTGCGCCAGCGACGCCCATCACCACCACCTGGTCTGCCGCCGCTGCGGCCACACGGTGGAGGTGGCCGGTCCCGCGGTCGAGCGGTGGGCGGAGGCCGTGGGGAGCGAGCACGGCTTCACCGGGATCACCCACACGGTGGAGGTCTTCGGCACCTGCGCCTCGTGCTCCACGGTCCCGGCGAAGGTGGGCTGAGCCCCGCTTCACGCCACCTTCGTCAGCTCCTCGTCGTGGACCGCCCTGGCCTGAGCACGGCGGCCGGAGCCGTACAGGACGCCGAGGACGACCACCAGACATCCGGCGAGTTGCAGGAGCGAGGGTCGCTCGCCGAGCGCCACCGCCGACAGCGCCACGGTCGTCATGGGCTGGATGAGCAGCAGCAGCGCGGTGAGCGCGGCGGGCTGGCGCGGCAGCGAGAACGTGATCAGCGACCAGCCCAGCACCTGCGGCCCCAGCGCGAGCAGCAGCAGCCATCCGTGCGCCGGCCACGCGGGCACGAGGTCGGCGCCTCCGAAGAGCGGGCTGAGGGCGGCGATGGCCACGGTGGCGACCACGGTCGCGTGTGCGAGCGGCCCGGCGGCCCGCTCGGGTCCGGCCTTCATCAGCAGCAGGAACGCCGCATAGGAGACGGACGTGGCGATCCCGGCCCACACCCCCATGATCGGATCGCTCCCGTAGGCGGCACTGTCGAACATCCCGGATATGAGCACCACCCCGGCGAACACCACCGGCGTGGCGATCATCAGCCGCGTGGACGGGCGCTCCCGGAACAGCGCCCACGCCGCGAACGCCACGATGAAGACCTGCAGGTTCCCCAGCACGGTGGCCAGCCCCGCGCCCACGTACTCGATCGCGTGGTGCCAGAAGAGCAGGTCGAGCGCGAACACCGCCCCCGCGAGCCAGGCGAGCACCAGCCCCTTGACCGGCATGGGCCCGAGCCTGCGCCGCTCCAGCCAGGCCAGCACGAGCATGGGCGGCACGGCGTACGCACAGCGGAACAATGCCGACGTGGCGGGCGATACACCGGAGAGCCGGACCAAGGGGCCGGAGGTGGAGATGATGAGCGCACCCGCTATCGCGATCAGCACGATACGGCGATGTGCACTCACGGAGACCCCCGAACGGCCATGCAGCAGATACAGTTCGACCACGCTAGAACCCGGCGCGGACAGGAGTCAACATGCCGTTTGGCCATGACATGGTGCATTCTTTGGCCACCGTTGTCGAACTGGTCAACACCTCGCCCTCCACAGGCGGCGAAGAGGGCCTGCCCGGCCTGGCCGAGTTGCAGGCGTTCGTGGAGTCCCGCCAGATGAGCGGCGTGACCAAGCTGACGCCCCGCGACCTGGGCCATGTGCGGATGGTGCGGGAGGCGTTCCACCGGGTCTTCACCGCCCCCGACCAGCCCACGGCGGTCCGCACCCTGAACGCGCTGCTGTCGGAGACCCGCATCACGCCCCGCCTGACGGAGCACGACGGCCATCCGCTCCACATGCACTACTTCGCCGCCGACGCGACGCTGGCCGAGCACGTGGCGGCCGACTGCGGGGTGGCCCTGGCCCATCTGCTGGTCGAAGGCGAGGCCGAACGGCTGCGCACCTGCTCGGCTCCCGACTGCGACCGCGTCTTCGTCGACGAGTCCCGCAACCGGTCGCGGGTCTACTGCGACAGCCGGACGTGTGGCAACCGCATGCACGTGGCCGCCTACCGCGCCCGGCGCCGCGCCTAGGAGGGCGGGCGTTCAGCTCCTGGTGCCGAAGTACGTGGAGTACGTGCTCGGCGAGAGCATGACCAGGATCTTGCAGATGTCGGACTCGTCGCGGATCCGGAACACGACCACGATCTCCGGATAGATGGCCTCGATGCCGAGCCCGGAGAAGTAGTAGTCGCTGTCGAAGACAACCCGGTAAAGCCCGCGGGACAGCTCCGACTGGGCCCACTTGCTGACGTTCCCGTCGCCGTCGGTCTCGGCCTTGCCGATGTCGCCCCACACGCCGTTGACCAACTGCTCCAAACGCACTCGCAGGCCCGACGCCGGACGGCCGTACACGCCGTCGAGCACCTGCGCAGAGATATTCATGTCTTTCACCATTCCGACGCCTTCTATCCTTGTGCCTTCCAGCCACTATTCGCCCGCCGGCCATCGCCGACGCCTTCGCAGATGCCGAGGATGAGCTCGCGCCGGGCGACCGCGGAACGCATGGGCCCGGTCCTGCCGGGGCGCCTCGCGCGCCAGGGTGTCCACGCCCGTGGTTTAGCGCCTCTGACGCGGGCAGGAGACCGAGGTGCACGCGAGATCACTGCCCGCTAGACCGACGCGGATGCACCGGTAATTCGGCGGCACACCGGATTTAGAGGATGTCGGAGACGCGTTACCAAGGTCAAGTTCGAGTGTCAACCGGACCGGCGTAAGAGTGATCTGGCACACGTTGCCGGCCCCTTCCCCGTGGCCGAACCGGAGCCCTTCTTACGCCGCCCGGTAGAGGCCACTCCGCCGGGGCCGCACGTGTGCCGCGGTCGTTGTGCGGATGGACCGGCAGGCGCGTTCTGGACGGCTTGCCGTTCATCCTTTGATCAGGCCTGCGGAGGCGCCTGGCATGGCGCGTTCCACGGGGGCCGGGAAGCTGAGAGCCATTCCGTCCCGGCTCGCCGTCCAACACGTCACGCGATCGCGGGCAAACCTCGAGCGACAAGTCAGGCATCGGGCCGTCGAACAGCTCGGATGAATACCGGAAGCCGAGTTCTCAGGTCCCCGGTTATCCCCTGGCCGGGCTGATAACCATGCGGGATCCCGCTATGGCGAGCTCTTTGCAGCGGCGCCGGGCAGTTACCCGCTCTACGCGGGTGATCAGCGCAAATGTCACATTACATCGATGAATCGCCGCGCCTGGCGGGTCCGTCGGGCTCCGCGCGTGCGCCCGATCGACTCCGCGCCGTTCGCGACACCATGTCGCGGGACGGGGGACCCTCTCCGCCGGATCCGCGAACGAACACGCGCTCGTCCCGGCAATCCATCGAAAACAGACTTCGATTTCCGCGGATAACCGCCGCGGCCGACCGGGCGGGCACTCCCCGCTTTTACGCGGGCGCCGCGCCCGGAAACATCCTTCCATGGTCACCGGTAGATCCGGGTCACGGCCCATGGGGAATCTTGATGATAACGCTATCCATCCGGGCGCGATCGGAACTCCCCAGGCGCATTTCTCCGGACGGCGGGCAGCCGCCGGCATCATCCGCGTGGCCGCTGTTCCCATATCCCATCCCGAGGGGATATACCGCCATTTCACCGGAGACCAGTGCGGTGACGTACGCAGTCAAGTCCGTACGCAACTCCGGAAATGTAATGGATCAGTTATGCGGCGGCCCGGGAGCGGCGCCCTTCCTCTTTCTCCGGCACCGTGGTCACGGTGCCGCCCGGGAGGCATCCCAAGAGCCCGCGCGGAGGTAACGCGAGCCCACGGCCGGGGCATCGGCCTATTCAGCCGCCATCGACCCGTCCACTCCCCAATGACCGCTCCGACCAGGGAAGATGTCACCCGAGAAGGGAACGGATAATGAATGGATGGAGGGCGCTCATAGCTTCGGATCAACAGGCAGCCCGCCGGGCGGCGGCAGGCGCCCCAATTGTTAACACGAGGTAAAACATGATGTGGCGTCGTCTCACGAAAAGCACCATCCCGCTCGCCCTGTCCGCGGCCCTCTCGGCGGGAATCCTTTGGGCCGGCGCCCACTCCGCCGTCGGCTCGGTCGCACTGTCGCCTAATCTCACCGCCGCGCACGATGACGGCACCCCCTGGGACTGACCCGGCGCTCCACGCACAAGGCTGACGGCCGTCCCATCGCCTGACCTTCTCGTCAGGCGGAAGAGATTGGGGCGGCCGTTTTCGCATTCACGTGTTCACCCAGGTTCCGGACAATGGAGTACCGCTGCCGCATGAGAGGCGACCGCGTCGCGAACAGATCGCGAAGAAATAAGTCTAATCTGGCTTCCAAATGCACCGGGCTGTACACTCCGCGAGTAGGGGGTAATCCATCGGTCCTCTATCGCAGCTGGTCAGGGGGCCTGTCCTGCGCGGATGGCGGTGATGGGCGCACCAGTGATGTCGGCTGCTCGTACGCCATCGCCGGGCTGAACGGGAGACACGGGGTGGAGATTCGGATCCTCGGCCCTTTGGAAATCACGATCGAGGGGAAGCGGCTGGACCTCGGCAGCCCGCGGCAGCAGGCCGTTCTCGCCGTCCTGCTGCTGGAGGCGGGGCGCGTGGTCTCGGTCCGCAGGCTCATGGAAGCGATCTACGGCGACGACCCGCCGGCCACGTCCCGGGCGCAGATCCAGATCTGCATCTCCTCGCTCCGGCGCTTGTTCGCCTCGTACGGATACCCCCACATCATCACCACCGAGTCGCAGGGATACATCTTCCGCTGCGACGACGACCAGATCGACGCGCAGCGGTTCCGGCGGCTCGCCGTCGAAGCACGGCGCGCGCGTGACGCCGGACAGCTCGACGACGCCGTACGCGGTTACCGCGAGGCCCTCGCCCTGTGCAGCGGGCCGCTGGAGGGCATCGAGAGCCGGCTGGTCCGGTCGGCGGTGACCAGGTTCACCGAGCGGCAGATCACCATCAACGAGGAGTGCATCGAGCTCGAACTCGAGCTCGGCCGGCATCGCGAGCTGGTGGCCGAGATCACCGAGCTGGTCGAGAGACACCCGCTCCGGGAGCGCTTACGCGGCCAGCTCATGACAGCGCTGTACCGGTCCGGGCGCCAGGCGGAGGCGTTACAGGTCTACCAGCACACCCGGGAGACCATGATCGAGGAGCTGGGCCTGGAGCCCAACGAGGAGCTCCGCCAGCTGCACCAGGCGATCCTCACCTCGCACGAAAGCCTCAACGCCCCGGCCCCGCCACCCCCACGCGAATCCCCGCCCGTCGCGCCCCAGGGGACGCCGCGATTACTTCCCAGCGACATCGCCGACTTCACCGGACGCCGCCGGCAGGTGGAGACGATAGGACGGCTGCTGACCTCGGACCGCTGCCAACTCGCCGTACCGGTGGTGGTCATCTACGGCAAGCCCGGCGTCGGAAAGACCGCCATCGCCGTGCACACCTCGCACGCCATCGCCGACAGGTTCCCCGACGGCCAGCTCTTCGCCGACCTGCACGGCGCCGCGTCGCCCACGGTCCACCCCAAGCAGGTGCTCGAACGCTTCCTCCGCGCCCTCGGCCTGCCCGGCACGGAGATACCCGACGGCCTGGAGGAACGGGCCGAGGTCTACCGCACCATGCTCTCCGACCGGCGCATGCTGATCGTCCTCGACGACGCCGGCAGCGAGAGCCAGGTCCTCCCCCTGGTGCCCGGCTACCCGGACTGCGCCGTCATGGTCACCAGCCGCAGCCGCCTGGTCGGGCTGCCCGGCGCCATGTCCGTCGAGATCGAGACGTTCGAGTCGCAACAGTCGATCAACCTGCTCAAGCGCATCGCCGGCAGCGACCGCATCCAGGACGATCCCGAGCCCGCCGCCGCCCTGGCGCAGCTCTGCGGCCACCTCCCGCTGGCCCTGCGCATCGCCGGCGCCCGGCTCGCCGCCCGGCCCAACTGGACCATCGGCCACCTGGTGGAGCGGCTGGCCGACGAGGCACGGCGGCTCGACGAGCTCCGGTACGGCGAAATGGGGATCCGGGCCAGCCTCGCCCTGACGTACGAGAGCATGAGCGAACCGGCCCGCCGCCTGCTCCGGCGGCTGGCCATCCTCGACTTCACCCACTACTCCGGCTGGATCGCGGCCGCGCTGCTCGACGCGCCGCTCACCGTGGCCCAGGACCTGCTCGACGACCTGTCCGACGCCCAGCTGATCGAGATGTCCGGCACGGACGACGGGCAGGCCCACTATCACCTGCACGAGCTGACCCGCGTGTTCGCGCGGGAGCGGGTGGTGGCCGAGGAGTCCCCCGTCGAACGCAAGGACGAGCTGACCCGGGTGCTCAGCGCCCTGCTCGCCCTCGCCCAGCAGGCGCACAGCCTGGAGTACGGCGGCGACTACGTCAAGGTGCGCAGCGCCACCCCGTCCTGGCCCGCCCCGCCCGAGCAGATGGAGACGATCATCGGGATCCCGATGCAGTGGTTCGAGCGCGAACGCGTGACGCTGGTGGCCGCGATCCGGCAGGCCGCCAGGGCCGGGCTCGTCGAGCTCTGCTGGGACCTGGCGATCACCTCGGTGACGCTGTTCGAGGCGCGCATCTACTATGACGACTGGCGGCAGACCCACGAGGTCGCGCTGGAAGCCGCCCGTCAGGTCGGGGACGTGCGCGGCCAGGCGACGATGCTCTACTCGCTCGGCTCGCTGCACAGTGCCGAGCAGCGCTTCGACGACGCGCGGCGCGACTTCGAGGCGGCGGCCGAGATGTTCCGGGCCGAGGGGAACGACCAGGGAGAGGCGCTGGCGATCCGCGACCTGGCGTTCCTGGACCGGATGTACGGCCGGCTCACCGCCGCCGAGAACGGTTACCGCCACGCCCTGAAGATCTTCCACGCCAACGGGGACCTGGCCGCCGCGGCGTTCGTGCTGCACAGCCTGGCCAGGACGCGGCTGGAGTTACGCGACCCGGCCGAGGCGAGGCGGCTGCTCGACGAGTCGCTCCGGCTCAGCCGCACGGCCGGGAGCAAGCGGGTGGAGGCTCAGGTGCTGTGCTGGCTCGGCGACGCGTACATCCAGGCGGGCGACCTCTCCCGCGCCGTCGACGTGCTCCAGTCGTCGCTGACGATGGTGCGGGCGATGGACGACGCCATCGGTGAGGCGTACGCGCTGCACCAGCTGGCGCTCGCCCGGCTGCGCCGCGGCGAGTTCGCCGAGGCGGCCACCGCGCTCGAGCGGTGCATCGATCTGGCGGGCAGCTCCCGGTCGCGACTGGCCGAGGTCAAGGGGTTCACCGGGCTCGGCGAGCTGGCCTCCGCCCGGGGCGAGCCCGACAAGGCCATCCACCATCTGGACCAGGCGCTGGCGCTCTGCCGGAAGATCCACGCTCCGCTGTACGAGGTCCGGGTGCTCACCCAGCTCAGCGGGGCCCACGCCGCCACCGGAGACCGGAGCGCGGCGGAGCAGGCCCTCGCGGAGGCGCTGTCGCTGGCCGCGCAGATGGATCCGGTGGTCGTGGGGCAGGTCAGCGCCGACCTGGGCCGTCGAGCGCCGTGATCAGGGCCGGTTCAGCTCTTTCCAGAGCCGCGCCTCCTCCGGGGTCAGCGGCACATCGGGGATGAGCTGTTCCGGATGTCCCGCCGGCAGAGACGGCGGCGGGTTGTCCGGAGGGACCACCAGGAAAGGGGCCATTCCGGAGAAACGCCCAACACCCACCAGGCCGTCCCAGATGAACTTGACGATCCCTCTGGCAAGCCGAGCTAACACGCCCTCACCCTCCTTCGGCGTCCTGTAGGTGATGGATTGTCACTTCCCCCGCTCGACCCCGCCTGGACGCCGCTTTCCGCCGGTCCGTCGGGCGGTCCAGCGGGCATCGAACAGGCGTCGAGCCGCGGCGTGCACGCTGGGAGAAACGAGGGGGCAGACATGAAGACGTTCACCCTTCCGGCCCACCCCGGCGACGACGCCCTCGCCCGGCTGGAGTGCTCGCCCGTCGCCGACCATTGGACGGCCAGGGCCGGCTGCGCGCAGAGCGATCCCGATCTGTTCTTCCACGACGCCGGCCACAGCGCCGCCCGCCGTGCCAAGGCGATCTGCCGCGACTGCCCGGTGGCCGAGCAATGTCTGGCGGTCGCCGTACAGCTGCAGGTGCGGCACGGCATCTGGGGCGGCCTGCTGCCCGAGGAGCGCCGCCACCTCTACGTCTCGGCCGCGCCCGGCGAGGGCGGCGGACGGGTCAGGAGCCGGATCGACACGGCGACCAGCTCGGCCGCTTGAGGCACCCCACGCTGCTTCACCACCGCACTGCCGCACACGCCGACCGTCACCGTGCCGCCGCCGTGCCGCCCGTCGCACACGCCGACCGCCGCCGTGCCGCCGCCGTGCCGCCGCCGTGCCGCCGCCGTGCCGCCGCCCCACCGCAGGCGCCCTTCGCGAGCATCGCACAGGGCGCGGCGCCACCTTGAGTGCCGTCGCTCGCGAGCATCGCGCAGGACCGGCGGCGCGCCTTGGGTGCCGTCATTCGCCGGCATCGCACAGGCCGGACGGCGCACCTTCAGTCCCGCAGTTCGGGAGCATCGCGCAGGCGCCGACAGCGTCGTCAGCGAGCCGCAGCCCCGCGGGTGTCGCCGCACGATCGAGGCCGGCTTGCCGTCTGGCGGCGAGCCGGCCTCGTGCGCGTCGCCCTCAGGAGGGGCGATTGTAGTGAGCCGGAGGAGCCATGCCGGCGTCGATCATGACCTCCGCGCCCGTGATGCTGCGGACCTTGCCGGACGCCAGCATGACGACCAGGGTCGCGATCTCGTCAGGGTCGATCATCTCCCCCGTGGAGAGCCCCGTCATCTTGGGCACGGTGGCGACGAACTCCTCCGGGGTCATCCCCGCGCGCCGCGCGATCTCCGGATTCGTCCACAGCCGGGTACGGACAGGACCGGGCGAGATGGTGTTGACCCGGACGCCCTGCGAGCTGAACTCCGCCGACAGCGCCTTGCCGATGTTGGTGAGCGCGGCCTTGGCGGCCGAGTAGTGCCCGAGCCGCGGGTCCACCATGCTCGAGTTCATCGAACCGATGTTGATGATGGCGCCGTTCCGCTCGACCAGGCTGGGGAGCGCCGCCCGGGTGGCCCGGATCGTGGTGAGGACGTTGAGCTCGAACGTGTGCTGCCAGACGTCGTCGTCGATGTCCAGGAAGCCCGAGGCCAGCTTCACCCCGCCGCCCACGTTGTTGACGAGGATGTCGATGCCGCCGAACTTGGCGAGCGCCGCGTCGATCAGCGACTGCGGGCCCTGCTTGGTGAGGAGGTCGACTTCGAGGGTGTGCGGCGTCGTGGCCAGCAGGTCCGAGCTGACGGTACGCGCCCCGCCGAAGACGTCGGCGCCCGCCGCGGCCAGCTTCCGCGTGACCGCCAGCCCGATCCCGGCTCCGGCCCCAGTGACCACGGCCGTCTTGCCGGTCAGGTCGAATTCCATGCTGTCTCCTTAACCCTGACTGCGTTTCTCGGTGAGGAAGCTGCCGTTCGGCCCGCCGGACGGCAGCGTCGCCACGTCGGCGATGAACCGGGCGGCCTGTTCCGGCGTGACGTGGCCGGAGGGCATCATGTCGGTACGCACGCGTCCCGGGTTGACCGCGTTCACCAGCACCCCGGTGCCCTCGCACTGGGCGGCGAGCATGGTGGTCAGGCCGTTCAACGCGCTCTTGGAGAGCGAGTAGCCGGGGGCGCCGGCGAACAGGGCCCCGCCGAACTCGGCGGTCGTCCCGCTGGAGATCAGCACCACGCGACCCCACCCGCGGCGGATCATGGACGGGACGAAGGCCTGGGCCAGCCGCCACGAGCCGAGCAGGTTCACCCGCAGCGTCCGGTCGACGAGGTCGAGCGGTGCGGTGAGGGGGTCGGTGCGCGCGTCGAGCAGGACTCCGGCGTTGCACACCAGCACGTCGACGTGCTCGATCTCCTTGCGCAGCAGCATGACGCCGGTGGGGTCGGTGACGTCCAGGACGTGCGCGCAGACACCGGGACCGATGTCGGCG
This sequence comes from Nonomuraea sp. NPDC050786, assembly GCF_040654115.1. NCBI lineage: Bacteria > Bacillati > Actinomycetota > Actinomycetes > Streptosporangiales > Streptosporangiaceae > Nonomuraea > Nonomuraea sp. NPDC050786. The sequence continues at coordinate 91,479 of NZ_JBFAHJ010000037.1, forward strand.
GCGGTGGCGAGGGCCGTCTCGGGGTCCCGCGCGGTCACCACCACCCGCAGGTTCCTGCGGTACAGCTCGGCGGCGACCGCGCGGCCGATCCCGCGGTTGGCCCCGGTGACGAGCGCGGTGCGCGGACCGGTCACCACGTGACCGGAATCTCGCTGAAGCCCTCCATGAACCCGCCCAGACCCCGGGGCAGCTCGTCCCCGGGCACCGCGAGGCGCAGATCCGGGAACCGCCTCAGCAGGGTCTCGGTGGCCACCTGGAGTTCCATCCGGGCCAGGGCCGCGCCGACGCAGTAGTGGATGCCCGCGCCGAACGTCATGTGGTGGTTCTCCTTACGCCGGATGTCCAGCGTGAAGGGGTCGTTGAACACGGTCTCGTCCATGTTGGCCGACTCCTCGGAGAGCAGGACGCTGGAGCCCTGCTTGATCACCGTGCCGTCGGACAGCGGGATGTCCACCAGCGCGTAGCGCAGGGTCCCGATGGACGAGCCCATGATCTGCGTACGCAGCAGCTCCTCCACCGCCGAGGGCACCAGCGAGTAGTCGGCCCGGATCTCCTTGACCAGGTCCTGCCGGTGGAGCAGCACCGCGGTCCCGGTGCCGATCTGGCTGGCGGTGGTGACGTAGCCGGCGATGAGCAGGCTCTGCGTCCAGAAGTGCAGCTCGTGCTCGGACAGGCGGTTGTCGTCCTCGTCGCGTACCTTGATCAGGGCGCTGATCAGGTCGTCGCCCAGGTCCTCCCGCTTGGCGGCGATCAGCTCGACGAGATAGCCCCACAGGCCCTTGCGGCACTCCTCGACCTCGTCGGCGGGCAGCTTGGTGACGGACAGGAAGCCGTCCACCAGCCGGCGGAACCGGTTCCTGTCCTCCGGGGGGATGCCGAGCAGCTTGCAGATCACCAGGATCGGGAGCGGGAACGCGACCGCCTCGTTCAGGTCGACCGGCTTGGGCCCGGCCTCCATCGCGTCCAGCAGCTCGTCCACGGTGGCCTGCGCATAAGGCCGCAGCCGCTCGATCCGGCGCGCGGTGAACGCCTTGGTCACCAGGCTACGCATCCTGGTGTGGTCCGGCGGGTCGGCGTCGATCTCGGGGTCGACGAACAGCTCGTTGTCCGCGGAGATCCGCGCGACACCGGGCCTGGCGATGTTCTTGCTCAGCCGCTCGTCGGCGAAGAGCTTCCTGACATCCTTATAGCGCGTCACCATCACCGCCGTGTCACCGCTGGGCAGCCTGACCTCGACGAGAGCCTTGCTCCGCAGGCCACGCAGCCCCTCGGGCACCTCCATCGGAGGTGTCCACGCGAAGGGGTAGTGAAGGGGGGTTTCCGTGCTCATTCGGCGACCTTTCTCCTCAAACCGGCCAGGAGGGCTGCCGCAGGCAGCATTCCGCGAAGGCCCATTCGTAACGGATGCTGGTGGAGAACTGCTCGACGATGAGCCGACGCTCCGCGGCCGAGCAGCTCTCGCCGGCCCGGTCGATCATGTCCAGGAACGCCCGCACGGCGTACCCGTAGGACTCGCCCGGGTGGTAGACCTCGATCCACGGCAGGTAGCGGGAGCCGGGAGTGGCGTTGATCTTCAGGTTGTCGGACACCTCGGCGTTGAACCAGACCATGGGCAGCAGCGCGCCGATCCCGGCGTAGAAGGAGCGCGCGGTGGCGGCCGCGAAGAAGGACGCGTGCGCGTGCGTGGCCGGATCCACCGGGATCTGCTCGCCGAGCTCCGGCAGGCCGAGCTCGCCGGCCAGCCGAGTGTAGGCCTGGCGCAGCCGGTCCTTGGCCTCGAGCGTGCCCGCCACGGACTGGCCGAGCAGGAACGCGTCGGCGTCCTCGGGAGCGGCGGCGGCGCACCGGGCCAGCGCGCGGGCGTAGGCGGGCAGCAGGAAGCCGGTGTCCTGCTGGACGAAATAGGCGAGGGCCTCGCCGGGCAGCGAGCCGTCGCGAAGGCCAGACCAGAACGGATGGTCCTGCACCTTCCGTAACACCGGGTCCCTGATCTCCATGAGCTCTTCGTGCAGCATCGGCCTTCCCCTGTCGTCGTGAACTCCGTTCCGGACGGTAGGGACCCGTCCTAGAAGCCCTCTGGAGTCCGGCACCAGGCGGTGACCAGCCGTTCTCGAGCCCGCTGCCGCACAGTGGTGGCTCCCAACGCCGACTTAAGGACGTCACATGGATCTTGGCTTGGCGGACAAGCGGGTACTGATCACCGGCGCCACCCGGGGCATCGGCCTGGCCACGGCCCGCGTCTTCGCCGCGGAAGGGGCGCGGGTCGCCATCACGTATCACACCTCCGACGCCGCGGCCAAGCGCGTGGTCGAGGAGCTGGGCGGCGAGGACCGGGCGTGTGCCTTGCCGTACGACCTGGCCGATCCGGACTCCATCAGGCAGGCCGTGTCGGCCGTCGAGGAGCGCTGGGGCGGGGTCGACGTCGTCGTGGCCAACGCGCAGTCGTGGGTGTGGATCAACCCCGAGGACATCCCGCCCTACCAGGACTTCCCCATGGATCACTGGCTCGGGCTGTTCCGCGAGAACGTCGAAGGCCACCTGTGGACCGTCCGCCAGGCGCTGGGCGGCATGCGGGAGCGCGGGTGGGGCCGGATCGTGCTGCTGTCGTCGGTGACCGCGACCCATGGCAATCCCGGTTCCGAGCTCTACAGCGCGGCCAAGGCGGCGCTGCACGGGTTCGTCCGCGGGCTGATGTGGACGCGCGACGGAGTGCTCGCGAACGTGGTCGCGCCCGGCGGCACGCTGACGGAGAGCCTGGAGGCCGTGGACCCCGCGCTCCTGGCGCGGGCCGTGGAGGAGACCCCGAGCGGGCGCCTCAGCACGGCGGACGACGTCGCGCGCCTCATCGTCTTCCTGTGCTCCGAGGCCAACGGCAACATCAACGGCGAAGTCGTGCACACCGCCGGCGGGCGCTGACCGAGAGCTGAGGGTCGAACATGCATCTCACCACTCCGGTGCCGCCCATCGCGGCGGACAGTCTCCTGCTCTTCCTGCTCCAGACCGGGCTGCTCCTGCTGGTCGCCCTGGTGCTCGGCAGGCTCGCCACCAGGCTCGGGCTGCCCGCGCTGGTGGGCGAGCTGGGCACCGGCGTCCTGCTCGGCCCCTCCCTGCTGGGCCACGTCGCGCCGGGGGTGTCGGACTGGCTGCTGCCCAGGGACGCCGCCCAGTTCCACCTGCTCGACGCGGTGGGCCAGATCGGCGTCCTGCTGCTGGTCGGCATCACCGGCATGCACCTGGACCTCGACCTGATCAAGCGCAAGGGCACGACCGCCGTCCGGGTCAGCGCCGCCGGGCTCCTGGTGCCGCTGCTCTGCGGGGTCGGGGTGGGGCTGCTGCTGCCCGCCTCGCTCATGGCCGGGCAGGGCGACAGAACGGTCTTCGCCCTGTTCCTCGGCGTCGCGCTGTGCGTGAGCGCCATCCCGGTGATCGCCAAGACGCTCATGGACATGAACCTGCTGCACCGCGAGGTCGGCCAGCTCACCCTGGCCGCGGGCACGGTCGACGACGTCTTCGGCTGGCTGATGCTCTCGGTCGTCTCCGCCATGGCCACCACCGGCCTGCGCGCGGGCAGCATCGTCCAGTCCCTGGTGGCCCTGGCCGTCTTCATCACCCTGGCGGTCACGGTCGGGCGGACGGCCGTCGGGGTGCTCCTGCGGCCGGTCAGCAGGCCGGGTTCGCCGGGCCCGGCGATCGCCGCCGTGGTGATCCTGCTCCTCGGGGGCGCCGCCGCCACTCACGCCCTCGGGCTCGAGGCGGTCTTCGGCGCCTTCATCCTGGGCATCCTCATCGGTCAGGCGCCCGGCTTCGACCTGAGCCTGCTCGCGCCCCTTCGTACGGTCGTGCTGGCCGTACTGGCCCCGATCTTCTTCGCCACGGCCGGGCTGCGCATGGACCTGACGGCGCTCGGCGACTCCGCGATCCTGCTGGCCGCCCTCGCGGTGGTGGCGATCGCGATCGCCGGCAAGTTCGTCGGCGCCTTCATCGGCGCGCTGAGCAGCCGCCTCACGCGCTGGGAGGCCCTGGCGCTGGGGGCCGGGATGAACGCCAGAGGCGTGATCGAGGTGATCGTCGCGATGGTGGGCCTGCGGCTCGGGGTGCTGAACACCGCGAGTTACACCATCCTCATCCTGGTCGCCGTCTTCACGTCCCTCATGGCGCCGCCGCTGCTGCGCCTGGCGATGGCCCGCGTGGCCGTCCAGCCCGGAGAGCGCGAACGCGAGTTGCGGACGGTGGCATAGCACCGCCGAAGAAATCCGGCATCGTCGCTTGGAACGCCGAACAGACCGGCACCGTCGCCTAGCACGCCGAAGAGACCGGCCCGGAGATGCTCTCCGGGCCGGTCTCTTCTTTGCGCCGGCTCAGCCAGGGTGGCGCAGCACCAGGCAGCCGACGTTCCCGTCGTCACCGGTGACGACGACCAGGGCCACCGCTCCCGCCGCGGCCGGAGCGGTGCGCCAGGTCGCGAGCACGTCCGCCAGCTGCAGCGCGGCCGTGGCGCTGAAGCTCTCGCCCAGCAGGGTCGCCGTCCTCAGCTGTGCGGGCAGCGACCCGCCCAGGGCGTCGCCGACGCCGGCCTCCTCGGCCGCTCTCAGCCCGCGCAGGACCGACGCGCTCAAGGAGATGGCGGTGACCGCCGCGCCGGGCACGCCGCTGCGCTCCAGTGCACGGCCGACGCAGGTGGCCACGCCCTGCCGTACGTCGGACATGCCCAGGGTGCCGACCTCGCAGGCGAGCACCTCGGCCAGCGCCGCGCGGCCGGCCGCGGCGGCGCCTTCGGCGCTCTCCATGACGAAGACCGCCGCCCCCTCCCCCACCGCCGCGTCCGGCGCCAGCGCGCCGGACAGGTGCCAGGCCCACGCGGATTGCGGGCACAGCTCCTCCACCGCACCGACCAGGGCGCGGTCGATGTGGCCCTGGATGATCGCGTTCCTGGCGTAGCTGACCGCGCCGAGGCCCGACACGCGGCCGTCGGCGATCGTGGCGTTCACGCCGCGCAGCGAGTTCCAGATCGCGATCTGGCTCGCGCAGAAGTTCATCACCGACGGCGGGAAGAGCGTGGCCTGCACCAGGTAGGGCTTCTCCCGCACCAGCGTCTCGCGGGAGAACTCGCTGGAGCTGCGGATGCTGCCAGTGCTGGTCCCGATCACCACGCCGGTTCTGGCGCGGTCCTCCTCGCTCAGGGCGGTCTCCAGCGTCGCCAGCGCGCGGTTGCTCGCCACCAGGGCGAGCCGGGTGGTCCGGTCCAGGGTTCTGATCCCCTTTTTGCCCAGGTACTCCTCGACCCTGAGGTCGGGGATCACCGCGAGCGGGATGGGCGGGTACTCCCCTTCGGGAGGCTCCGCCTGTCCTGTCCCGTTCCGGGGAGCGGTGAGCGCCTCCAGGCCGATGCCCGAGGGCGAGACCACGCCGCAACCGGTGATCACGAGTGGCGCCGACGTCGTCACGCGACCCTCCCCAGGATGGTGATCGCATTGTTGCCGCCGAAGGCGAAGCCGTGGTTCTGCACGATCCGCGGCGAGGCCGGCCGGCCCGTCCCCGGTACGCAGTCCACCCCCGGACCCAGCGCCGGATCGATCTCCGTCACGTTGGCCGTGGGCGGCAGGAACCCGTCATGCAGCGCCATGCAGCAGATCAGCGCGCCGAAGCCGCTGGCGGCGCCCATCGTGTGCCCGATCATGGATTTGATCGAGCTGATCGGCGGCAGCCTGTCGCCGAACACCTCACGCACCGCCTTCACCTCCGTGGCGTCGTTGGTCGGGGTGCCCGTGCCGTGCGCGCAGATGTAGTCGATGTCCTCGGTACGCACCCCGGCGTTCCGGTGCGCGGCCCTGATGCACTCCGCGATGCTCGTCGGGTCGGGCGCCACCGGGTGCTTGGCGTCGCAGTTGACGCCGTATCCGAGCACTTCCGCATAGATACGGGCGCCTCGGGCGAGTGCCCCCTCCAGCGGCTCCAGGAACAGCGCGACGCCGCCCTCGGCGGTGAGGATCCCCGAGCGGTGCGTGTCGAAGGGCCGGCACACCGACTCGGCCAGCGCCCCGAGCCGGTAGAAACCGGCATGCTCCCAGCGGTTGACCGAATCGGCACCGCCGCTGATCATGAAGTCCGCCTCGCCGGTACGCACCAGGTCGTACGCGTAGCCGAGCGTGTAATTGCTCGCCGAGCAGGCCGTCGCGATGGTGTGGGCCTCCCCGGTGAGGGCGAGCTCGGCGTTGACCGCGGTGGCGATGCGGTTGGCCGGCGCCCGGCGGGCCAGGACCGGGTCGATGTCCTTGAGCCCTTGGTCGACCCACTGGCTCACCAGCTCCTCGATCACCGCCGACTCGCCGAGCGTCGTCCCGATCGCCGAACCCGCGCGCGACGCCGAGACCTGGGCGGGGTCGATCTCGGCGTCGATCAGCGCCAGCCGCGCGGCGGAGGCCGCGAACAGGCTGCTGCGGCCCCACTCCTCGACCCGCAGCCGGCGCAGCACCTGGCCGGGGTCGAAGTCGTGGACCTCGCCCGCGTAGGTGTGCGGGAACCCGCTCGCGTCGAAACTCCGGATGGGCGACACGCCGTTCCGCCCCGCCCTGATGGCGTCGGCGAAGGCGCGCGCCCCCGTTCCGAGGCTGCTCACCGCTCCGAGCCCGGTGACCACGACCCGGCGCGACGCCGTTTCAGGCATCGGTGCCCTCGTAACGGAGCACGAGCTCCACCACGGCCCCCAGGTTGACCATCTCGGGAAGGGCCTCGCTCGGGATGCGCACGCCCATGGATCGCTCGATGCTGGCGATGATGTCAATGGCCAGCAGCGAGTCGGCGCCGTGCTGGTTGACGAAGTCGCTGGTGTACGTCAGCTCGTCCGGCTCGATCTCCAGGACGTCGACGAGGATGTCACGGATCTGCTGGAGCCGCTCGGCCTGGATCGCCACGTGGGACATCATGCTTCCTTTCGGTTAGGCGGCGCCCTCGAGCGCCCGGTGGATCATTTCCGCGGCTTGCCGGTTGCCGTCGTCGGTGAAGTGCACGGTGTCCGCGAACGCGTCGCCCTCGAACAGGTCGGCCGACAGGTTCAGGAACGAGATCCCCAGGTCGGCGCAGCCCTTGGCGTACAGGGCGGCGTAGGCGTCCCAGTTCTCCTCGATGGCGCTGTGCAGGACGCCGAAGACGGGTGCGTCGAAGTCGTACCGTGCCTTCTCCTCGGGGCTGAGCTGTCTCGTGCGCGAGGTCACGAGCGGCTGCAGGCAGAACAGGACCCGGGTACGGTCGCCGGCCGCCCGCGCGAGGAAGCCGAGGTGCTCGAGCCGCCTGCGCGCGGCCGCCTCCATCCGCGGCACGGCGTCGGCGAGGTTCCAGGCCGGGGTCCTGTCGCGCTTGCGGCGGCGGGACTCGAGGTCGGGGACCTCCTCGCCGGCGGCGAGGGTGGCCAGGTCGAACAGCGGGATCTCGGCGAGCTCGGTGAACGTGCGCTCGTAGGAGACCGCGCCGAACAGCCCGCTCGGGTCGAGCGAGCCGACCAGATTGACGAAGTCGGGGCCGCCGCCGATGACCACCACGGTGGACGCCGCGTGCAGGAACGGTGTGGCGGCGACGAGCTCCTGGAGGGAGACCGCCGCGCACAGGCCCAGGTTGAGCTGCCGGGTCCCGGAGGCGAAGGCCAGGTGCGAGGGAGGCGAGTGGCGGTCGGAGGTCGCCGCGAGGCCGACGGCCACCGAGTTGCCCAGCACTATGCCGCCGCCGCCCGCGGCCAGCCACGAGGTGGTGTCCACCGTGCCGAACGGCGAGTCCGAGAGGCGAAAGCCCTCCTCATCGGTGTTGAGCACGGAGGAACGGTGACCGGGAGGCAGGGTGAAGCCGAGGAAGGGATGCGGATAGAGATCGATGCCGTGCCTTTCGAGCAGCATCCCGCCACGGTGTCGCCGAGCGAATGACTCGTGCGCGAATTTCGGGGTGGATCTCATTGTTCGACAGTCACCGCAGCCGGTTGAGGGCGGCTCGCGCCCGGCTCGACGAGGCTCTCCAGCGACCTCACGACCTGGGCCGGGGACGGCTGGCCGGACATCTCGGCCTGCAGCCGCCGCGCGGCGGCCCGGTGCTCCGGTTTGGCCATCAGCTCGGCGAGGAGGTCCCTGATCGCCTTCGGCTCGGCGTCCTGCGCCGCGAGCACCAGGCCGGCGCCCACCTCGGCCAGCCGCCCGGCGTGGCGCTGGTGGTCGGGCAGCCGCGGGAGGTGCAGCTGCGGCAGCCCGTGCGCCAGCCCGGTCAGCAGGGTGCCCGCGCCGCCGTGGGCCACGACGACGTCGCAGGACGGCAGCAGGAGATCGAGCGGCGTTCCCTCGGTGACGTACGCACCGGGCGGCAGCTCGCCGAGCAGCGGCCGCTGCTCCGGCGTGACCGCGACCACCACTTCCACGTCGAGGTCGCCGATCGCCCTGGCCACCTGCCCTGCCAGGAAGAGCTCCGGAGCCACCCGGCTCGGCGTGGTGCCCCAGGTGACGCAGACGCGCGGCCGGCCGGACGGCGCGGGCAGGCCGGCGGGCAGGCTGCCCGGGCCGTTGTGGGGCAGATACCGCATCGGCAGGCGGCGGGAGCCGACGGGAACCTGGAGCCCGGCGGGGCACGGGTCCACGGACGCCACGCCGAACGGATCGACGGCGTCCAGCCCCAGCTTCTCGCTGAGCGGGGCGAGCGCGTCCAGGAGGAACCGCCCGACGACGCTCATGAGATCGGTGCCGAACAGGTGCCGCACGGCGGGGATGCCGAGCGCGGCGGCGGCCAGCGCTCCCGCGAAGGCGGTGGGCTCGAACACGACGAGGTCCGCGCGCCACCGCCTCCCCAGCGCGACGAGATCGTCCGTCATCGCCTCCGCCAGCTCGGCCAGCAGCCCGAAGACCCGCGGCCCGCCGCCCGCCGGCCGCTGCGCCGACGGCGACGGCTGCGAAGGCGGCGACTGCTGCGACGGCGGGAACACGATGTCGTGGAAGGTCGCCAGCGCGTCCACGTCCCGCCCGACCGGCGCCGCCGGCAGGCCGGTACGCAGGATCGCGCCGGTGAGCTCCGGCTGGCTCGCCACCAGCACGTCGTGCCCGGCGGCCCGGCAGGCCCACGCGAGCGGCACCATCGCGTACAGGTGGGACGGCCACGCCCAGGTCGTGAAGATTATCCGCATGCGCCCAGGGCACCACGGGCCGGTTGCCGCTGCCTCGAGCAGTGCTGGAGGCGCCCTCGACTCACCGGGGCACGGCCAGCTGGGTGATCGAGCGGAGCATGCTGCTCTTGAACGTCCGGACGAACCCCTCGGGGGTGCCGGTGTCGCGCGGGGAGTTGAGGAACGGCTTGAGCTTGCGCTCGACCTCCTGGACGCCCGGCTGGACGGCCATGTGCCGCGCCACCGCGTCGAGGTCGCCCTCGAACTCGATGAAGCGGACCAGCAGGTTGTCCCTGATGAACACCGCCGTGGCCAGGATCCGCCCGGCCTGCTCGCCGTCGGCCCCCGGCACGACCGCCGACCTCGGCCGCTGGAAGCCGGAGAAGACCTCCGCGACCTGGTCCTCGTAGCCGCTCTTGATGTCATAGGTGATCGCCGTGAAGGGCATCGTGTCCTCCCAAGGGGAATCCGGTCCGTACGGGACGCAGCATGCACCGCCGTACTCGGACGGGACTCGAAGCCACCCGTGACCCGAGCGAGGCTTGAGCCTGCCGTGGAACCCTCCGGCAAGCGCACCGATGCAGCCGGAGAAGGAGAGCATTGATGACGACGCCTGACGAGAACGCCCCGGTCCTCATCGTCGGTGGCGGGTATGCGGGCCTGGCCTCGGCACTGTTCCTGTCGGGGCAGGGCGTGCGCCCGGTGCTGGTCGACAAGCAATCGGGCGTGTCCATCCAGGGCCGCGCACGCGGGATCAACCAGCGGACCATGGAGCTCTACCGCCCCCTGGGCCTGGCCGCGCGCATCGCGGCGGCCGGCGCGCCGTTCGACGCCGAATCGGGCGTCGTACGGTGCGAGAGCCTCGCGGGCGAGTGGACGTGGCTGCTGGACGACGACTCGCCGCGGGCCTTTCCCGAGCTGACCGCCGGCGAGTACGTCATGGCCGACCAGCGCAGCGTGGAACCGATCCTGATCGAGGCCGCCCGCGGGCTGGGGGCCGACATCCGGTTCGACACGCAGTGCCTCTCGGTCGACGTGGACGATGACGGTGTAACGGCGGTGACCGAGGACCGCATCAGCGGGGAGCGGCGCACCATACGGTCGGACTATCTGATCGCGGCCGACGGCTTCCGCGGCGCCATCAGGCGCCGGCTCGGCATCGACCACACGGGGCCGGGGGTCACCCAGAACTGGGTCACCTTCATCGTCGAGGCGGACCTGGCGGAGCTCGTCACCCAGCGGGCCATGCTCTGGATCGTGGTCAACGCCGAGATCGGCTTCGGCTCGTTCCTCACCACCGCCGTCCCCGGCCAGTGGGCGATCAGCTTCACCTACGACCCCGCCAAGGAGTCCCCCGCCGACTTCACCCCGGCGCGCTGCGAGAAGGTGGCCAGAACGGTCATCGGACGGGACGTCCCGGTCACCGTCCTGGACATCGCCTGCTGGGAGGAGGCGGTCGGGGTCGCCGACCGCTACCGCCACGGCCGGGTCTTCCTCGCCGGCGACTCCGCGCACGTCTGGTCGCCCGCCGGCGCGATGGGGGCGAACGCCGCCGTCCAGGACGCGCACAACCTGGCCTGGAAGCTCGCCGGGGTGCTCGGCGGGTGGGCGGGGGCGGGCCTGCTCGACACCTACGAGCCCGAGCGCAGGCCGGTGGCGCGGACGCTGGCGGAGATCACCGTACGGCGGCAGCAGGCCAGGTTCTCGGACCAGCCGTACGAGGACGACGTGGACGACCTGGTCTGCGCCCTCGGCCAGCGCTACGGGCACGAGTCGGTCTACGGCGACCGGGTGGTGGCGCGAGCCGTTCCCGGGGCCCGCGCGCCGCACCTGTGGCTGCGCCACGAGGGACGGCGGATCACCGTGCACGACCTGTTCCACGACGCGTTCGTGCTGCTCACCGGGGCCGACGGCGCCGGGTGGACGGAGGCGGCGGACAAGTGCGCCGCCCAGCTGGGCGTCCCGTTGCGGGCCTACCGCGTCGGCCGCGAGGTGATCGACGTGGACGGCGCGTGGGAGGAGCGCTACGGCGCCGGCCGGGACGGGGCGGTGCTCGTACGGCCCGACGGCTACGTGGCCTGGTGCGGCCCCGCGCCGGACGCCGACCCCGAGGCGACGCTCCGCGGCGTGCTCGGCCGGACCCTGGCGAGGACGTCATGAGCGGCATCTCCAAGGTCCTGATCGTCAACCGCGGCGAGATCGCGGTACGGATCGCCAGAGCCTGCAAGGACCTGGGCCTGACCAGCATCGCCATCTACTCCGAACAGGACCTGGACGCCCTGCACGTCAGGCTCGCCGACGAGGCGTACGCGCTCGGCGGGACCAGCCCGGCCGAGACGTACCTGGACATCGAGAAGGTGCTGGCGGTCGCCGCCCGCTCCGGCGCGGACGCGGTCCATCCCGGCTACGGGTTCCTGGCCGAGAACGCCGACTTCGCCGAGGCCGTCCTGGAGGCGGGGCTGACCTGGGTCGGCCCGCCGCCCGCCGCGATCAGGGCGCTGGGCGACAAGGTCGCCGCGCGGCACATCGCGCAGAAGGTCGGCGCGCCGATGGTGGCCGGCACCGGCGAGCCGGTCGCCGGTGTGGAGGAGGTGCTGGCCTTCGCCGCCGAGCACGGGCTCCCGATCGCGATCAAGGCGGCGTACGGCGGAGGCGGCCGGGGGCTGAAGGTCGCCGCCACGATGGCGGAGATCCCGGAGGCGTACGAGTCGGCGGTGCGCGAGGCGGTCACGGCCTTCGGGCGCGGTGAATGCTTCGTGGAGCGCTATCTGGAGCGGCCTCGTCACGTGGAGACCCAGTGCCTGGCCGACGCGTACGGAGAGGTCGTGGTGGTCTCGACGCGCGACTGCTCGCTGCAGCGGCGCCACCAGAAGCTCGTCGAGGAGGCGCCGGCCCCGTTCCTGACCGCCGAGCAGCGGGCGCAGCTCTACAGCAGCTCCAAGGCGATCCTGCGCGAGGCCGGCTACGTCGGCGCGGGCACCTGCGAGTTCCTCATCGGCCTGGACGGCGTCGTCTCGTTCCTCGAGGTGAACACCCGGCTGCAGGTCGAGCACCCGGTCACCGAGGAGGTGACGGGCATCGACCTGGTGCGGGAGATGTTCCGCATCGCCGAGGGCGAGCCCCTCGGCTACGGCGACCCGGAGCCGCGCGGCCACTCGATCGAGTTCCGGATCAACGCCGAGGACGCCGGGCGCGGGTTCCTGCCCGCCCCGGGCACGATCGCGGCCTTCCGCCCGCCGAGCGGGCCGGGCGTGCGGCTGGACTCCGGGTACACGTCGGGCCAGGAGGTGCCGAGGGAGTTCGACTCGCTGATCGCCAAGCTGGTCGTGACGGGAGGCGATCGCGAGCAGGCGCTGCGGCGGGCCCGGCGGGCGCTGGCCGAGTTCGAGATCGAGGGGTTGCCCACGCTCCTGCCCTTCCACCGCGCCGCCGTGGAGGAGCCCGCCTTCACGGGCGAGCCGTTCGCCGTGCACACCCGGTGGATCGAGACCGAGTTCGCCAATCCCGTCGAGCCGCACCCGCACACCGCGGCCGTCCCGGCGCAGGCCGCGCCCCGCGAGCGCGTCAGCGTCGAGGTGGACGGCCGTCGCCTCGAGGTCGTGCTGCCCACCGGCCTGACCAACGGGCTCGCCAACGGGCCCGTGAACGGTGCGGCGGCGCCCCGCCGCACCGCCGCCAGGGCGTCGACTTCGGCAGGCGCGGACAGCGACGCGCTGGTCAGCTCGATGCAGGGCACCGTCGTCAAGGTCTTCGCGGCCGACGGCGACACCGTCGAGGAGGGCGAGACCATCCTGGTCATCGAGGCGATGAAGATGGAGCAGCCCGTCACCGCCCACAAACCGGGCGTGGTCACCGGCCTCTCCGCGACCCCGGGAGAGAGTGTCTCGTCCGGCGCCGTCCTGTGCCGGATCACCCCTAGTACCGACCAGTAGGCCGCTAACCCGCCACCCTAGGGGTTGCTAGGCGAGAAGCTCAAAAATTAGCCTTCGAGTGGAATTGATGCCGGACGTCCGAATTCCGCCGGAATCAACGTTGATTCCCTCAACATGCCGTGCGCAGATTGAAGGGCACAATGAGCTTCCGCATCCTCGGCCCGCTCGCTGTCATACACGAGGGCAGGGACATCACTCCCACAGCACCCAAGGTCCGCCAGGTCCTGGCCTTCCTCTTGGTACGCAAGGGCCAGATCGTGCAAATCAGTGAATTCATCGACGAATTATGGGGAGATCATCCGCCTGAGAGCGCGATGACGACCCTGCAGACCTACATCTACAAACTCAGGAAAGAAGTGCTCGACCCCTCGGGCCTGGCACGTTTGCACACGCAGCAGTGCGGTTATCTGCTGGAAGTTCCGGACGAAAGCGTCGATGTCGGAATCTTTGAAAAGGCGACGCGTGAAGGCCGTTTGACGCTGGAGAGCGGCGACGCGCAGCGCGCCGGCGAGCTGCTGTCCGAGGCGTTGAGCGTGTGGCGTGGCCAGGCCCTCCTCGGCGTCACCACGGGCGAGATCCTCTCCGCCCACGTGACCCGCCTGGAGGAGAACCGGCTGCGGGCCCTTGAGCTGCACATCGATGCCGACATGCGCCTCGGCCGCTATCGCGAGCTCATCAGCGAGCTGAAGACGCTCGTGCACGGCTATCCCCTGCACGAGCGTTTCTACGGCGACCTCATGACGGCCCTGAACCGCTCCGGGCGCCGGTACGAGGCGCTGGAGGTCTACCGGCAGCTGCGCAAGGTGCTGATCGACGAGCTCGGGCTCGAACCGTCCGCCGCCCTGCAGCGCCTCCACCAGTCGCTGCTGAGCGCCGACGCCCCCAAACCGGCCGGGGCCGCCCCTGCCCAGCCGCAGGGCAGCACCACCACCCCGCCGCCGGCCGCGCTGACCGTCCCCGCGCAGCTGCCGCCCGACATCTCCGACTTCACGGGGCGGGTGGCGGAGCTCGCCCGGCTCGCCCAGGTCCTGGCAGCGCCCCAGCCCGGCAGCACGGCGGCCCGGACGATATCGATCACGGGGATGGGCGGCGTGGGGAAGACGACCCTGGCGCTGCACGCCGCGCACCTGCACCGGGCGCAGTTCCCCGACGGCCAGCTCTTCACCGACCTGCACGGCGCGTCCGAGACGCCGGCGGCGCCGGGTGACGTCCTCGCCGGCTTCCTGCGCTCGGTCGGGGTGCCGGAGCAGCAGATCCCGCCGACGCTCGAGGAGCGGAGCAACCTCTTCCGCACCTGGAGCAACAACCGGCGGATCCTGGTCGTCCTCGACAACGCCAGCGACGCCGCCCAGGTGACCCCGCTGCTGCCGGCGACACCCCACTGCGTGGTGATCGTCACCAGCCGGGAGGGGCTGCAGAGCATGCCGGGCGTGACCAACGTCGAGCTCGGCGTCATGAGCCTGTCCGAAGGCACGCAGCTGCTCGGCCGCATCATCGGCGCCGAACGGGTGGCCGCCGAGCCGGAGCGCGCCGAGACGATCGTCGAGCTCTGCGGGCGGCTGCCCCGGGCCCTGCGCTGCGTCGGCTCCCGTCTCGCCGCCGCCAGGGTCTGGTCGCTGCAGAAGATGGCGGCGCTGCTGGAGTCGTCCCCGGCGCCCCTCGACCAGCTGCGCTTCGCCGAGTTCGACGTGCGGGCGGACTACGACCACGCCTATTTCCGGCTCGACCCGCACGACCGCAGCACGCTCCGCCTGCTCAGCCTGCTCCCCGCGCAGGACTTCACCGCCGTGACGGCCGCCGGGCTGCTCGGCAACGCCACCGACGCGGTGGAGGCCCGGCTGACCCGCCTGGCCGGCTGCCATCTGCTCGACGTACGGGCGGACGACGCCGGCAGCATCCGCTACGGCATGCACAGACTCACCCGGCTCTACGCACGTGAACGGTTGAACCGCGAGTTTCTCCAACCCGAGGATTGAGGTCATCTCATGTCACAGTCGCAGCCCGTCTTCCGCGTCCTGCTCCGCATGAACATCCACTCCGGCATGGAGGAGGAGTTCGAGAGGACGTGGTACCAGGTCGGCAAGGCCGTCACCGACCACCCCGCCAACCTCGGCCAGTGGCTCTCCAAGAGCGAGGAGGAGGAAGGCGTCTACTACATCATGAGCGACTGGGCCGACGAGCCGCGCTTCCGCGAGTTCGAGCACAGCGCCGGGCACCTCGAGCACCGCACCAAGCTCCACCCGTTCCGCTCCGGCGGGACGATGACGACCATGCAGGTCGTGTACGCGATGGGGGGAAAGCGCTGATGCCCACGGCACGAGCCAGGGTGCTGATCTACGCCGTCGCGCCGTCCGAGGAGCCCGACGCGGTGGAGTCGGCGTACCACCAGATCAGCAGCGCCCTGTCGGGCACGCCCGGCCTGCTCGGCAACGAACTGCTGCGGGCCGCCGACGACCCCGCGGCGTTCGTCGTGATGAGCGAGTGGGAGAGCCTGGCCGCGTTCCGCCGCTGGGAGGAGGGCGCGGGGCACCGGGACACGACGGCTCCGCTCCGCCGCCACCAGCGGGCGCCCGGCGGCAGGCCGTTCGGCATCTACGAGGTCACCGCGGCCTACTCGGCGTGAGCGCCGTCCCGGACGAACCGGCAGAACTCCGCCATGATCTGCGCGTCCGCTCCCCCGTGCGACCCCTCC
>NZ_JBFAHJ010000038.1:0-104229 GCF_040654115.1 Nonomuraea sp. NPDC050786
TGCAGAATCCGCTGCCGGAGTAGCCGGCATGGTTGGACTCGATGACACCGTCACACGTGGCCGGCGCGCTCTCCGCCTCGTAGCGGGTCGCCGCCGAAGCTCCCGTGGCCATGACGACACCGGAGGCGGCCACCGTCACCGCGACGGCAGCGGACAGCAGTGCGGCGCGCTGTCTGCGTAAAAGCATGATTCAACTCCAGCAGTGAGGTCGGATGACTCCGAACGTGGTGAGTGGCGCAGGTACGGCGGGTGAAACTTTCACGGCGTGGAGGGTGCACGGCCGGTCCGGCCGACCCGGGGTACGGGTCGCGCGCAGGGTCTCGGTCCACGCCGTCAACAGCCGGTGATGCCCTGGTCTACCCATGTTTTTCCTTCCAGGCGGATCGACGTAGGAGGAGCAGGAACGGCGAGATCTGGGAGCGTTCACAGAGTGTGGGAGAAGGCGTTTGTGGCGTCAATGGTCGTTACGTGGTTGTTGTCTGCGCTGTTTTGTGGGATTCATGTTGGAGTCTGTCCGGAAGGCCGAAGATCTCCACTGTGCACGTTCACAGATCTTCGGCATGCACCTGACCGGAGGAATCATGAGAAGGCTTCTGGCGTCGCTGGTCCTGTTCGTCGCCGCGACCCTCGCCGCCGCGCAGCCGGCGCACGCCGCCACGCTGAGCATGCTCGGCGCCGACGTCTCTTCCTTACAGCGCGCGCTCGACCTGGGTGCCACGTACTACGACGCGAATGGCACCCAGCGGGACCCGCTGGACATCCTCAAGGGAGTCGGCGTCAACTATGCCCGCCTGCGGATCTGGAACGACCCGATCAGCGGTTACAACAACAAGGCCAAGGTGCTGCAGCAGGCCAGGGCGGTCAAAGCCAAGGGCCTGAGGCTGCTGGTCGACTTCCACTACTCCGACACCTGGGCCGACCCCGGCAAGCAGTACAAGCCCGCCGCCTGGTCCAGCCACGGCATCAGCCAGTTGCGGACGGATGTCTACAACTACACCTACGACGTGTGCACCAGTCTCAAGGCGCAGGGCACCACCCCGGACAGCGTGCAGATCGGCAACGAGATCAACACCGGCATGCTGTGGAACGACGGCAAGGTGGTCAACAACGACTTCACGAACCTGAGCCTGCTGCTCAAGGCCGGTTACAACGCCACCAAAGCATGTAACAGCGGCACCCAGGTGATCATCCACACGGCGCTGGCGGAGAGCCTCTCCTCCGCCCGCTGGTTCTACGACGGCATCCGCGCCAAAGGCGTGTCCTGGGACGTCACCGGCCTGTCGTACTACTGCATGTGGCACGGCACGCTGTCCAACCTGTCCACCGTGATCTCGGACATGCGCTCTCGTTACGGCAAGAACGTGGTCATCGCCGAAACGGCCTACCCCTTCACCGCCGACAATGCCGACTCCACGCGGAACGCGGTCACGTCGGGGTGCTCGGGTTATGGCCTCACCTGGCAGGGACAGGGGGCCGAGTTCGCGGCGGTGCAGAGCACGGCCCGCAACGCGGGGGCGATCGGGATCTTCTACTGGGAGCCGACCTGGTACGCGGTGCCCGGGAACGGCTGGGACCCGGCGAACATCAACGGCAGCGGCAACGAGTGGGACAACATGGCCATCTTCAACTGGACCGGCCAGATCAACCCCAACGTCCGGTGGACACCGTGACACCCGGGCAAAGGCCGCCCCTGATGTCTGAGAGGAGAGATCTCAAGTGACTGAAGACCATGACAGATCCCGAACGCCGCTGACGCTGTTACGGCGGCGGACGCTGGCCGCGGTGGTGCTCGCCATCGCGACGCTCGCCGCCCTGGTGGCGATCCGCCCGGCCGCCGCTGCCGACAATCCGTACCAGCGGGGGCCGGACCCGACACGGGCCAGCGTCGCGGCCACGAGGGGGACCTTCGCCACGGCGGAGGTCAGCGTGCCGCCGGGCAACGGCTTCAACGGCGGCATGATCTACTACCCGACGGACACCAGCCAGGGAACCTTCGGCGCCGTCGGCATCATGCCCGGCTACACCGCCCGGTTCGCCGTCGAAGAGGCCTGGATGGGGCACTGGCTGGCCTCCTTCGGCTTCGTCGTGATCGGCGTCGAGACCAACAGCCCCAACGACTGGGACAGCGCCCGGGCCACCCAATTGCTCGCCGCGCTGGACTACCTCACCCAGCGGAGCCCCGTGCGCGGCCGGGTCGACCCGAACCGGCTCTCCGTCGTGGGCCACTCGATGGGTGGCGGCGGGGCACTGCTGGCGGCGGTGCAGCGTCCGTCGCTGAAGGCCGCGGTCGGGCTGGCGCCGTTCATGCCGTCGGGGAACCTGGCCAACGACCGGGTGCCGACGATGATCATCGGTGGGCAGAGCGACACGACGGTCACCCGCTCCTCCCTCGACGCCCTGTACGCGCGGCTGCCGGCCACGACGGAGAGCGCGTTCCTCGAGTTCGGCGGGGCCGGCCACCTCTTCTTCACCAAGGCCAACACGCTGGAGATGCGGATCCTCATCCCCTGGCTGAAGATCTTCGTCGACAACGACACCCGCTACACCCAGTTCCTGTGCCCGCTGGCCGACTCCACCGGCATCACGGCCTACCGCAACACCTGCCCCCTCGTGCCGTCCGGTGGGCCCACCGGATCGCCCTCCCCGCCGACTTCGCCGACCCCGCCGACCACGCCGGCGCCCGGTGACGCCTGCCGGGCCGGCTACCGCACCACCAACTCGTGGTCCGGCGGCTACCAGGGCGAGGTCACGGTGACGGCAGGCGCCTCGGCCATCGACGGGTGGACCGTCACGTGGGCCCTGGGCAGCGGCCAGAGCATCAACCAGGTGTGGAACGGCACGCTCAGCGTCAACGGCATGGCCGCCTCGGTGCGCAACGCCTCGTACAACGGATCACTTCAGCCGTCCGCCTCGACCACGTTCGGCTTCATCGGCACGGGCACTCCGCCGACCCAGCCGTTCACCTGCACCAGCCCATAGGTGCGAACAGCACGCTGCCGGCCGCGGCCGACGGAGCCGGGGATCAGCGTGCGGTGGACCACCCCCCACACCATCGCGAGAAAGTGCAGGACCACCATGGGTT
The DNA here is from genome assembly GCF_040654115.1 of Nonomuraea sp. NPDC050786. Taxonomy (NCBI): domain Bacteria; kingdom Bacillati; phylum Actinomycetota; class Actinomycetes; order Streptosporangiales; family Streptosporangiaceae; genus Nonomuraea; species Nonomuraea sp. NPDC050786. The sequence continues at coordinate 3,083 of NZ_JBFAHJ010000038.1, forward strand.
CACGTCATTCAGGTCCCGATACGCCCAGGCCGCCGAGACGTTCGGCGCCTTCTCGCACGACGCTCGCCCTCCTCGCGCTGGTCGCCCTCCTGGCCGGCCTGCTGGCGATGCCGCTCGCGGCACCGGCGGGGGCGGCGACGGACCTGGCGTCGGGCAAGGCGGCGAGCGCGGACTCCAGCCAGTCGGGACGTCCCCCGTCGCTGGCCAACGACGGCGACACCGCCACCCGCTGGTGCGCCGCCGACGGCGGCACCGGCCACTGGTGGCAGGTCGACCTCGGGAGCTCGGTGGCGCTGAGCGGCAGCGAGGTGCGCTGGGAGTTCGCCCGCGCCTACCAGTATCACGTGTCGGTGTCCGCCGACGGCTCCACCTGGACGCGCGTGGCCGACCGCACGGCAAGCACGGCGAGCGCGCAGGTGCAGAGCGACACGTTCGCCGCGACCGCGCGCTACGTGCGGATCACGGTCACCGGACTCGCGGCCTCCACCTGGGCGAGCATCGCCGACTTCAAGGTCTTCGGCACCGACACCGGCACCCCGCCGGGACCGGTCCCCGACCCGGCGCTCCGTGCCAAGTGCACCGGCACCTCGCCGATCATCTGCCACTTCGACGTCTCGCCGGGCAACTACGACGTGACGGTGGTCCTGGGCGACGCGAACGCCGCCGGGGTGACCGGCGTGCAGGCGGAGGCCCGCCGTACGGTGCTGCCGGCCGTGTCCACGGCGGCGGGCTCGTATGCGAGGTATTCGTTCACGTTGAACGTGCGCCAGCCGGAGGGACAGCCGACCGGGCAGGGCGGCGCCGGGACTCCCGGGCTTGACCTGGTCTTCTCCGGGACGGCGCCGAAGCTGAACGGGATCGGGATGGCCGCCGTGAGCGGGCCGGTGCTGTATCTGGCGGGCGACTCCACCGTGTGCGACCAGCCGGCCGCCCCGTACACCGGGTGGGGGCAGCAGCTCCCGCAGTACTTCAAGCTGGGCCTGTCGGTGTCCAACTACGGCGACTCGGGCGAGAGCTCGGGCAGCTTCCTGTCCAACTCGGCGCTGTTCCCCACGATGAAACCGCTGATCAAGAGCGGCGACACGGTGCTGATCCAGTTCGGGCACAACGACAAGTCGACGACGGCGTCGGCGTTCACCTCCAACCTGACCAGCCTGGTGACCCAGGTGCGGTCGCGGGGTGGTGTGCCGGTGCTGGTGACCCCGCCGGTGCGGCGGCTCTTCGACTCCAGCGGCAAGCTGACATCGACCGCGCTGCACGTCAACGGCGTCGGCGTGGACCTGCCGGCGACCATGCGGCAGGTGGCGGCGGCACAGAACGCGCCGCTGATCGACCTGACCGCCAGAAGCAAGGCGCTGGTGGAGGGGCTCGGCCCGAGCGCCTCGGCCAAGATCTACCTGACGGCGGCGGCGGACGGCGTGACCGACAACACGCACTTCTCTTCCTACGGGGCGAACGAGATGGCCAAGCTCGTCCTGCAGGGCATGCGTGAGCTGAACCTCTCGCCGGTGGCGTACCTGCGCTAAGGGCTCAGGGCCTCTCCGCCATGAGGGATACGCGGAGAGGCCCGACGTCCTAGAGCGGTGGTTCGTCCGCGACGGCGAAATGGGCCTCCCTGTACGCGGCCAGCACCTGCTTGCGGCGCTTGGCGGGAAGGCGGTCGATGTACAGGTGGCCGTCGAGGTGGTCGGTCTCGTGCTGCAGGCAGCGGGCCAGCAGCCCCGTGCCCTCGACGGTGACCGGCTCCCCGTCGGCGTCGAAGCCGTGGACGGTGGCGTGGTCGGCCCGGGGGAGCGGCGCGTACTGGCCGGGGACCGACAGGCAGCCCTCCTCGCTCGGGTCGAGGTGGCGCTCGCCGACTTCCGGCAGCTCCAGGGTGGGGTTGACGACGACGCCCTTGTGGTGCTGTCCGTCGGCGTCCGGGCAGTCGTAGACGAACACGCGCAGCGGCACGCCGATCTGGTTGGCGGCCAGGCCCACGCCCTCCGCCGCGTACATGCTCGCGAACATGTCGTCCACCAGCGCCTTGAGCTCCCCGTCGAACCGGGTCACCGGCTCGCACGGGTGATGCAGCACCGGGTCGCCCACGTGCACGATCGGCCGGACCTCTCCCACGACCAACGCCTCTCTCGAATCCGTCAACAACGCGTCACGACATGGTAGTGCTCACCTGCGGAGACTGCTCCGGCGTGCAGGGATGATCGCGGCTCGTGCCGTACGGGTAACATGCCACCATGCCGCCCACCCGCGAACACGCCGAGCTGAAGCTGCAGCCGTTGCCGCAGGCGGGGCGGTCGCTGGCCGAGCAGGTGATCTCGGAGGTGCGCCGGGCGGTGCACACGGGCGCGATGGTCCCCGGCCGGCTCTACTCCGTCTACCAGGTGGCCGAGCAGCTCAACGTCTCCAGGAGCCCGGTGCGCGAGGCGATGCTGCGGCTCGCGGAGGCGGGGCTGGTGCAGGTCGAGCGGAACCGGGGGTTCCGCGTCGTGCTGCCGCACCCCCGGGAGATCGTCGAGATCTTCGGGGTGCGGCTCGCGCTGGAGCTGCCCGCCGTCCGGAGGGCGGCCGGGGCCGCCGGGCTCGGGGGGTCCCTGCGGGCGACGATGGAGGAGATGGCGGCCGCGGTGGGCGCGGGCGACGAGTCCCTCTTCTTCCACCTGGACCAGACGCTGCACGACCACATCCTGGCCGCGGCGGGCAACGGCAGGGCCCGCGCGATCGTCGGCGGGCTGCGCGACACCATGCGCATCCTCGGCACCTCCACCGACGACCGCTCCCGCACGCTGCGGCAGGTGCACGAGGAGCACGAGCCCATCGTGGCGGCCGTGGCGGCGGGCGACGCGGACGGAGCGGCGCGCGCGATGCGGGCCCACCTGACCAACACCGGTCTCATCCTGGCCGGGCAGGCGGCCAGGGCCCAGGGGGAGCCGGTCGACGTGGCCGCGCTGTGGGCGGCCATCGTCGACGAGCCGTGATCGGGCGTCAGGGGGCGCCGGGCAGGGCGATCTCGCCGTCCAGGCCGAGCTCCGCGCGCACGCGTGCCAGCGACGCCGCCCTGATCGAGGCGTACAGCTCGTAGGGGTCGTGCAGGGGCCGGCCGAGGACCGCGGCCAGGGCGTCGGGCCCGAAGTCGGCGCCGCTCCTGGTCGCGTCCTTGGCGCCGTCGGAGGTCAGGTTGGACTGGAAGATCCCGGCGGCCGAGCGCGGCAGGAAGTCCTCGTACACGACGGGCCGGGCGCTCACCCACCCCTCGGACAGGAGCGTGGCGAGGTCGGCCGGGGGCGCGGCGCCGGGGCGGGCGTCGCGGACGTGGAAGGTGAAGTAGGCGAGGTCGCCGGTGACGAGCTCGTTCTCGCTGCGCGGCACCCGGGCTTCCCAGAGCTTGGCCGCGATCTCGTTGCGTTCTTCCGCGGTGACGCGGCGGCCCGCGAGCGTCGAGTCGAGCTCCGCGGACAGGTCGTCGTAGAGCGCGCGTCCGGCCGGCGTCACCGCGATGCCCCGCGCCTCGACCTCCCCGAACCGCACCCGCAGGTCGTCGCGTACGACGCTGCCGTCGTCCTCCCTGAACAGCCGCGGCTCGGCCAGCGCGCGGAAGGAGGTCTGGCGCAGCAGGAGGTCGGGGCCGTCCCAGCGGGGCGGGCCCTGGATGGCGTCGATCATGGTGATGCCGCGCTCGCTCATGCGGGCGTAGAGGGCGTCGATGTCGAGCACGCGCGGGGTCAGGTGGTTGATGTGCGTGCTCGCCACGCCGCCGATGTCGGCGGCCACCGCCGACACCCGCTCCAGCTCTGCGTACCAGCTGCGCGAGACGGGCTCCGTGGACAGCTCGAACGCCCGCGTGGCGAGGGTGAGGAACTCCTCGGCCGCCGCGTCGTCCAGGCCGCCCTCGGCCTCGGCGCGGTCGGCCAGGTCGAGCAGGCGCGGCGGGAACAGCCGGCGGGCCCCGAGGAACGCGCCCAGCCGTCGTTCCAGGTCCTCGTCGAAGAAGCGCCGGTCGCCCGTCACGAGCATGGACGTGAACACCCGGAAGGGATTGGCGGCCAGCTCGGCCTCGTCCACGGGACGGAACGCCGTGGAGACGACCGGCACGGAGCTGCTGGCCGCCTCACGCAGGTCGTAGTAGCCCACGGGGTACATGCCCATCGCGCCGAAGATCCGCGCGACCTGCGCCAGCTCGGCCGGGGTGCCCACGCGGATCGCGCCGTGCCGCTCCGCCGTGACGCGGCCGATGGTGCCGAGCCGCTCGGCGTCGGCCCCCATCCGCGCCATCACCTCGCCGTTCACTTCCTGGGCGACGTCGACGAGCGTGTTGTACGCCGGGACCTCCGTGCCGTACATCGTGGACAGGCGCCGGGCGAAGGCCGCCCGGAGCGCGGTGGAGCCGACCATCGTGCCTCTTCTCTCCTCGCCGCTGGTACGGGTGAGTGGCATGTTACAGGTGTCGCATGTAGCATGCTACTCATGGATCGGGCCGCCGCTCTCGCGAACGACCTCCGCCGGCGCGGAGTCGCCGACGTGCTCACCGACTCCACCACGCGATCCGTCCACTCCTCCGACGCCTCGCTCTACCGGGTGCCGCCCCTGCTGGTCGCGCGGCCGAGGTCGGCCGAGGACGTGGCCACCGCGATCGAGCTGTGCGCACGCCACGAGATCCCCCTGACCGCGCGCGGCGCCGGCACGTCCGTCGCGGGGAACGCCATCGGCCCCGGGCTCGTGCTGGACTTCAGCCGTCACATGAACCGGGTGCTGCACGTCGACGCCGGGACCCGCACGGCGGTGGTCCAGCCGGGCGTCGTCCAGGCGGCCCTGCAGCGGGCGGCGGCGCCGTACGGGCTCAGGTTCGGCCCCGACCCGTCCACGCACACGCGCTGCACGATCGGCGGCATGATCGGGAACAACGCGTGCGGCTCCAGGACGCTCGGCTACGGCCGCACCAGCGACAACCTCGCCGGACTCAAGGCGGTCGCCGGCGACGGCACGGCCCTGGACCTCCCCGCGCACGGGGGCCCGGCCGCGCTGCGCGATCTCGTGCTGGCGAACCTGGCCACGATCAGGACCGAGTTCGGCCGGTTCGGGCGGCAGATGTCGGGGTACGCGCTGGAGCACCTGCTGCCGGAGCGCGGTTTCGACGTGACCGGCCTGCTGGCCGGCAGCGAGGGCACGCTCGCCGTGCTGACCGAGGCCACGGTGAAGCTGGTGACCGACCCGGCGCACCGGGCCCTCGTGGTGCTGGGCTACGCCGACATCGCCGCTGCCGGGGACGCCGCCCCCGCCCTGCTGGAGCACCGGCCCACGGCCTGCGAGGGCATCGACGCGCGCATCGTCGACGTGGTGCGCCGTCGGCGGGGGCCGCAGGCGGTGCCGCCGCTGCCGCGCGGGGCGGCCTGGCTCTTCGTCGAGGTCGCGGGGGACGACGTGGCCGAGGTGGGGGAGCGGGCCACCCGGGTGGCGTCCGGCGGCGAGGACGCGCTCGTCGTCACCGATCCGGCGCGGGCCGCGGCGCTCTGGCGCATCAGGGAGGACGGCGCGGGCCTGTCCGGGCGGAGCCCCGCCGGGCTGCCCGCGCACGCGGGCTGGGAGGACTCCGCCGTGCCGCCCGCGATGCTGGGGCGCTACCTGCGCGACTTCGAGGAGCTGATGGCCGGGCACGGCCTGACCGGCCTGCCGTACGGGCACTTCGGCGACGGCTGCCTGCACATCCGCCTCGACGTGCCGCTGGATCGCCCGCATGGGGCGCTCGAGCGGCCGGGTGGGGCGAAGGCGCTCCGGGAGTTCCTGGTCGCCGCCGCCACGCTGGTCGCCGGCTACGGTGGCTCGCTGTCGGGCGAGCACGGCGACGGCCGCGCCCGGAGCGAACTGCTGCCGCTCATGTACTCCGAGGCCGCGATCGACCTCTTCGCACAGGTCAAGGCGATCTTCGACCCGGGCGACGTGCTCAACCCCGGCGTGCTCGTCCGCCCCCGTCCCGTGGACGCCGACCTGCGGGTCCCGGCCGCCCGCCCGGTGCGCGAGAGGCTGGCCCTGGCCTACCGCCACGACGGCGGCGACTTCAGCCAGGCGGTGCACCGCTGCACCGGCGTGGGCAAGTGCCGCGCGGACAACACCGCGACGGGCGGCGTGATGTGCCCGTCCTACCTGGCCACCAGGGAGGAGAAGGACTCCACCCGCGGCCGCGCCCGCGCGCTGCAGGAGATGGTCAACGGCTCGGCCGTCGCGGGCGGCTGGCGCTCGCCCGAGGTCCACGAGGCCCTCGACCTCTGCCTGTCCTGCAAGGGCTGCGCCTCGGACTGCCCGACGGGGATCGACATGGCCGCGTACAAGTCCGAAGTGCTCCACCAGAGCTACCGTGGGCGGCTCCGCCCGCTCACGCACTACTCGCTGGGCCGCCTGCCGCTCTGGGCGAGGCTGGCGAGCCGGCTGCCGCGCGCGGCCAACGCCCTGCTGCGGGTGCCGGGGCTGCCGGCGATCGCGGGAGTGGATTCGCGGCGCACGCTGCCCGCTTTCGCGCCGGAGACCTTCCGGGCGTGGTTCCGGCGGAGGCGCCCGGCGCCCGGCGAACCGGTGCTGCTGTTCGTCGACACCTTCACCGACCATTTCGCGCCGGAGGCCGGTCGCGCCACGGTGAAGGTCCTGGAGGCCGCAGGCTACCGGCCGCGGATCAGCGAGCGCCGTCAGTGCTGCGCGCTCACCTGGATCTCCACCGGCCAGCTGGACGCGGCCAGGAAGATCCTCGGCCGTACGGTCGCCGAGCTCGGCGAGGCCGCGGCGCAGGGCGTGCCCATCGTGGGTATGGAGCCGTCCTGCACGGCGGTCCTGCGCTCCGACGCGCTGGAACTGCTCGGCGAGGAGGCGGCCGCACCGGTGGCGAGGATGACCCGCACGCTCGCCGAGCTGCTGCTTGAAACCCCTGACTGGCGGCCGCCTCCGCTGCACGGGCTGGAGGTCGTGGCGCAGCCGCACTGCCACCACCACGCCGTCATGGGCTGGGAGCAGGACGCCCGGCTGCTGCGCGAGGCGGGCGCGGACGTGCGGCGGCTGGGCGGCTGCTGCGGCCTCGCCGGCAACTTCGGCGTGGAGAAGGGACACTACGACGTCTCCGTGGCGGTGGCCGGGCAGCAGCTCCTGCCCGCGCTCCGGCAGGCGGGTGCGGAGAGCGCGGTCCTGGCCGACGGCTTCTCCTGCCGTACGCAGATCGCCGATCTGACGTCCCGGCAGGGCGTCCACCTGGCCCAGCTCCTCGCCGATCGACTGCCATGAGGTCTGCTGGTGCTCCCTCCGCTACGCCTGCGGACTGCCGACAAATGGTGTTGCTTGACCGCTTCCTCCGGCTCTGTCCGATCCGCGATCCTGGAAGTGGTCACTGGTGAAAGGAACCGATCAATGGGACGTGAGCTCCCCTCGCATGCCTCGGCGGTCATCATCGGCGGCGGCGCCATGGGCGTCAGCTCGGCGTACGCGCTGGCCGCCGCCGGGGTGAGCGACGTGGTCCTGATCGACAAGGGGCCGCTGGGCTCCGGCTCGACCTCGAAGGCGGCCGGGGGCGTGCGCGCGCAGTTCTCCGACCGGGTCAACATCGAGCTCGCCGTACGCAGCCTGGAGACGTTCGACACCTTCGCCGAGCGGTTCGGCCAGGAGATCGACCTGCACAAGCCCGGCTACCTGTTCCTGCTCGACTCGCCCGAGTCGGTAGCCGAGTTCGAGAAGAACGTCGCGGTCCAGAACGACCTCGGCGTGCCCAGCCGGATGATCTCGGTGCGGGAGGCCATGGAGCTGTCCCCGCTGATCGACGCCGACGGGCTGCTGGCCGCCGCCTACTGCCCCACCGACGGCCACTGCACGCCGGAGTCCGTGGTCCTCGGCTACGCGGGCGCGGCCCGGCGGCTCGGCGCGCGGCTGCTGCCGGGCTGCGCCGCGACCGGCATCGAGACGGCGGACGGCCGCATCGTCGCCGTCCGCACCGAGGGCGGCCGGATCGAGACCGACACCGTGATCTGCGCGGCCGGGGCCTGGTCGCAGCCGATCGGCGCCTGGGCGGGCGTCGACCTGCCGGTGATCCCGCTGCGCAGGCAGATCCTGGTCACCGAGCCCGTCCCGGATCTGCCGCCGACCGCGTTCACCATCGACTTCGGCACCACCTTCTACTTCCACCGCGAGGGTCCGGGGCTGCTGCTCGGCATGTCCGACCCCGACGAGACGCCGGGGTTCAAGCTCGACCGGTCCGACGCCTGGCTGCCGCGGCTGGGCGAGGCCATGGCGCGCCGCGCCCCGGCGCTGATGGAGACCGGCATCGCCACCGGATGGGCCGGCCTGTACGAGGTGACGCCCGACCACAACGCGCTCATCGGGACCGCCCCGGAGGTCGACCGGTTCATCTACGCCACCGGCTTCTCCGGCCACGGCTTCCTGATGAGCCCGGCCGTCGGCGAGGTGGTCCGCGACCTCTACCTGGGCCGGACGCCGTTCGTGGACGTCTCCGGCTTCGACGCCCGCCGCTTCGCCCTGGCCGGTGCCAGGCCCGAGCTCAACATCGTCTGACGGATCATCTGATAAGGGGAGAACTTGATGGTGCACACGCTGCCCGGCGCCGACGAGCTGGCCGCGACGGCGCGGGAGAGCGCCAAGCGCTGCGGTGTGGAGGTGCCGGACGGCGCCGTCGCGACCACCTCGCCCATCAACGGCGCGCGCCTGGCCACGGTGGACTGGGTGGACGCGCACGCCGTCGACGACGCCGTGGCGCGCGCCAGGCAGGCGTTCCTGGCCTGGCGGGCGGTGCCCGCGCCGGCGCGGGGCGCGCTGGTGAAGCGGCTGGGCGAGCTGCTGTCGGAGCACAAGACGGACCTCGCCACGCTGATCAGCCTGGAGGTCGGCAAGATCACCTCGGAGGCGCTCGGCGAGGTCCAGGAGATGATCGACATCTGCGACTTCGCGGTGGGCCTGTCCCGCCAGCTGTACGGGCGCACGATCAGCTCCGAGCGGCCCGGCCACCGGCTCATGGAGACGTGGCATCCGCTGGGCGTCGTCGGGGTGATCAGCGCGTTCAACTTCCCGGCGGCGGTCTGGTCGTGGAACGCGGCGATCGCCCTGGTGTGCGGCGACCCGGTCGTCTGGAAGCCGTCGGAGCTCGCGCCGCTGACCGCGCTGGCCTGCGCGGCGCTGCTGGAGCGGGCGGCGGCCGAGCAGGGCGCGCCGGCGTACCTGAGCCAGGTCCTCATCGGCGGCCCCGACGTCGGGGAGGCGCTCGTGGACCACCCCGGCGTAGCCCTGGTCAGCGCCACCGGCTCGACCCGCATGGGCCGCGCGGTGGGCCCGCGCGTGGCCGCCAGGTTCGGGCGGTCGCTGCTGGAGCTCGGCGGGAACAACGCGGCCGTGGTCTGCCCGTCGGCGGACCTGGACCTGGCCGTGCGCGGCATCGTCTTCTCCGCCGCCGGGACGGCCGGCCAGCGGTGCACCACCATGCGCCGGGTGATCGCGCACACCGACGTCGCCGACGCGCTCGTCGAGCGCCTCGCCGACGCCTACGGAAGGCTGCCGATCGGGAACCCGATGGCGCCCGGCACCCTGGTGGGGCCGCTCATCAACGGGCGGGCGCACGCGGCCATGCGCGCCGCGCTGGAGGCCGCTGTGGAGCAGGGCGGCACGCTGATCGCCGGTGGCGGCCGCCGCTTCGCCGACCAGGCGCCCGACGCCTTCTACGCCGAGCCGGCGCTCGTGCGGATGGCGGAGCAGACGCCGATCGTGACCGAGGAGACGTTCGCGCCCATCCTGTACGTCCTGCCGTACGACACCCTGGATGAGGCCATCGCACTCAACAACGCGGTGCCGCAGGGCCTGTCGTCCAGCATCTTCACCCGCGACCTGGCCGAGGCCGAGCTGTTCATGTCGGCCGAGGGCTCCGACTGCGGCATCGTCAACGTCAACATCGGCACCTCCGGAGCCGAGATCGGCGGCGCGTTCGGCGGCGAGAAGGAGACCGGCGGCGGCCGCGAGTCGGGCTCGGACGCCTGGCGCGGCTACATGCGCCGGGCCACGAACACCGTCAACTACTCCGGCGAGCTGCCGCTCGCCCAGGGAGTGGAGTTCAGCGTCTGACCGCCGCCACGCTCTCGCGCTCGAGGAAGCGCGTCGGGACCACGGTGCGCCGCCCCTGGGCGGCGCCCGACCCGCCGATCTGGGCGAACAGGCGGTCGGCCGCCGCCCGTCCCATGTCGTACGCCGACTGCACGACGACGGAGATCCGCGGGCGCACCAGCGTGGTCCACTCCAGGTCGTCGAAGCCGAGCAGGGACACCTGGCCGGGGATCGGGATGTCGCGCTCGGACAGGAACGAGAAGGCGCTCCTCGTCATGTAGCTGTCGGCGGTGAACAGCGCGCTCGGCGGCTCCTCGACCGCGAGCATCGCCGCCACCGCGTCCAGGCGGTGCTCCGGCTCGTCCTGCGGGACGAACGCGATGAGCCGGCGGTCCACGGGCAGCCCGGCGGCGCTCAGCGCGCGCAGGTATCCCCGCACGCGGTCGAGCGAGGGCCGGGACGGACCCGCGACACTCGCCCGGACCTTGCCGATGCGCAGCGCGGGCGGCTCCTCGCGCTGCACCGAGCCGAGGAACGCGATCCGCTCGTGCCCCTGGCCGATGAGGTGCCGGATCGCGGCCTCGGTCGCCGCCTCGTTGTCCGCGACGACGCTGTCGATCCCGCTGAGCTGCCGATCGAGCGAGACGACCGGGACCCCGGCCCCGGTGACGGCGTCGATGTGCGCGTGGTCGCGGACCGACACGGGGGTGATGACGAGGCCGTCCACCTTGCGCGAGAGCAGCATCCGGGTGGCGTCCTGCTCCTGGGCCAGCCGGTCGTCGGTGTTCATGGCGATGACCTGGGAGCCCTCGCGCAGCGCCACGTCGCAGATGCCCCGCATGGCGCTGGAGAAAAAGGCGTCGGAGATGTCGGCGCAGACGAACCCGATGACGTCGGACTTGCCGCTGCGCATCGACCGGGCGACGCGGTCGGGCTCGTAGCCGAGCTCCCGGACCGCCGCGGTCACCCGGTCGACGATCTCCTGACTGGAGTAGCCGTAACCGCCGAGCACCCGGGAGGCGCTGGCCCTGGAGACCCCGGCGCGGGCCGCGACGTCCTTGAGGCTGGGCCGCTTGGCGCTTCCCGTCGCCACGATCAGTTCACTCTCCCGGCTCAAAGGTCGATGGGGGTGCCGATGCCGCTCGCGCGGGCGCGCGTGTACGCACGCCAGGCCAGCACCGCATCCTGGATGCCGAGGCCGTTGCTGTGGAAGATTACCGTCTCCCCGGCCGCGGCGCGTCCCGGATGATCGCCGCGCAGCACGTCGGAGAGCGGCCGGACCGCCTGCGCCGTCAGTGCCCCGGCGGCGATCGCCTCCAGCACCGGCCCGTTGGAGCGCAGCGCCTGCTCGGGCAGGTCGGTGAAGGTCAGGGCGGCCCGCCGCGCGCAGGCCAGGTCGAGCTCGCGCCGGTCCGGAGCGTACGAGCCCATCGTGAGCACGGTGGCGCCCGGCCGCAGCCAGGCGCCCTCGACCACCGGCGTGCGGCTGAGCGTGCAGGTGGCGATGACGCCGCTGCGTCCGCAGAGCTCCCGCGGCGAGGCGGCCACCTCGACCGGCAGGCCCGACAGGCGCTCGTCGAGCCCCCGGCGACGGAGCCGGGGGCTCCACATCAGGAACCGCTCGACCGGCATCACCTCGCCCATCAGGCGTACGAACTCGGTGGCCTGCGCTCCGGAGCCCAGCACGCCGACGGTGTGCGGGCCGCTCGGTGCCAGGGCGCGCGCCGCGGCGACCAGGCCCCCCGCGGTGCGGAGCGCGGTGATCGTCGTGCCGTTCAGCACCGCGACGGGCCGCCCGGACACCGGGTCGTGCACGGTGACCGTGGCGTGCACCGCCGGCAGGCCGCGCTCCGCGTTGCGGGGGTGCTGGGTGCCCGCCTTGACCACGACGCCGGTCTCGCCGTCGGCGACGGCGCTGTGCACGAACGCCATGCCGTCCGGGTCGAAGGTCGCGTGGTGGGTGTGCGCCGACCGTACCCGCCCGCTCTCGGCGGCCAGCAGGAAGGCGTGCTCCTGCGCCTCCACCACGTCCGCGGCGGTGAGCACGGCGCGGAGCTGCGCGTCCGACAGGACCAGGACGTCCATCAGATGACCCTCGACAGGAAGGACCGGGTGCGCTCGTGCTCCGGCGCCCCGAAGATCTGCTCCGGGGTGCCGGACTCGACGACGCATCCCCCGTCCATGAAGACCACATGGTCGGAGACGTCACGGGCGAAGCCCATCTCGTGGGTGACCACCACCATCGTCATCCCCTCGTTCGCCAGGTCCTTCATCACGTCGAGCACGTCGCCGACGAGCTCGGGGTCGAGCGCAGAGGTGGGCTCGTCGAACAGCATGAGCGCGGGCCGCATCGCGAGCGAGCGCGCGATCGCGACCCGCTGCTGCTGCCCGCCCGAGAGCGACTCGGGGAAGGCGTCCGCCTTCTCCGCCAGGCCCACCTTGGACAGCAGCGCCATCGCCTGCTCGCGGGCCGCCGCCCGGTCCATGCCGCCCACGACGACGGGGCCCTCGGTCACGTTCTCGATGACGCGGCGGTGGGGGAAGAGGTGGAAGTTCTGGAAGACCATGCCCATCCGGCGGCGCTGCACCGCCAGCTGGGACGGGGTCAGCTCGTACAGGCTTTCGCCCTTCCAGCGGTAGCCGATCGGCTCGCCTTCGAGGTAGACGTGGCCGCTGTCCGGGACCTCCAGCCGGTTGACGCAGCGCAGGAGCGTGCTCTTGCCGGAGCCGGACGGGCCGATCACGCACTGCACCTGCCCGGCGCGTACGTCCAGGGAGACCTCGCGCAGCACCTGGTTCCCGCCGAACGCCTTGCTGACCCGTTCGACGCGCAGCAGGGGGATGTCCGTCATGTCACGCCCTTCCGAACAGGGGGAGGAACCTCAGCCGCTTGCCCACCGGCCCCGGCACGGTGCCGCGGGCGAGCCGCATGCGCTGCTCGACGTGCTGCTGGGCCACGGTGAGCAGCGTGGTCAGGACCAGGTACCAGATCGTCGCCACCAGCAGGAGCGGGATCGTCCGGTAGTTGCGGGAGTAGATCATCTGGGCGCTGTAGAGCAGGTCCGGCGTGGCCAGGACGCTCACCAGCGAGGTGAACTTCAACATGGAGATGAGGTCGTTGCCGATCGGCGGGACGACGATCCGGATCGCCTGCGGGAGCACGACCCGCCGCATCACCTGGAACTTCGACATGCCGAGCACCAGCGCGGCCTCCGTCTGCCCCTTCGGCACGGCCTGGATGCCGGCGCGGATCATCTCGGCGGCGTACGCGCTCTCGGTCAGGGCGAGGCCCAGGATGGCCGCCGAGAACGACGAGATGACCGTGTTGGTGTCCCACGAGGCCAGCGTGGGTCCGAGGGGGACGCCGAGCTCGATGACCGGGATCAGCGTGGCGAGGTTGAACCAGAACACCATCTGCACCAGGGGCGGCACGCCGCGGAAGAACCACAGCCACAGCCAGCTCACCGACCGGAACAGCGGGTTGGCCGACAGCCGCATCACCGCGAGCACGATGCCGAGCGCCAGCCCGGCCACCATGGCGAGCGCCGTCAGCTCGAGGGTCGTCACGAGACCGCCGAGGATCTCGGCGTCGAAGAGGTACGCGACGACGACCGACCAGCGCATGTTCTCGTTCGTGACCAGCAGGTGCGTGAACATCGCGATCAGCAGCAGCAGGACGGCCCCGCCGGCCCACCACCACGGATGCCGGAGCGGCACCTTGCGCGCGCCCGCGGCGCTGCGGAACGTCATGGCCGGCTCAGCCTTCGGGGTTGGCTTCGGTGATGAGGACGGCCGTCTTGAGGTCGCCCTGGCTGGTCACGCCCCACTCGGAACGGATCTTCGCGTACGTGCCGTCGTCGATGACCGCCTGCAGCGCCGTCTTGAGCTTCGGCCCCAGAGGGCTGTCCTTCTTCACGCCCAGGCCGTTGTAGACGGCGTTGATCAGCAGATCGGACGTCTCCAGCTGCCCGGTCTGCTTCGCGGTGTACTTCAGCTTGCCCGACCCCGCCGCGACGAGCTGGACGCGGCCCGAGGTGACGGCCAGCTCGGCGGAGGGCTGGTCCTTGAACTGCTCGATCTTCATGGGGTTCGCGCCGCAGGTCTTGGGGTTGTTCTCGGTGAGGTACTTGTACTCCCACGCCCCCGTCAGCACGGCCACGGTCTTGCCGCACACGTCCTCGACCTTCTGGATGTTCAGGCCCGCGCCCTTCTTCCAGCCGAAGGCGGTGCCCTCCTTCTGCAGCGGCACGAAGTCCAGGCTGCCCAGCCGCTCGGGGGTCACCCCGAGCGAGGCCACGGCCACGTCGTAGCGGCCGTTGTCCAGCCCGGGGATGATCATGTCGAAGCCGGTCGCCTCGTACGTGAACGTCAGGCCCGTCCTGGCCTCCAACGCCTTCGCGAGATCGACGCTCCAGCCCTTGACCTGGCCGTTCTCCACGTACTCCTCGGGCGCCCAGTCGCCGAAGACCGCCACCTTGAGCGTCTTGGCGGCCGGTTCAGCGGGCGCGGGCTCCGCGGAGCTGCCGCATCCCGAGAGGGTGAGCGCCGCGCACACCGACATCAGGGCCGCGGCCTTGCTGATTCCGGACATGTCTCTTCCTTTGCTGGTTGGGGGGTGTGCTGCCGGATGAGACCCGTCAGGTCGGGGGTCATCGGCGAGGGGTGCCCGAAGGCGCCGGGCGAGGTACAGACCTGGCCGGCGTGCGCGGAGGCGCGCCGGAGGCTCTCCCGCGTGCCCGACCCGGTGGCCAGGCCGGTCAGGACATGGGCGATGAAGGTGTCTCCCGCACCCAGCGTGTCGACCACCTCCACCTCGGCGGCCGGCTCCATGACCAGGCGCCGGCCGTCGAAGAGCAGCGAGCCCGCCGCCCCGCGGGTCGCCACGGCGATCTCGGCCCCCTGCGCGCAGGCCCAGCTCAGGACGTCGGCGGTCGCGGCCGCGTCCAGGTGGGAGGCGGAGAAGAAGGCGTAGGTGACGTACGGGATCAGCGCGGCCGCGTAGGCGTCGCCGGTGTGGACGTCGAAGTCGAACGACAGGGGCACGCGCTCGGCCATGGCCGGGAGCTGCTCCTCCAGGAAGGCCGAGTAACTGGAGTGCGCCAGGTCGTGCGCCGCGACGAACTCCAGGTCCTCCTCGTCCAGCCGGAAGCGGGCCACGCCCCGGTCGAACGGGCCGAACGTGCGCTCGCCGCCGACGGTGACGACGGTGGCGTAGCCGGTCGGCCCGGCCGGCCGGCGCAGGCGGGAGACGTCGACCCCTTCGGCGCGCAGGGCCGCGACGAGCTGCTCGCCCCGCTGGTCCTGCCCGGCCGCCCCGACGTACGAGGCCCGCGCGCCGGCACGGGCGGCGTGGACGGCCACGTTCACGCAGTTGCCGCCCGGGTACATGTGGCCCGCCTCCGGATAGCAGTCGGTGATGTTGTCACCGACGGCGGCGATCCGCATCAGTACTCGACCCGCCACATGTAGCGGCGGTCGGTCAGCGGGCGTCCCGAGAACGCCTCGAAGTGCTGCGCGAGGCGGGCGGTGACGGCGCTGGCCATGACGAAGGAGCCGATGGTGGCGCGCAGGCTCGCGGGGACCCCGGGCAGCGACAGCGCCGCGCCGTCGACGACGTGGTTGCGGGTGTTGTAGCGCTCCAGGAACCGGATGGCCCGCTCTCCCATGGGCCGGGTGGCGTCCTCGCCGAGCAGCACGATCACCGGCACGTTCCCGTCGACGACCTCGAAGGCGCCGTGCAGGAACTCGCCCGAGCCGGTGGCGACCGCGTGCTTGAGCTGCATCTCCTGCAGGTAGCAGGCGGCGAACGTCTGCGCCGCGCCTTCCAGCGGGCCCGAGCCGAGGACGTACACGCAGGGCTCGTCCACGCACGCGGCCGCGATGTCACGCAGCCGGTCGTCCAGCTCGCGCACCGAGGTCTCGAACGCCCCCGCGCAGTCACGGAAGGCGGCCACGGCCGCGTCGTAGTCGTCGGCCACGCCCTGCGCCTTGAGCAGGGCGTACGCGATGAGGCCCTGGAGCACCTGCTTGGCCTCCACGCTGCGGTGCAGCACGATGTCGGCCGCCTCCTTGGCGACGACGCTCTCCGGATCCTTGGTGACCAGCAGCACCGGCGCGCCGGCCTCCCGGGCGAAACGCACCGCCCGCGCCGTCTCCGGCGTGCCGCCGTTGGTGCTGCCGGCGATCACGACGGAGTCGGGGCCCAGGGCGGCCGGCCTCCTCAGCATGAACTCGTCGGCGTTCAGCGCGACGGCCGGGATGGGGGAGCGCTCCAGGAGGAAGCGCATGGCGCCGAACATGAACAGCGAGCCGCCGCAGCCCACCAGGTAGATCACCCGTGTCGTCGGCTTGAGCGCCTTCTCCACGAAAGCGGTCACCTGGGCCTCGATCTGGGGGGTGACCGCCTGGTCGAGATCGGCCCGGAAAGTCTCGGGAATGCTCCCCAAGGGACGGAGGGGCACGCGGACCTGGCTCATTATGCGCTCCAATGTGAGATCGATCTCAGAATGGGGTAGATGATGCCGCTCGCCCGGCACGCCCGTCAAGGGGTGGCGTCTGTCTTATATTTCAAGACAAATCTTCTTGAACTGTGAGACGAACGCTAGGGTGGACGTCATCGGAGCGGAACGAAGGAGTTTGGCGATGAATGCCGTCTACACGCATGGCCACCACGAGTCGGTGCTGCGCTCGCACCGCTGGCGCACTGCCGAGAACTCGGCCGCGTACCTGCTGCCCCACCTCAAGCCGCACATGAAGGTGCTGGACGTGGGGAGCGGGCCCGGCACGATCACCGCCGACCTGGCGGGGCTGGTCGGGCACCTGACGGCGTCCGAGGTGACCGAGGAGGCGCTCGGCCTGGCCAGGGCCGAGCTGGCCGCCCGGGGAGCGGAGAACGTGGACTTCGCCGTGGCGGACGTCCACGCGCTGGACTTCGCCGATGACACGTTCTGCGTGGTCCACGCCCACCAGGTGCTGCAGCACGTGGGCGACCCGGTGCAGGCGCTGCGGGAGATGCGCAGGGTGACCAGGCCCACCGGGTACGTCGCGGTGCGCGACAGCGACTACTCGGCGTTCGCGTGGTATCCGCTCCTGCCGGAGCTGGACGAATGGATGGCGCTGTACCAGCGGGTCGCCCGGGGGAACGGCGGCGAGCCCGACGCCGGGCGGCGGCTGCTGTCGTGGGCCAGGGCCGCGGGCTTCACCGACGTGACGGCCACCTCGTCCACCTGGTGCTTCGCCACGCCTGAGGACCGCGCCTGGTGGGGCGGGATGTGGGCGGACCGGATCCTGCGCTCGTCCATGGCCGAGCAGGCCCTGGCGAGCGGGGCCGCCACGGAGGCCGACCTGCGGCGGATCTCGGAGGGCTGGCTGACGTGGGCGGCGGCCGAGGACGGCTGGATGTCCGTCCTGCACGGCGAGATCCTCTGCCGCGCCTGACGCCCCGCGCGCCGCGGCCCAGGCCGGCACGCGCCCACGTGTCTCAGTCGCCGAGCGTGCGCGCCGACGTGTCTCAGCCGAGCGGGCGGCCGTAGTCGGGGCGGGTCACACGCCGAGCGGGCAGGCGTGGTGCGTGCGGGTCACACGCCCAGCGGTCGGGTCACAGGCCGAGCGTGCGGACGCGCTGCCACTGCGGGTCGCGGTAGAGGACCATGTCGTTGCCGATCATCTCGTCGGGCGCCGACAGCATGGTGATCTCACCCGCGACCTGCAGCTCCAGCAGCAGGTCGCGGACCCGCGGCCCGACCGGCAGCCGCCCCGCCTGCAGCCCCAGCCCGGCCCGCACCGCGTCGGCGATCTCCGACAGGTGGAACGGCCCCTCGAAGCCCGCCACGACCCCGCGCACGACGGCCGGCGTGATGAGCTGCTCCGCCTCGGCGTACGCGAGCTGCCAGGTGATCTGCTCCTTGCGCCGCCCGGTGGCCGCGCACGCCGTGCAGCCGTGCGTCAGCCCCGGCGCCAGCTCCTCCTGGCCGGATCCGAGGCAGACCGAGCACAGCCCGTTCTCGGCGGCGTGCAGCTCGGCCGTCATCCGCCCGGCCAGCACGGCGCCGCACTCGCACGCGAACGCGTCACCCAGGATGCCGGCCTGCGGAAAGATCGAATGCGTCGTCACCGAGCCGACTCTACAGAATGTTCAACCACGCACGTCCGCCAGCCCGTGGAGGCGGCGCAGGGCCTTGCGGGCCGCGGCGGCGACCCGCTCGTCGGGATGATGGTCGATGAAGACCCGCAGCACCTGCCCCGTCCACGGATGGTCCCCGAACGCCAGGATCGCGATCGTCCCCGCCTGCTCCTCGGCGTCCATCCCCATGGCGATGGACTCGATCACCTCGCCCGTCTCGCCCCCGAACTCCAGCAGCGCCGCCGCCATGTCCACCAGCACCCACGCGATCTCGCCCGGCGCGGGCTGCCGGTCCTCGCGCCCCGTCCTGGCGGCGATCACCGCCCCCAGCCTGGGCTCCTCCAGCAGCCCCGACAGCGCCGCCCGGCCGGACTCACCGAAGTCCGACGACAGCAGCTCCACGCCGACCGCCCGGCTCAGCGGGCTCACCGTGCCGAGCACCGAGGCGATCTCGGCCGCCGCCGCGTCCGTGTCCCGGCCCTTGAGCCACCCCGCCAGCTCCTCGCCGCGCTCGGCCTCCGGATAGGAGCGCAGGCCGTGCAGCAGTGCCGCCGCGCCGGCGTCCGCGAGCGATCCCATGACGGGGACGTCCTGCCCCGTGGTCTCCGCGATGATCAGCCGCGCCGTCCACAGGCCGAGCCAGCTCAGCGTGTACGGCTCCGCCTGCCGTACCAGACCCAGACCGGTCAGCTCCTCGGGCGCCCGGCCCGGATGCGGCTCGCGCGACAGGAACATCCTGATGAGCTCCAGCAGCAGTCCCTCGTCGCCGGCCAGCCGCTCGCGGCAGTGGTCCGCCCAGAGGGCCAGCACCTCCGCGTCGGAGCCTTCCGGCTTCAGCTCCTCGGCCAGGGGAGCGGCGCGTACGGCCGCCGCGAGCGTGGCCTCCTCCGGCAGCCGGACCGGGGGTTGCAGGGGCAGGGTGTCGTCGTAGGACCTCACGAGCCCATCCTGTCGCGATATTTCCGCTACAGTGCCACCTGAAGCCGAAAAGTCGGAAGAAAGGAGGCGCTGAGATGTTCGGCATGGGTTTGGGCGCTCACTGCGCCGTACACTTCTGCTTCTCGGAGGAATCGTGCTTTTCCGCACCGCGGTCGAGGAAGATCTAGACCGCCTGCTCGGCTGCGTCGTCGACGAGTCCATCAGCTGGGCGCATCCTGAACGGCTGCGCTCGTTCCTGAACGACGGCAGCTACCGCTTCGACCGCATCTGGCTCGCCGTCGCCGACGACGGCGAGATCCTGGCCCGCGCCGTCTGGTGGGGCTTCCCCGACGGCGACAAGCCGCTCGCGCTCGACTGCGTCTACGTCCACCCGTCGGTGAGCGACCGCGTCGGCCTCGCCGCCGAGCTGCTGCGCCAGGCCCACGAGGCGTACGGGCTGGCGCCCGCGTACCACGTGTTCGTCGGCAACGGCTGGCGCGACGACCCCAAGGCCGCGGCGGCCATCGCCTGGCGCTGGGAGGCCGCGGGCCGCGCGGGGCTGACCCACGAGCTGGAACGGCTCCGCTACGAGTGGGTGGACGGGCCCGTGCCCGAGCCGTCGGACCGGCTCGTCTTCCGCGGCGAGGAGGACGACGAGGCGTTCGTGGAGGCGTTCCGGCGGGTGGCCGCCGGGACGCTCGACTTCCACACGCAGCAGGCCCTGGCCACCATGGACCCCGTGGCGCAGGCCCGCGAGGACGTCCAGGACTACAAGTCCATGCCGGGCGACCGGTCGTGGTGGCGGCTGGCGTACGACAAGAGCGGGGACCTCGTCGGGGTCGCCCTGCCGTCGGCCAACAACGGCGGCCCGGTGGTCGGCTACCTCGGCGTGGTGCCCGAGCACCGCGGCCACGGGTACGTCGACGACCTGCTCGCCGAGATCACCCGCTTCCTCGCCGAGCGCGGGGTCGGGCGGATCACGGCGGACACCGACGCCGGCAACGTCCCGATGGCCAGGGCGTTCGAGCGGGCCGGGTACCGCAACTTCGCCGTCAGGCTCGTCCTGTCGCCGAATCCCGTGAACGCGTGATGCGCGCGGGCCGTCGCACGCGGCATTGTCGATCTCATGACATGGGACATTGAGAAGCTCGACCTCGACGCGTACCTTGCCAGGATCGGCTGCGACGGCCCGCTCCAGCCGACGTACGAGACGCTGCGCCAGGTGCACCTGGCGCACGTGCGCTCCATCCCCTTCGAGAACCTCGACGTGCTCCTCGGCCGGGGCGTCAGCCTCGACCTGGGCAGCCTGCAGGACAAACTGGTCACAGGCGGGCGCGGCGGCTACTGCCACGAGCACAACCTGCTCTTCGCCGCCGCACTCGAACGCCTCGGCTTCACCTTGAAGCGGCACCTGGCCAGGATCCGGCTGGGCCGCTACCACCTGCCGCGCTCGCACGCCACGCTCACGGTCGAGGCGGACGGCCGCACGTGGCTGGCCGACGTGGGCTTCGGCGGGGAGGGGCTGGTGGAGCCCATCGCGTTCGAGGACGGCGCGGAGGTGCGCTCGGGGCCGTGGGAGTGGCGGCTGGGCAGGGACGGGGACTTCTGGGTGCTGAGTGCGGGCTCGACCGAGCTGTACGCGCTCCGCCCGGACGAGCCGCACTATCCGAGCGACTTCGAGGTGGCCAACTTCTACGTGTCGGGCAGCCCGCATTCGCCGTTCACCCGGCACGTGCTCGCCCAGCGGACCACGGCGGACGCCCGCGTCCGCATCGAGGACCTGCCGGTGTCCACCGCCGGTGAACTGCTGTCGGCCCTGCGGGACCGCCTGGGCATCCAGGTGACTGAGGCGGACGCGGAGGCCCTGCTGCCCAGGCTCTCACCCTGACCATCGCCCTCACTCGCCCCTACCTCGGCTGACGGCGGTCACCGGTCAGGCTCATGCGCCAGGACCTGGCGGGTCAACTCCACCCGGCTGTTGACGCCGAGCTTGGCGAAGGCGTGGCGGAGGTGACTGTCGACGGTGTGCGGCGACAGGAACAGGGCGGCCGCGGCCTCCCTGTTCGTCATGCCCTGGGCGACCAGCCGCACGACGCGCAGCTCCGACGGGCTCAGCGCCTCCCAGCCCCGATCGGGCCTCCGGCCGTCCCGCAACCGCCCGGTCCCCCTGACGGCGCCGCACGCCCGGTACACCTCGAGCGCCTCCTCCCGCCGCCCGGCCTCCTCCAGCGCCGCCGCCAGCCCGAGCGGGCGCGGGGCGTTGCCGTAGAGCTCGATCGCCTCGTCCAGCCGGCCCTCGGCGTGCGCCGCCCCCGCCGCCAGGGACACCACGCCGGGGTTGCGCCGGGCGAGCTCCCGCACGCAGGCGACCACCCGCGGATCGTCCCGCCACCGCGCCGCCGTCCACGGCTCCTGCACGATCAGGTACGCCAGCGCCTCACCTCCGTGCGCGGTCGCGGCGCGGGCGGCGCCGGTCGCGGCCCGGTCGGCCGCACCGGTCCTGGCCCGTTCGGCGGTGGCGGTGTCCAGGAGCCCGAGCCGCCACCGCAGCTCCTCGGCCACCAGGCCGGGCCCGTCCCCGGCCAGCTCGCGTCCCCGATGCAGGTGCCCCCGCGCCGCGTCCACCTCGTCCCGGAGCAGCGCCACATGGCCGAGCACGCCGAGCAGGGCCGGAACCAGCGCCATGGCGGAGAGCTGCTCGGCCACCCGCAACCCCGCCTCGGCCTCCGCCGCCGCGTCGTCCAGCCGCCCCCAGGCCAGCAGCAGTTCCGCCCTGAACCGGTGCAGCAACGGCAGCGCCCACGCTGTCCCCAGCCGTCCGGCCTCCCGCTCGACCGCCGCGTAAACGCCCGCGGCCTCCTCGAACCGGTCCAGCGCCACCATCGCCGCTCCCAGCCACAACCGCGGATGCCGGTGCGCCGTCTCACCACCCGCCGCGTCGGCCAGCTCGACAGACCGCTCGGCATGCCGCAACGCGCCGCCCAGATCCCCGCGGAACAGCGCCACGGTGGAGCGCGCCTGCAGCCCGACCACCTGGGCGAACACCTCGCCCTCTGCAACCGCCTCCACCGCCGCGGCGTCGGCCGCGTCGATCCCGCCGGTCATCATCAGGGCATGGGCTCGAACGGCCAGCAGCCGCGCCCTCTCCCGCACCGGCACGCCAGGCCGGTCCAGCACGCGCCCGGTCCGCCTGAGCACGCCCTGGTCGTCTCCCGCGTGCTTGAGCGCCTCGGCCAGACCGAGCACGATCTCGGCCTCCTCACCCGCCGGCCGCTGTCCCGCCGGATGACGCCCGCCACCTGTGTCGGCGACCTCCCGCGCCTCGCCCAGCCGTCCCGCCGACGCCAGCAACCGCACCACCCCAGCCACCAGCCCAGCCACCAGCCCACCGTCCACGTCACCACCGTGCCCGGCCGCTCCGGCGTCAGCTGCGGGGGCGGCAGTACCGGCTGCGGTGGCGTCCGTGTCGCGTCCGCCGGACACGACGGCACCTTCGGGTCCGGCCGTTCCGGCGTGGGCTGTGGTGGAAGCTGCACTGGGCGCAGCCGTTCCGGTGTCGGCTGCGCTGGAGGCAGGATCGGCCGCGGTGGTGCCGGTGTCGCCCCCATCGGTCGCGACGGCAGCACCGGGCCCGGCAGCTTCCCCGTCGCGCGCCAGCTCCAGGGCGCGCAGCATCAGGTCGGCGGCGGCCGAAGGGGCGGTGGCCGTCATCTCCCGCGCGGCGGCGCGCAGCTCCCGTACCGCCGCCTCGTCGCCCACGCGCGCCCCGTGCCGCAGATGCTCGGCCAGTTCGGCGGGCGGCCGGCCCTCGGACCTGAGCACCGCCGCCGCCTCCCGGTGCAGCGCCGTCCGCACGGCGGCACCGAGCCCGCCGTACACCGCCTCCCTGATGAGATCGTGCCGGAACGCCAGCCGATCACCCTCCCCGACCAGCGCCCCCGCCCGTACGGCCTCCGAGACCTGTCCGAGCACGGCCCCGGGCGCCACCCCGAGCACCCCCGCCGCCTCGTGCACCGAGAACGGGCGCCGCAGCACCGAGGCCGTCTCCAGCAGCCGCCGCGCCCCGGAGGACAGGTCGCGCAGCCGCCGCTCCACGGCCGTCACGAACCCCACCGGCAACTCGGCCCCGCTGACCGCCGCCACGCCCCGCGCCACGACGATCCGCCCCTCGTCGCGCAGCCCCGTCAGCACCTCCTCCAGCAGGAACGGGTTCCCGCCGCCGGCTCGCGCCAGCTCCAGAACGGACGGCCCCGGGTCGGCTCCGAGCAATCGCCCGCACAGCTCGGCTGCCTCCTCGGGGGTGAGCGGCGGCAGGGCCACGCGCAGGGCGCCCTCCGCGATGAGCCGCTCGACCGCCTCCTGCTCGGGCAGTGGCCGCCGGCCCAGCAGCCACACCACGGGCGACCCGGCCAGCCCGGACACGAGCTGCCGCAGCGCCAGACAGGTCAGCTCGTCCGCCCACTGCACGTCGTCCAGGACGATGGCGAGGGCGCGGGAACGGGTGAAACGCTCGATCGCCTCCCCGATCCGCTCGATCATCAGGAGCCCGTCGCCCATCGGCCGCCCACCGCCGCCGGGCAGCACCCGCAGCCGGTCACCGTCGCCCACCGGTGGCCCACCGCCGGGCAACTCCCGCGGCTCGTCACCGTCGCCCACCGGTTGCCCACCACCAACGGGCTGCACCTGCGGCAGGTCACCTTGGACCGGCGACTCGCCACCGCCAGCGTGCCCGAGCGGCGCGGTCAGCGGGCGGAGCAGCGTGGACAAGGGCGCGACCCGGTCGAGCTCGGTGGCGCGTCCCCACGCCACCGCCGTCCCGCGCGCTCGCGCGCGCCCCGCCGCCTCCTCCAGCAGCCGGCTCTTGCCGATCCCGGCAGGCCCCTCCACGACCACGCACCCGGCCGCCGCCTCCAGCACCTCCTCGACAACCCGCAGCGCGTCCGTCCTGCCCACCAACGTCACGTCACCGATTCTGCCAACCTCACCCCGCCGCCGGGCCCGCCGCCGGGCCCGCCGCCGGGTCCGCCACCAGGCTCGTCAGCGGGCCCCGCGTCCGGGCGCGCACCACCAGGTCGTGCAGCGCGTCCGCGGCGCTCGCCCGCTCGGGCAGCGCCGAGCCGTCCCGGGCGCGCTCCAGTTCCCCTGTCATCCGCTCCACATCCGCCTCCAGCCCGGGCACGGACGGGGCCGGGCCGTGCTCGGCCTCCCGCTTGGCGGTGACCAGGTCGGGCAGGTACGCGGGCCCGTACTCGTACAGGCGCGTCAGGTCGGCCTCCAGCTCGCCGGTGCGCATGAGGTGGGTCCCCGTGGCCAGCACGCGGAAGGTGTAGAGCAGCGGCTTGAGCTCTCCGCTCTTCGTGAAGAGCCGCCACTGCGTACGCGCGAATCCCAGGTAGTGGTGGGCGTGATGCCGCGTCAGGCACCCAGGGGCGAGCGCCACCAGCTCCTCATGCAGCGGCGACGACGTCACGACCAGCGGCGACAGCAGCTGCTCCAGCACGTAACCGTTTCGCCCCAGCAGCAACCGGCAGAACTTGGCCAGGTCGTGCGTGACGAGGTCCACCTCCACGCCGTCGCGCGTCCACATCCGCTCCAGCGTCTCCGGCCCGTGCCGCAGCCCCGCCACCTCCTCGACCGGCAGCACGTGCACGCCCCGCAGGTCCACGTCCGAGTCCACCGAGGGGAACCCGTACAGGTGG
Source organism: Nonomuraea sp. NPDC050786 (assembly GCF_040654115.1). Lineage (NCBI taxonomy): Bacteria > Bacillati > Actinomycetota > Actinomycetes > Streptosporangiales > Streptosporangiaceae > Nonomuraea > Nonomuraea sp. NPDC050786. The sequence goes on from NZ_JBFAHJ010000038.1 coordinate 27,890, forward strand.
GCCCCGCTCACCGTCGCGAACACCAGCGGGTACGGCTGCTCCCCGGGCACGTCCGCCAGCCATCCGGGCAGCTTCACAGATACTCCTTCCGTACATCCACCAGGAAGTCCTCCACCCGCTCGCGATCAGGCCGTTCCGGCAGCACGCTGGTGGTCGCGGCCACCTCGGCGGAGAGCTCGGCCCGCCAGGCGTCCACCTCCGCCCACGGCACCTCGCCGTGCCGGATCGCCAGCAGCCGCTCCCGGTACGGCCCCACCTGGACGAGCGGCTCCCCGTGGCGCACCAGGTGCCGGCCGCTGAGCAGCAGCCGCATCATGTGCATGGCCTGCTTCCACTTGGGCGCGGCCGGGTCGAGCCGGCGGAACTGCGCCGCGGCGTACCCGGCGAACGACTGCCTGGCCCGCTCCGACAGGAAGGCCGCGCGCAGGTCGCGCAGCCGCCGCCCGGCCGGCGTGATCACCTCCACGATGGGGGACCACAGGCACTCCAGCACGGTGGGGTTGGCCTCGAGGGCGAGGACGCAGAAGCGCTCGACCTCCCAGGAGAACTGCTCGGGCAGCGGCCCGTCCCGGTGCGTCGCCGGCTTCTCCAGCCGCCAGAACGCGGCCGTCGGCGTCACGAAGACGCCCCGCCTGTCGGTGTCGGAGGCGTCCGTCTCGAGCCCGTACGCCCGCGACCCCATGACGACGGTAAGGATCATGTCATCGGTCACCCGGATATCTTGCGTGATGGGGCCGGTGACTGCTCTGATCGAATTGTGGGCGCTTATGACGAGGCTTACCGGCGGAGCATCGAGGACCCCGGCGCGTTCTGGGCGGAGGCGGCGCGCGGCATCGACTGGGACGTGCTCCCCGCCACCGTCACCGCGGACGGCCGGTGGTTCCCCGACGGGCGGCTCAACACCTGTCACAACGCGGTGGACCGGCACGTCGCGGCGGGTCGCGGCGACCAGGCGGCGCTGATCTACGACAGTCCCGTCACCGGCGCCACGGCGACTCTCAGCTACGCCGAGCTGCGCGACCAGGTGGCCAGGACCGCGGGGATGCTCAGGGATCTCGGCGTGGAGAAGGGCGACACCGTGGTCCTCTACCTGCCCATGGTGCCGGAGGCCGTGGTCGCGATGCTGGCCTGCGCCCGGCTCGGGGCCGTGCACTCGGTGGTGTTCGGCGGGTTCGCGGCCAGGGAGCTGGCCGTGCGGATCGACCACGCCAGGCCCAAGGTGGTGCTCTCGGCGTCCTGCGGCATCGAGCCGTCCAGGGTGGTGGCGTACAAGCCGCTGCTGGACGCCGCGCTGGAGCAGGCCGAGCACCGGCCCGCCCACTGCGTGATCCTCCAGCGGCCCCAGTGCCCGGCCACGCTCGAGGAGGGGCGCGACCTCGACTGGGCGCAGGCGGTGCGCGAGGCCGAGCCCGCCGCCTGCGTGAGCGTGGCCGCCACCGACCCGCTCTACATCCTCTACACCTCCGGCACGACCGGCCTGCCCAAGGGCGTCGTGCGCGACAACGGCGGCCACGCCGTCGCGCTGCACTGGAGCATGTCCCACGTGTACGGCGCCGCCCCCGGCGAGGTCTACTGGGCCGCCTCCGACGTGGGCTGGGTGGTCGGCCACTCCTACATCGTGTACGCGCCGCTGCTGGCCGGCTGCACGACCGTGCTGTACGAGGGCAAACCGGTCGGCACCCCCGACCCGGGCGCGTTCTGGCGGGTGGTGGCCGAGCACGGGGTCCGGACGCTGTTCACCGCGCCGACCGCGATCCGGGCCATCAAAAAAGAGGACCCATCCGGATATTTCGCGAAAAAGCATGATCTGTCCGGACTGCGCTACCTCTTCCTGGCCGGCGAGCGCCTCGACCCCGACACCTACCACTGGGCCTCCGACCTGCTCGGCATCCCCGTCATCGACCACTGGTGGCAGACCGAGACCGGCTGGCCCATCGCCGCCGACTGCGTCGGCCTCGAACGCCTGCCGCTCAAACCGGGCTCGCCCACCAAGCCCGTCCCCGGCTGGGACGTACGGATCCTCGACCCCGACGGCAACGAGTGCCCGCCCGGCGTGGACGGCGCCGTCACCGTCAAGCTGCCGCTCCCGCCCGGCGCGCTGCCCACGCTCTATCGCGACGAGGCCCGCTTCGCCCGCTCCTACCTGGAGCGCTATCCAGGCCACTACCTCACGGGCGACGGCGGCCACGTGGACGCCGACGGCTACCTGTACATCATGGGCCGCATCGACGACGTGATCAACGTCGCCGGCCACCGGCTCTCGACCGGCTCGATGGAGGAGGTCATCGCCTCCCATCCCGACGTGGCCGAGTGCGCCGTGATCGGCGTGGCCGACCAGCTGAAGGGCCAGCTCCCCGTCGGGTTCGTGGTGCTCAAGGCGGGAGCCGGGCGCGACCCGGCGGAGCTGGAGCGCGAGCTGACCGCCCTTGTACGCGAGCGCATCGGCCCCGTCGCCGCCTTCCGCCGCGCCGTCGTGGTCTCCCGGCTGCCGAAGACGCGGTCGGGCAAGATCCTGCGCGCCACGATGCGGGACATCGCCGACGGCAACCCGTACACCACGCCGTCCACCATCGAGGATCCGGCGGCGCTGCCGGAGATCGAGGAGGCCGTGAAGCGAACATGACGGGCCGGTAACTTCCGCCGAAAAGCCCGCCCGTACGGCGCATGATGGGACATCTCCGTCCCCGGGAGAAGGCACATGATCGAGACCCCGAGCTACGCCGACGCCCTGAGGATCCTCGGATGCAAGGACGCCAGGCTCGTCAAGGTGATCGGGTTCGCCTCGGCGGCGGCGCGCACCGGCTGGGCCCTGGCCGGCGCCGGCCAGCTCGCCACCGGCCTGGCCGACCTGCGCAACAGCATCGCCCTGTACGGCGAGGACGTCGTACGCCGCATGCCCGAGCTGAAGAGCGGCGTCGACCGGTTCACCCGCACGCAGCGGCTGGCCGCCGCGCACGCCGTGATCGTCGTCTCCGCCTACTTCGAGGCGCTGGGCGAGACGAAGCTGCCGTTCACGCTCGACAAGCTCGACCGCGGCGACCGGATCTCCCGCGGGGTGCCGACGCCCGAGCGGTTCGCCAGGCTGGTGGCGAGCCTGCTCCTGGAGCGGCTGCCCACGCCCGAGCCGCACGTGCCGTACTCCGGGACCCGGCTGGCCGTGGAACGTGCCTACCTGCGCATGTCCGAGGCCATGGCCGGATACGTGAGCGGCCTGGTCGTCTGGGATGAGCTCTCCGTGGACGACCAGCTCCTGCTGCCCCGCATGCTCGCCGAGGGCCCGCCCGCGCACGCGCTGCGCATCTACGACGAGGACTACCGGTCGCTGGCGCTCGACAGCCATGAGTTCGGGGTGCGCAGCCTCGTCACCGAGAAGCCGCCGCCCGCCACGGCGCTGTCGCGGGTGGCCTGGCTGCTGGCCGAGCTGGCCCCGCCGCGGGTCGGCGACCGCCCCATGATCCACCTGGCCAGGATGGCCGCCAACCTGCTCGACCGGCCGCTGCTGCTGGCCGGCAAGCTCCCCGAGGCCGTCTCGCTCCCGCTGCTCGGCGAGGGCTACCTCAGCCCCCGCTTCCGGGTCGCCGAGCTGACCCGCGAGTCCGCGCCCGCGCAGCTTAGCTGGTGGGAGGAGCAGCGGCTGCTGCCCGACACCGAGGCGTTCCTGGTCGGCCACCTCACCTCGCTGCGCGCCACCCAGGCGCCGCTGCTCGTGCTGGGCGAGCCCGGCTCGGGCAAGACCAAGCTGACCGAGGTGCTCGCCGCGCGGCTGGCCAGGTCGGAGTTCCTGCCGATCCGGGTCGAGCTCGGAAGCGTGGCCGCGCGGGCGGACGTCACCGAGCAGATCGAGCAGGCCCTCGCGGCCGTGCTGGGGGAGGAGGTGGGCTACGCCGAGCTGGTGGCGGCCGCGGACGGGGCCATGCCGGTGATCCTCCTCGACGGGTTCGACGAGCTGGTGCAGGGCGGCGTCAACCGCTACGACTACCTCGAACGGGTGCAGGAGTTCCAGGCCAGGGAGGCGGAGCTGGGCCGCCCGGCGGCGGTGATCGTGACCAGCCGCACGGTGGTGGCCGAACGGATGCGCCTCCCCGAGGGCCTGCTGGGCCTGCAGCTCCAGCCGTTCGACGACGATCAGGTGCGGCAGTGGCTGAACATCTGGGACCAGGCCAACCGCGCCCTGCTCGCCCGCCGCGACCTGAAGCCCCTGCCCGCCGAGGCGGCGCTGGTCCACGGCGAGATGGCCAGGCAGCCGCTGCTGCTGTTGCTGCTCGCCCTCTACGACGCGGGCGGCAACGCGCTCCAGCACGACCACGGGCCGCTCGGCCGCGCCCGCCTGTACGAGGTGCTGCTGCGCGACTACACCGAGCGCGAGACCGGCGGCGTGCGGCGGGTCGCCATCGACCAGGAGCTGGTGCTGCTCGGCGCGGTGGCGCTGTCCATGCTCGCCCGCGGCCGCCAGCTCATCACCGACGAGGCGCTCGAGCGCGACCTGCCGGCCCTCTGCCACGGCGGCGAGGACGAGCCGGACGACGAGGACCGGATCGACTGGGCGCGCAAGGCCACCGAGCGGTTCTTCTTCGTGCGCGGCAACGGCCCCAGGACCGGTTACGCGTTCCTGCACGCCACGTTCGGCGAGTTCCTGGTGGCCTGGCTGGCCGTCTACGCGCTGCGCGACCTCGACAGGCGGCGCCGCCTGGCGGGGGACGAGCCGCTCGCGGTGGTGCAGGCCGTGGACGACGACCTGCTGTACGCGGTCACGTCCCACTCCTGCCTGGCCGAGCGCGGCCCGACCGTGGGGTTCGTCCTGGAGCTGCTGGACGAGGTGCCCTCCGCCGTGCGGGCCCGCTGCGTGGAGCTGCTGGCCGGGCTGCTGCGCCGGTCGCTGCACGAGCGGCCGCGCCGCCACTTCACCGGGTTCCAGCCCGTACGCCACACGCTGACCCGCCGGCTGGCCGCCTACTCGGCGAACCTGACCGTGCTCATCGTCTGCGCCTCCGAGGAGCCGGTCCGCGTCTCGTCGATCCTGCCCGGCCCCGACCACCTGGAGCAGTGGTCCTCGCTCAGCCACCTGTGGAAGGGGCAGCTCGGCCAGGAGGGCTGGACCGGGCTGGTCACCGCGCTGTCGGCGCACCGCGTGGTCGAGGACGGCAAGGAGGACGTCGTGCTCGGAGGCGACGGGACGGGCGGCATGGGCGACGTCGTCGTCGCGGTCGCCACCGGCCACACGCCCCGCCACCGGCGGCTGCTCGACCTGCTGCTGCGGGCCCTGGGGGAGGGCCGCTTCCTGCCGTACCGGGACCGCCTGGCGATCCTGGAGGAGCTGGTGCGGACGGTGGCCGTGCGCTCGCCCGCCATGCACCGGGCGCTGGGGGCGATGTGGGCGGAGGACGGGGCCGACCACGCGGAGCTGCGGCCGCTGCTGCAGGCCATGCTCGCCGACCCGGCCGACCGGATGGGCACGTGGGAACAGCTCGTCAAGGCCGGCATACCGGAGACGGCGCTCTGGGAGATCCAGGGTCTAGACTGAGCCGCCCTCGGAGTGGACGGGCAGCTCGACGGTGATCGTCAGCCCGCCCTCGTCCCTGGGAGTGGCCGCGACCGTGCCGCCGTGCGCCTCGGTGATCACCCGTACGATCGACAGGCCCAGCCCGCTGCCCCGGTCCGAGCGCAGCCGGTCGCCGTGCAGCCGCCGGAACGGCTCGAAGATCGTCTCGATCTCGTACGGCGGCACCTGCAGCCCCGTGTTGGCCACGACCAGCTCGACCCGGTCGGCCCGCCGCCGCGTCGTCACCCACACCTCGCCCTTCGGGTGGTTGTGCCGGATGGCGTTCTCGACCAGGTTCTGCACCAGCCGCTCCACCAGCACCGCCTCGCCCGCCGTCGGAGCGGGGTCGAGCAGCCGGTGCATGGTCACCTCGCGCTCGGCCGCCTCGCCCGCCGCCTGGTCCAGCACGTGCTCGGCCACGTCCGCCAGGTCGAACGGCCGCCGGTCCAGCACCGCCTGCTCGCCCTCGGTGAGCGCCAGCAGGCCGTCGATGAGCCGCTCGTGGCGGGCGTTGACCAGCAGCAGCGACTCGCCGAGCCGCTTGACGTCCTCGGTCGCGTCCGGCCGCCGCACGGCGACGTCCACGAGCGTCCTGTTGATGGTGAGCGGGGTGCGCAGCTCGTGCGAGGCGTTCGCGACGAACCTGCGCTGGCCGTCGAACGAGCGCGCGAGGCGGTCGAGCATCACGTCGTAGCTGTCGGTCAGCTCCTTGATCTCGTCGCGCGAGCCCTTGTACCCGATGCGCTCGCTCAGGTCGTGATTCTGGACGATGCGGCGGGCGGTGTCGGTGACGTTCCTGAGCGGGCGGAGCACCATGCCGGCCGTCCGCCAGCCGACCCCGAACGCGAGCCCCGTGCCGGCGAGCACGGTCAGCACGCCGGCGTTACGCAGGTTGTCGAGGACACTGTCCTGGTAGGTGCCGTGCACCTTGAGGGCGAACTTCCGGGCGAGCTCATAACCGTCATCGAAACGCTGGCTCGACAGCCAGCCCCATCGATCGTCGGGAAGCACGATGGAGTTGGGAGTGAACACGCTCGCCCGGTATTGCAGGCTTGCCCGGACAACGAAGTAGACGGAGACCAGCGCGGTCCCGGCGATCACGAAGAAGACGCCCGCGCAGGCCAGCGCGAACCGCAGGCGCATGCTCATGGGATGCGGTACCCCGATCCGGGCACGGTCTCGATGACCTGCGGCTCGCCGAGCTTCTTGCGCAGCTTCATCATCGTCGTGCGCACCGTGTTCGTGAACGGGTCGATGTGCTCGTCCCACACCTTCTCCAGCAACGTCTCGGCCGACACCACGGCCCCCTGGGCGCGCAGCAGCTCCGCCAGCACGCCGAACTCCTTGCGGGCGAGCGGCACGTACCTGCCCTCCCTGAACACCTGCCGGTGCGCCCAGTCCAGCCGTACCCCCGCCCGCTCCAGCATCGGCGGGTCGGCGCGCCTGGACCGCCGCCCGAGCGCGTGCACCCGGGCCACCAGCTCCTCGAACGCGAACGGCTTGGGCAGGTAGTCGTCGGCCCCCAGCGACAGCCCGGCCACCCGGGCCCGCACGTCGCCCGCGGCGGTCAGCATGAGCACCCGTACCGGCCAGCCCTGCTCGACCACGGTCCGGCACACCTCGTCCCCGTGCACCATCGGCAGGTCCCGGTCGAGGATCACCACGTCGTAGTCGTGCACGCCGAGCCGTTCGAGCGCCGCGTCCCCGTCATAGGCGACGTCGACGGCCAGTGCCTCCCCGCGTAACCCCTCGGCGATCGAGTCGGCGAGCATCCGCTCGTCCTCGGCGACCAAAACGCGCACCGCGCCCCCAAAAAGATCTAAAAGCCGCCAGTCTGCTCCGGTCGGCATAACGCGCGCATAACCAAAATCAGTGACGTTCAGGTTATAAGTGACGCACTGGACTGGCCGCCCGAAGCCGGGATCCGCCCGGCTCTTTCGGGGGTGAAGGCCATGACGTCCATGCTGGCGCCCACGCCCATGGGGGCACGCCTGGAACGTCCGGACCTCGTGCGCGCTCATGGGCTGTTCGGGTGCGTGCTCGTCCTCGCCGCCGCGCTGCGCGTGCTGGTCATGCTGGGGTACGACACGGCGCGGCTCTACTGGTACGACTCCTTCACGTACCTGGACACGGCCGTGCACATGCGGCCGCAGGGCGCGTTCCACCCGGCGGGCTATTCGTGGTTCCTGTGGGCGCTACGGCCCTTCCACAGCGTGGAGCTGGTCGTGGGCGTGCAGCACGCGATGGGGCTGGCCACCGGGGCGATGATCTACCTGCTGCTGCGCCGGCGGTCGCTGCCGGGCTGGGCCGCGGCGCTGGCGGCGGTGCCGGTGCTGTTCGACCCGGCGTTCGTCCGTCTGGAGCACGCCGTGCTGTCGGACTCGCAGGTCATCTTCCTCGTCGTGGCCGCGCTGCTCGTGCTGCTGCGGCAGCCCGAGGCGTCCACGCGGGCCGCCACCTGGACAGGCGCGGCAGCGGGGGTGCTCCTCGCGCTCGCCGGACTGACGCGTACCGCGACCGTGCCGCTGATCGGCCTGGCCGCCCTCTACCTGCTGGCGCGGCGCACGTCGTGGCGGCAGGCCCTCGCCCTGGCGGTGGCCGGCACGCTGCCGCTGCTCGCCTACGCCGGCTGGTACGCCCAGCACCACGGCAGGTTCGCGCTCAGCGGCTCGGACGGCGTCGCCCTGTGGGCGCGTACCATGACCTTCGCCGACTGCTCGATCATCAAGCCGCCACCGGAGCAGGCGGTGCTCTGCCCGAACGGCACCGTCCTGGACGCCGCCTCCGAGTACGTCTGGGACCCCCGGGCCTCGCTCAACCGCCTGCCCGGCGACCGGTTCGTCCATAACGACCTGGCCAGGTCGTTCGCGCTCAGGGCCATCGCCGCGCAGCCCCTCGACTACCTGCGCGAGGTCGCCCGCGACACCTCGCTCGCCTTCACCTGGAAGCCCGTCGCCCACCCGCAGCGGATGACCCCGTCCACGGCCTTCCCGCGCGGCGCGTGGCCGCTCCCCTCGGGGTACGCCCTCATCGACCAGGTGCGGAACGACTACGGCCCGGACATCCGGGGCATGCGCTCCGTCGAGCCCTTCGCCTCGGTCCTGGCCGCCTACCCGTACCCGTGGTTCCTGCACGGCACGCTCTTCGGCGTCCTGCTGCTGGCGGGCGGGGTGGGTGCGGTGGCGCGCCGGTGTCCGGTCGTGCTGCCGTGGTCGTTCGCGATGTTCCTGCTCGTCGCGCCGGTGGCCGCCCTCGACTTCGACCACCGGTACGTCCTGCCCGCCATCCCGGTCGCCTGCGTGGCCGCGGCGCTGACGGTGCAGGGGGCTCGTCGCTGACGATCCGGCTGGCATTACCCGGTGGCTACGATCATGCTGCGTGCCGGAGAGCATCGATGAGCGCGCCTCGCGCGTCCAAAGGGGCGGGGGCGGCCGCTGCGGTGCTGGTGGAGCCATGGCGATACTCGCCGTCACCTGGGAGCCCGTCGCCCACCCGAAGCAGACGACGCCGTTCACGGCCTTCTCGCGCGGCGCGTGGCCGCTCCCCTCGGGATACGCCCTCATCGACCAGGTACGGAACGCCTCTGGACCTTGAAAAAAGCGAAGATCGACAGCCGAATATTTCGACAAGAGTCCTTGCGGCTCTTTACAGTGTGTGTTTGCCTAACTACGGTGAGTGAGTAAATGCAGGTCAAAGAGCTCCTGCGACTTCCTCTCCGACGAAAGGTCGAAGCGGTATGCGTGTGTTCGCCCGGATCGCTCAACTCCTCGCCGTCGTCGCCGCCTTCCTGGTAATGCCGACCCTCTCCGCCGCCGCCGGCCCATTCTCCCCGCTACCAAGCGCGCCCATTCCCGGAAACTCCCCCTCCATCGACCCGCCCAGCGCCGGATGCTTCAAGTTCCCCTACTTCGGCCCCAAGGGTCACGCGAACTTCGACTTCGGCAACAAGATCGTCAGCCTGCTCACCGAGCGCGGCGTCCGGGTGGAGGGCGTCGACCCCATCCAGGCCAAACCCGGCAACGCCGGTGTCTACATGCCCATCGGCTGGCAGCAGGACCACATCGACCCGTGCAAGGGCGTGTACTACCCCGGCGGCTTCACGCTGAACGATGTCCGGAGCGGGCACAAGGCCACCGTCCACGACATCTACCTGCGCCCTGACGGTGCCCACGCCCAGGTCACGCTCGACGGTCAGGAGCAGGGCGAGCAGCTGGTGGCGACGTACAAGCTGGAAGAGTTCGCTTGGAACGTTCCGACACCGCGTCCGCTCGAAGGCGGCATCGGGCCGAAGCACTGGCCCTTCTACGTCAGCGCATACCTCAGCCAGAAGGTCAGGGACCTCACCGGCATCCAGGTGGCCGAGGGCGACTATCTCGCAAACCTCGACGCGGTCGTCCAGTACGTGCCGTGACGCTCGTCCTCACTTGAGATCCACCGCCCGCGCCCGCGGTGAGACCCGCGGGCCGGGCGCTCCGCGAAACGAGGGACAGATGCACCACACCGGCAGCCAGAGCAGGCGAGCCTGGCTCCTCATCGCGGCCGCCTCCACGGCCGTGCTGACGACCACCGCGCTACTCGGCCCCGCAATGCGGGCGGGCGAGGCGACCAGTCACTGGGACGCCCCGGCCACCTTCGCCGACAAACAGATCGACGCCAGCGACCTGTACGCCTTCACCAGCCCGGAGAACCCGGACACGGTGACGATCATCGCCGACTACATCCCCTTCCAGATCCCGCATAAGCCGTACGACTTCGACACCAACACCCGCTACGAGGTGCACATCGACAACACGGGCACGGGTAAGCCCGCGATCACCTACCGGTGGACGTTCCAGAAGAACAGCCCGCTGCCCGGCGTGCCCTCCTTCATCCGCAAGCGCACCCACCAGGCGGGCCCGGTCGACTCCCTGGTCGAGCAGAGCTACACGCTCACCAAGCTGCAGGAGGGCAAGCCCGCGCAGACGCTGGTCACCAACGGGTACGTGGCGCCCACCGACATGGGCCCCCTGATCACGCCCGGCTACTCGCGGCTTCGCCAGAAGGCCGTACGCGACCTGCCCGGCGGCGGGAAGGTTTTCACCGGCACGGCCGCGGACCCGTTCTACTCCGACAACGACGCCGTGAACACGCTCAGGTTCGGCCTGCGGTTCTTCCCGATCAAGTCCGGCGTGCCGATGAACGTCAGCTCGCTGGCCCTCCAGCTGCCCAAGTCGGAGCTGGCGCTCGGCGGCGACGCCTCGGCCAACCCCGTCGTCGGCATATGGACCACGGCCTCGCGCAAGTCGCTCGGCTCCGACCACCGGCAGGTGTCGCGGCTCGGCAACCCGAACTACAACGAGGTCATCATTCCGCTCGTCGAGCGCGACCGCTTCAACACCCTGCGACCGGAGAACGATGAGAGCGGCGGGCTCGTCGGCCCGTCCACCCTGGACCCGCACCAGGCCAAGGTCGTCGCCGACCGGGTGAATGCCAAGGCACCGCCCGCGCCGCGCAAGGACCTGGAGGAGATCTACCTCACCGGGCTCACCACCCAGCGTGACGGCCCGATCAAGGAGGACCTCAACTCCCACCTGCTCAACCGCGATGTCTCCGACATCTCGCGGGTGGAGGAGCTGCGGCTCAACATGAGCACCCCACTGGCCGCCAACCCCGACAAGTGGGGCATCCTCAAGGGCGACAAGCAGGGCTACCCCAACGGCCGCCGCCTCATCGACGACGTGGTCACCATCAACCTGCGCATGCTCCTGGGCGAGCCCGCAGGCAACGGCAAACCCGACGTGGTCAACGAGAACAGCCCTGCCTTCCTGTGGAAGCCGATCTCCGACAGCTTCCCCTACCTCGCGCTGCCCGTCACCGCCGCCCCCTAGATCCCGCCGGTAGACCCAGCCACTGAGCAGACCCACTGAGGACATCCGATCAGATGACACACGTACGACGACTCCTGCCCCTGCTCAGCTGCCTGCTACTGGGGTGCACCCTGCTGACCTTGTTCGCCCCCGGCGGGGTGTTGCGCCGGGACGACGGGCCGCCCCCACGCGTTGAGGGGCGGCCTAAGGGGTGGTCGCCGTACGAGCTGAGCGAGTACATCGAGGACGCCCAGGAACACCTGCGCCATCACCCGGATGACGCGGCGACCTGGGCGAGCCTCGGCGGCGTCTACCTGGAGCAGGCGCGCCGCAGCGCCGACGTCACCTACTACGGCAAGGCGCAGGGCGCCTTCGAGCGTTCCCTGCGCCTGCCCGCGGACGATGGCGGGCCGAACATCGACGCCGTGATCGGGATGGGCGCTCTGGCCAACGCCAAGCACGACTTCACCGGCGGGCTGCGCTGGGCCGAGCAGGCCCGCAATGCGGCGCCATACCGGTGGGCACTATACGGCGTGCTCACCGACGCCTACCTGGAGCTCGGTGACTACGAACGGGCCCAGAGCGCACTGCGCCGCATGCTCCAGGGGCGGCCCGACCTCGCCTCCTTCACCAGAGCCGCCCGCATGGAACACCTGCACGGGCGCACCGGCCCCGCCCGTACAGCGCTGGAACGGGCACGCGAGATCGCGGGAGATCCCGCAGAGTACGCGTTCGTGCTGTGGCAACTCGGCGAGCTGGCCTGGAGCGGCGGCGACCCACGGGCCGCACTCGGCTTCTACGAGCAGGCGCTGGCCGCTGACCGCACGCACGCGCCCTCGCTGGCCGGCCGGGCCCGCGCCGAGGCCGCGCTTGGCCGCACCGGACAGGCGTTGCGCGGTTACGCCGCCGCGGTCGCCCGCTCACCCTCATTCGTCGTCGAGTACGGCGAACTGCTCGAACACCTCGGCGACCGGGCCGGGGCCAGACGGCAGTACACCGTGTTCAGCGGGCAGCTCAAGCTGTTGGCCGCCAACGGGATCAACGACGACCTCGCATACGGCCGGTTCGAAGCGGACCACGGCGACCCGGACACGGCCGTGCGGCACCTGCGGGCGGAATGGGCGCGGCGGCAGAGCGTGGAGGTGGCCGACGCGCTTGCCTGGGCCCTGCACCGGGCCGGCCATGATACCGAGGCCGCTGGGTACGCCGCCCGCGCCGCCCGGCTCGGCGGCCGGGACGCGTTGTTCGCCTATCACCGCGGTGAGATCGAGCGGGCGCTGGGGCACACCGGGGCTGCGCGGGCCCAGCTGACCCTAGCGTTGTCCATCAACCCGCATTTCTCACCGGACGGCGCGGCCAGGGCACGGGCTGCGCTGGCCCGCTTGGAGAGTGACGCAACGTGATCGCGGCCGCCGCTCTGGCTGGCGTGGTGCTGGCCGCCCATCCGCTGGGCAACTTCAGCGTCAACCACTACGACGGGCTGACGGTGCGCCACGACAGGATCGAGGACGTCGCGATCGTCGACAGCGCCGAGATCCCGACGCTTCAGGACCCGCCGACCGGCCCGGCAGAGCTTCACGCGCGGCGGGCCTGCGAGGAGCTGCGCGGCGACGTGGCCGGGCAGGCCGAGGGCCGGGCACTGGCGTGGCGGGTCGAGGAGGCGTCCTTCGCGTACCGGCCGGGCGCGGCGGGACTGCGTACCAGCAGGCTCACCTGCCGCCTGAGCGCCCCGATCCGCGTGGACCGGCCGCTCACCCTCACCTTCGCCAACGCGCACCGGGCCGACGCAGTGGGCTGGCGGGAGATCACCGCGATCGGCTCAGGCGTGCGGCTGCGCGACTCCAGCGTGCCCTCGCGCAGCATGTCGGATGAGCTGCGCGACTACCCGTCCGATCTGCTCAGCTCGCCGCCCGACGTCCGGCAGGCGCGGCTCACGGCGGAGCCGGGCAGCGGGGAGCGCGGGACGGCGGCGGGCGTTCCCGGCGTAGACGTGATCACCCGCTACACGGGGACGCTGGCCGACCGCCTCAACGCGGTGATCGGCGCGGAGCGGCTGACCATACCGCTCGGACTGCTGGCCCTCCTGCTCTCACTGGTCCTCGGCGCCGTGCACGCCGCCATGCCCGGCCACGGCAAGACAGTCATGGCGGCCTACCTCGCTGGACGCGACGGCCGGCTGCGGGACGCGTGCACGGTCGCGGCCACTGTGACGCTGACGCACACGGCGGGCGTGCTGGTCCTGGGCTTGCTCGTCACGATCACCGCGTCGGTGGCCGGGGAAGTGGTGCTTGGCTGGCTCGGGGTGGTCAGCGGCCTGCTCATCGCCTTGATCGGCACCGCGCTCCTCTGCTCCGCGCTGCGCTCCAGGAAGCCCGGGCATGGGCACGGGCACAGCCATGGCCACGGGCATGGCCACGGGCATGGCCACGGGCATGGCCACGGGCATGGGCATCGCGGAGTGGTGGCGCTAGGGGTCGCGGGCGGGCTGGTGCCCAGTCCGTCGGCGCTGGTGGTGCTGCTCGGCGCGATGGCGCTGGGGCGTACGGCGTTCGGGGTCATGACCGTTGTGTGCTACGGCCTGGGCATGGCGGCGACGCTGCTGGCCGCGGCGCTCGTGCTGCGCCGCTTTCGCGATCTCGCCCTCGCGGGGCGTCTGCGACGGCTGCGGCCGTACACGGCGACGATGACCGCCGCGCTCGTCCTCCTGGTCGGCACAGGCATCACCGTACGGGCGATGGCCACGCTCATCTGAACGACGGCGCTGCGATCGGGGCAGCGTGTCTACTCCCGCCCGTGCCCGTGATTCCTGCACGGCACGCTCTTCGGCGTCCTGCCCGCCATCCCGGTCGCCTGCGTGGCCGCGGCGCTGACCGTGCACCGGGCCCGTCGCTGACGACCCGGCCCGCTTACCCCGGTGGCTACGATCATGTTGCGTGCCGGAGAGCATCGGTGAGCGCGTCTCGCGCGTCCAAAGGGGCGGGGGCGGCCGCTGCGGTGCTGGTGGAGGCCGTGGCGATGCCTGTCCGCCGCCCTGGAAGCGCCTCCCGAGCGGGCTCCGTGGTTCCCCCGTCTGTCCTTTCCGAGGGCTGACACTTCGGTGGAATGTTACGTAATATCACGAACATCACGAGCGTTGGGGGCGCCAGGGTGCCAGGACAGAACGTGGGTGTGGTCGTCGATCCCGGAGTACCTCCGGAAGCTGCCGGACTGCTGCGTGCCAACGCCCCGCTGCTGTCCAGGATCAGGGCCGGATGGGTGCCGCCCGCCGAGGTGCGCCCGCCGCGGCACAAGAGCCCCGCAGGCGCGGCGCTCCTGGCCGCCACCCCCGTCATGATCGCCCTCATGGCCGTCCTGCTGGCCTCGCCGATCAGGGCGGCCGGATTCGTGCTGCTCGGCACGTACGTCTTCATCGTCCTCGTCAGGATCGCCACCATGAACGAGGTGACGGAGGATCGCCGGCCGTACGATCGCGGCGTGTACGAGCAGGCCCGCTGCTACGACGGCCGCTACCTGCTCCCCGAGGACTTCGACCCGGAGGCCCGGGCCGTTCTGCTCAGGGCCCAGCGCGCGATCGGGTCGGTGCTGCGCTCCCACGTCAACGCCGAAGGGCTGCTCGACGACGCCCGCAACGCCGTGATGCTGCCCGCCCAGGAGTGGGAGATCGCCCGCCTGCTGGCCAAGCTCTCGGCGCTGCGCCAGGAGCACAGGGAACTGCTGGCCAGGGGCATCGCGCCCGAGGTCGCCGCGGTGATCGAGCCGCTCGAGCGCGCGCTGGTCAACAGCGAGGCCGCCGTGGTCGCCCGCGTGGAGGCGCTGGAACGCTACGCCGCCCACGTCGCCGACGCCGAGCGCGCCTACCACGCCCGCAGCCAGATCGAGGAGCTGCGCGCCCGGCTGCCGCGCTATGAGGAGCTGCTGGCCGAGTCGGGCGCCGACTCGCTCGCCGTGCCCGAGATCGAGCGGCTGACCGACGACGCCGACGTGCTCGAACGCACCTTACGACGCAGCGTCCAGTCCGCCCACGAGGCCTTTCGCTATCTCGAAGGCTGATTAATCCGCATAGGATCAAAACGTGCCCGGACGTCATGCGAAGGTGATAGTCGATCCGGCGGTGCCCGACGACGTCGCGGCCCTCTTACGTGACAACCGCAAGCTCCTCTTACGCATCCACGCCGGCTGGGTGCCCGCGCACAAGCGCCACCGCCCTCTCGCCGGCCTCCTCGCCCGGCTCGCGGCGACGGTGACCGCCGTGGTGGCGGCCGTCTACGGACTGGCCCTCTTCGTCGCCGAACGCTACACCCCCTTCGTCGTGATCATGACGTGCGCGGCCCTGCTGATCGTCGGCGTCCTGCTCAGGCCCAGGCCCGACGCCGAGGTGGAGCGCGCGCACGCCCTGGAGCGCGAGGTCTACGACGGCGCGCGCAGGCACGAGGGCCACTATGTGCTCCGCGAGCAGCTCGACGAGCCCGCCAGGGCACTGCTGATCCGCGCCCAGGCGGCCATCGACCAGGTCATGGACTCCAGCGTCAACACGGAGGGCCTGCTCGACGGCGTGCGCAACGCCGTGATGCTGCCCGCCCAGGAGTGGGAGATCGCCCGGCTGCTGACCAAGCTGTCGGAGCTGCGGGCCGAGCACCAGGAGGTCGTCTCGGAGGGCCTCACCCCCGAGGTCGCCGCCGTCGCCGAACCCCTCGCCCAGGCGCTCGACAGCAGCCAGCAGGCGGTGCTCGCCCGCGTCGAGGCGCTGGAACGTTACGCGGGCCACGTCGCCGACGCCGAGCGCGCCTACCGCGCCCGCCACCAGATCGAGCGCCTCAGCGCCAAGCTGCCCCGCTACGAGGAACTCCTCGCCGAGTCGGGCGCCGACGGGTCGTCCGTGCCCGAGCTGAGCCGATTGTCCGACGACGCCGACCGCCTGGAGCAGGCACTACGCGACAGCGTCAGCTCCGCACATGAAGCTTTTCGACACCTTAGGGGGTGAATTCCCTTAAAATCCGGATTCGTGGCGG
The DNA here is from genome assembly GCF_040654115.1 of Nonomuraea sp. NPDC050786. Classification (NCBI taxonomy): domain Bacteria; kingdom Bacillati; phylum Actinomycetota; class Actinomycetes; order Streptosporangiales; family Streptosporangiaceae; genus Nonomuraea; species Nonomuraea sp. NPDC050786. The sequence goes on from NZ_JBFAHJ010000038.1 coordinate 44,284, forward strand.
AAGTGGTGGTTGACCCAGAGATGCCGCCGGATGACGCGCAGCTGCTCAGGGAGAGCAGCCGGGTGCTGATCAAGATGCGCCAGGGCTGGGCCCCCGAGCCGAAGCGGGCCATGTCGGGCACGCACTACCGCATGATGGCGGTGTTCGGGACGGTGATGTTCTTCGGGGTGCTGGCCGGCATCGGATTGGTGGGCCGGGGCCTCGGACTGATGCTCGTGCTCCTCGGCATCCCCTTGATGATCGCGCTGTTCGTCCGCACCGACTGGCCGGAGGACGAGGAGGTGGAGCACGAGCGCGAGGTCTACGAGCAGCTGCGCTCGTACGAGGGGCGCTACGTGCTCGTGGAGGACCTCGACGAGTCCTCCGCCCGCCTCCTCGCCCGCGCCCAGCGCGCCATCGCCACCGTCACCGACTCCCGGGTCAACGCCGAGGGCCTGCTCGACGACGTGCGCAACGCCGTGATGCTGCCGGCCCAGGAGTGGGAGATCGCCCGGCTGCTGGCCAAGCTCTCCGCGCTGCGCGCCAAGCACAGGGAGACCGTGTCGAAGGGGGTCACACCCGAGGTCGAGGCCGTGGCCGCGCCCTTGGCGCGAGCGCTCGACAGCAGCGAGGAGGCCGTGCTGGCCCGCGTGGAGGCGCTGGAACGTTACGCGTCCAACGTGGCCGACGCCGAGCGGGCGTACCTGGCCCAGCACCAGATCGAGGAGCTGCGGGGACGGGTGCACCAGTACGAGGAGCTGGTGGCCGAGACCGGGGCCGACGGGTTCGCCGTGCCGGAGCTGGAGCGCCTGGCGCAGGACGCGGACCGGCTCGAACAGGCGCTCCGGCGCAGCGTCCACTCCGCCCACGAGGCCTTCCGCTCCCTCGAGCCTTAGCCTCACTCCTCGCCCAGCAGGTCGTACAGGTCCAGGCCGGCCTGCTCGGGGAGCAGGATGGGCGATTCGGATTTCAAGGGCTGTTCGGTCCAGATGCACTTGCCGGTGGTGGTGTAGCGGGTGCCCCAGCGATGGGCGAGCGCGGCGACCAGCTGGAGCCCGCGCCCTCCCTCGTCGGTGTCGGCGGCCCGGCGGATGCGCGGGGTGGTGAGGCTGCCGTCGGAGACCTCGCAGGTGAGCACGTCGGTACGCAGGAGGCGCAGGTGGATGGGGCCCTTGGCGTGCCGGACGACGTTGCCGACCAGCTCGCTGACCAGCAGCTCGGTGGTCATCGACAGGTCGTCCAGGTCCCAGGCGCGCAGCTGGGCGCGGACGTGTTCGCGGGCCTCGCCCGCGGCCTTGGGGTGCTCGGGCAGCGGCCAGCAGGCCATGTCCTCGCTGGCCAGCGCGTGCGTGCGGATGACCAGCAGCGCGGCGTCGTCGGTCGTCCGCTTCCTGCCGGGCAGCAGGGTGGCGGTGAGGGTGTCGCACAGGGATTCGAGGCATTCGGCGCAGTCCAGCCCCGCCGCGTCCGGCGCCGCGGCGTGATCCCGGTGTCCGGCCGGAGCCCCGGAGACCGTGCCGCGCAGCGCCTTGGCGAGCCGGGTCATGCCCTGGTCGATGTCCATGGTGGGGGATTCGACCAGGCCGTCGGTGTACAGCACCAGCAGGCTGCCTTCGGGCAGGTCCAGCTCGACGGTGTCGAAGGGCGGGGTGGCGGCGCCGAGGGGTGAGTTCGGGTCGGCGTCGGGGAAGCGGACGGTGCCGTCGGGGTGGACGACGGCGGGCGGGGGATGGCCGGCGCGGGACATGACGCAGGAGCGGGTGGTGGCGTCGTAGACCAGGTACAGGCAGGTGGCGTAGAAGTCGTCGCCGAGGTCGCTGACCAGGTCGTTGAGGTGGGAGAGCAGCTCGTCCGGGAACAGCTCCAGGTCGGCCAGGGTGCGGACGGCGGTGCGCAGGCGGGCCATGGTGACCGCCTCGGCGACGCCGTGTCCCATGACGTCGCCGATGACGATGGCGACCCGGTCCGCCGAGAGCGGGATGACGTCGTACCAGTCGCCGCCGACCTCCATGTCCGTGCTCGCGGGGAGGTAGCGGGCGGCGGGCGTGACTGCGGGCAGACTGGGGAGCTCGCGCGGGAGCAGCCCGCGCTGCAGCTCCCGGGCCCGCGTGTGCTCCCTGTCGTACAGGCGGGCCCGCTCCATGGCCTGGGCGATCAGCCCGCTGAGCGTGGTGAGGAGGTTGCGCTCCACGCCGGTGAAGCGGCGCGGATCGGTGAAGGAGACGACGCAGCTGCCCACCGGGCGCCCCGAGGCGATGAGCGGCAGGAAGGCGAATGATTGCTTGCCCGCCACCGCCGGGATGTCGGCCGTCGCGGGGTAGCGCTCGATGTACTCCTCGGAGGAGCTGATGAAGATGGGGGTGCGCTCCCGCAGGACCCCCATGATCGGCAGGCTCCAGGAGGTCGGCCTCCGGGCTATCCGGTCGACGAACTCGTTGGGGTATCCGGTGAACCCGACCGGCCGCAGGCGGTCGCCCTCCAGGAAGGCGAGCATCAGCCCGGAGGCGCCGAACGAGGGCAGGATGTGATCGGCGGAGGCGTCCACCACGTCCCGCACGGTGACCGCCTCGGCCAGCGCGCCGGCCAGCCGCCTGATATGGGAGGCCCGCTCCGCGGAAACGCTCTCGGAGCTCTGCGCCTGCGGGTCGGTGACCATCTCCAGGACGTCATGGGCCCCGGAGACGTCCCACAGCGTGCCGGCCATGCGTGCCGCCTCGCCGCTGTCGTCGAGCACCGCCCGGCCGCGCACCCGCACCCAGCCGATCGTCCCGTCCTGGCGGCACACCCGGTACTCGGTGCTGTGCATCCTCCCCGTGTAGATCGCCTCGTCCATGTCGGACAGCACCCACGGCAGATCCTCGGGGTGGATGGCGCCCATCCAGGTGTCGATCCGGCCGTCGAAGGTGGCCGGATCGAGGCCGAGCACCCTGGGCATGGCGTCGTTCCAGAGGATGTCACCGGTGCGGATGTCCCAGTCCCACGTGCCGACCGCCTGCGGGTCCTGCGGCAGAGGCGGCTCCTGCCGGCCCATGAGGCCCGGATCGGGCGGCGGCGCCGCGTGCCTGCCCAGACGCTCGCCGGCCCACCGGCCCAGCAGGTCGAGGAAGGCCCGTCGCCCGGCCGACGGCTTGCACGAGGAGGCCGTCACGACCGACAGCGTGCCGATGGGCCCGCCGGGGCCGAGCAGCGGGACCGCCGCCATCGCGGTGCCGACCGGCCGGGATCCGCGTCCGGCCCCGTCCGGCTCCCCGTTCCCGGTCGCGCCCTGGTCGGGCAGCCCGCCGTAGAGGTGCACCAGAGAAGCATGTACGAACGCGCCGTCCCGGAAAGCGCGCGCCGGGGGGAGCGGGCCGTTCCCGTCGACGCGCTCCCACTCCTGGGTGAAAGCGCGGGGGAGTCCGCTGGTCACCGCAAGGCGCAGCCCTCCGCCGAAGCCGGGGCTGCCGAGGTGCACCATGCCGCCCAGGCCGGCCAGCTCGGCAACCGCCTGCTGGATCGCGAACCGCAGGAGCTCGAGCCCCCACAGCTCGTCGCCGGCCAGCGCCAGGAGCCGTTTGCGCTCCTCGGCAACCTGGTCCGCCCTCCTGATCCGCAGACCAGGCGCACGCCGTTCGCCCATCCCCATCCCCTGCCCTTCACCGCGTCACCGGGGTCTCCTTCAGGGCGAGGAGCAATCCGCATATCCAGGGTATTACCAGGCCGGTAGCAGCGGCGAACACGCTCTCGGGAGGCGGGGGGCTCAGACGGGGCGGGCGGTCTCCAGAAGGAGGTCGCACAGCGCGTCGGCCGCGTCCACGCGGCCGAGCTTGGCCGCCGCCTGCCCCATCGCCTGGCGCAGCTCGGGGTCGGCCAGCAGCGGCATCAGCTCGGAGAGCAGCTGCTCGGCTGACGGGTTCGGCTCCAGCAGGGCCCGCGCCGCCCCGGCCGAGGCCAGGTACGCGGCGTTCTTGCGCTGCTCGTCACCGCCCGCCGGGATCAACGGGATCAGCACGGAGGGCCTGCCGATGGCCGTCAGCTCCGACACCGTCCCGGCCCCGCTGCGGGAGATCACCACGTCGGCCGCGGCGAACAGGTCGGCCAGCTCCCCGCCCACATAGGGCACCGGATGGTAGCGATCGGCCAGGTCGGAGGGGAGCTGCACGGCCCGCATCTGGTCGATCCACGCCGGTCCGCACTGGTGCACGATCTGCGCGTGCGGCAGCAGCCGCGGCAGGATCTCCGCGATCAAGGTGTTGATCTGCTTGCTGCCCTGCGCGCCGCCCGTCACGTAGATCAGCGGCACCTCGAACGTCAGCCCGAACAGGTCGTACGCCGCCGCCCGGTTGCCCTGCAGCAGCTCCGGCCTGATCGGATTGCCCGTCACCACGGCCTTCGACCGCGCGGAGGCCGGCAGGTACTCCAGCGACGACTCGTGCGACAGCGCGATCCTGGTCGCCAGCCTGGCCAGGATCCGGTTGGCCAGCCCGATCACGGTCGTCTGCTCGTGCATCACCAGAGGCCGGCGGATCAGCTTGGCCGCCACCCCGATGGGCACCGCCACGTACCCCCCGGTCGAGAGCACCACGTCGGGCAGGTAGCGGGCCGCGTGCCCCACCGCCTGCAGCACCCCGATCGGGATGCGGAACACGTCGGCGATGTTGGTGCCCAGCTCTTTGAGGTTCGGGCGGCGCCGCAGCTTTCCCGTCGTGATCGCCTTGAAGGGGATGCCGTGCTCGGCCGTGATCCGCGCCTCCAGGCCGTTGGCCGTGCCCACCCAGAGCACGTCGTGCGGCACCTGACGTCGCTGAACGGCCGCCAGAGTGGTCAGAGCCGGATAGGTGTGACCACCGGTGCCGCCGCCGGTGATCAACAGTCGCAGGGTTCGTGACATGCGATCAGACTAGGGCCGCACAGCGGAAACCCGTGTGCCCGGTCGAGGAGTCAGGCGTGTTGGAGGTGCGGGCCGCCACCCGGTAGCGGTTGCAGTAGGAATCGTGACACATGTACGAGCCGCCGCGGATCACCTTCGCCGTGCCCTCGGCCGGACCTGCCGGGTTGTCGGCGGACGGCTCCCACTCCGTGCCCCACCAGTCGGCCGTCCACTCCCACACGTTGCCCGAGACGTTGTAGAGGCCGTACCCGTTGGGCTGGAACGACTTCACCGGCATCGTCCCCTTGCTCGGCGCGGCCGGGAAGGGGCCCTGCCAGATGTTGCAGCGCTGCCGCCCTTTGGGCGCCAGCTCGTCGCCCCACGGGTAGCGCTTGCGCTCCAGGCCGCCGCGGGCGGCCATCTCCCACTCGGCCTCCGTGGGCAGCCGCTTGCCCGCCCACGCGGCGTACGCGGTGGCGTCGTTCCACGACACGTGCACGACGGGATGGTTCTGCCGGTCGCCCACCGACGACCCGGGGCCTTCCGGCGAGCGCCACGTGGCGCCCTCAACCCCCGCCCACCAGGGTGCGCCCGGCACCGTGGCGTCCATCACCCCGCGCGCGGCGAACTGAGCGAACACGAACGACCAGCCGATCCGCTCCGCCTCGGTGACGTACCCGGTCTCCTTGACGAACGTGGCGAACTGGGCGTTCGTCACGCACGCCGGGTCGATCATGAACGGCTCCAGCCGTACCTCCCGAACCGGCCCCTCGCCGTCCTCGGGCCGCCCGTCCGGGTCGTCCCCGCCCATGAGGAACGTTCCTCCCGGTATGCGCACCATCCCGCGCGCCGCCGCCGGCCGCGCGGCGATCCCGGCGCGCTGCCGGTACGGCTCCGCGACGGCCTCGGCCGCCCCTGCGGCCCCGGCTCCGGCGGCCCCAGCCCCGGCTCCGGCCGCTCCGGCTCCGGCCCCGGGGGCTCCGCCTCTGGTCGGGCCACAGCAAGCGCTCAAAGATCCCCCCAACGTGTCACACCACCAAGGAAGGGTAGTGCCTCGGGCCTGCCCACGATCACGACGGGGCAGAAGCCTGCCCGAGCGCCCGGCCGGACCGCCCGGGAGGCAGGCGGACCTGCCGCGACACGCTCGGTCACGCAGGACTCCGCTTCGCTGTCGGAGCAGCGGACCGGTAGCGTTTTCCCATGCGACTCGGCGTGCTGGACATCGGTTCGAACACCGTCCATTTACTGGTCGTCGACGCCCACAGGGGCGCCCGGCCCATTCCCGCCTACTCCCACAAGGAGGGGCTGCGCCTCACGGAATACCTGGGCGAGGAGAACCGGCTGGCCGACGAGGGCATCGAGCGGCTCGCCGCGTTCGTCGAGGAGGCCGTGGCCCTGGCGGAGGACAAGGGGGTGGAGGACCTGCTGGCCTTCGCCACCTCCGCCGTGCGCGAGGCGGCCAACGGCGAGGAGGTGCTCGCGCAGGTCGAGGCGCGCAGCGGCGTGCACATCGAGGTGCTGTCCGGGCGCGACGAGGCCAGGCTGACGTTCCTGGCCGTGCGGCGGTGGTTCGGGTGGTCGTCGGGGCGGCTGCTGGCCTTCGACATAGGGGGCGGCTCGCTGGAGATCGCCGCGGGGGTGGACGAGGAGCCCGACGTGGCGGTCTCGCTGCCGCTGGGCGCCGGGCGGCTGACGCGCGACTGGTTCACCGGCGATCCGCCGTCGCCGGAGGAGGTCCGCGCGCTGCGCAGGCACGTACGCACCGAGATCGCCCGCACGGTCGGCGGCGTCGTCAGATACGGCGAGGCCGACCGCGCGGTGGCCACGTCCAAGACGTTCAAGCAGCTCGCCAGGATCGCCGGCGCCGCGCCCTCCAGCGAGGGCCCGTACGTCTCGCGCTCGCTGTCCCGGGCGGACATGGCCGAATGGGTGATCAAGCTCACCACCATGGGCGCCGCCGAGCGGGCCCAGCTGTCCGGCGTGTCCGAGGGCCGGGCGGCGCAGCTCGCCGCCGGGGCGCTGGTCGCCGACGCGACCATGGACCTGTTCGAGGTGGACCGGCTCGAGGTGTGCCCGTGGGCGCTGCGGGAGGGAGTGATACTGCGCCGGCTCGACCTCCTGCCCGGGCGACTCGACCAACTCAACGGTGGTACGCCAGAGTAAGGCCGATATACCCAGAGAAGTTGGCATAAAGGGGTGGTGGGCGGGCACTTTCCGCCAAATGTTGGAAGTGATCGGCACGATCGGCTCCCTGTTGGCCGCGCTCCTGCTCATCGTCCTGGCCGTGCTCGGCATCTCGGTGCTCGCCCTCGTCGGCTTCGCGGTGCTGGCCGGCTCGATGGCGGACTGGCGCGCGCTGCGGCGGCGGCTGGGCCACCGCAGGCCGAAGCTGACGCTGAAGCTCAGCGGGAGCGCGATTCCCGACCGGCTGCGGGCGGAGCTGAGCGGGGCCGTGCCCCGGATGCGCCGTCGGCTCCCGCTCGGCGGCGTCCAGCTCAGGGCGTACCGGCGCGGCGGGGAGGCGCACCGTTCGAGGATCCACGCGCACCGCCCGGCGGAGCGGCACACGCAGCTCTGACCGGGCGGCGCGTTCAACGATCTTAAGGCGGCCATCTCGGATGGCCGCCTTAAGATCGTCGCTTGCAGGTGGGGGTCTCAGGTGGCCATGAGGGACGGTCCAGCCGCTCCGGGGGCGTACCGCAGGCGTTTCTCCAGGCAGACCACTGCCCCGTTCTCGCGCCTGTTGGTGAAGCGGATGTCATCGGCGAGCGCATGCATGATCTGCATCCCCCGTCCGTGCTCGGCGCCGGGCTCGGGATCCACCATCTTGTTCGGGTCCTTCTCAGGGTCGAACCCGTTCCCGGTGTCGATGACCTTGATGATGCACAGATGATCGTGCACGGTCGCGCTGACCGTGTAGTCGTCGCTCGGCTCCGCGTGCCTGATCACATTGGAACAGGCCTCGGTGAGCATGAGCTCGATGTCATCGCGTACTTGTGGTTCGACGCCTAGTGATCGCAGCGTGCCGTCCAACATCTGCCTGGTCAGTGGGACGCTCGCCGCATCCCTGGGCAGCCGGAGCGCTATCGTGGCCTCCACCGCCTACTCCTCCTCCCAATCGGATGCGTGCATGGACCCCTCTGCCCTCCATCCGATGAGTCAATCGTCTCTTTGGACGTGGGAAGCCCCAGGAGTCAGACCTCCAGCAGGCGCCTGGCCACCTCCAGGGCGGCCTTGTGCACCTCGTCCTCGGAGAGCTCGCCCTCCTTCACCAGCCACTTGCCCGCGTGCACGGCGAACATCGCCAGCGAGCGGCTGATGCGCTCGACGGGCGTGGCGTCGGGCCCGCTCATCTCGGCCGCGAGATCCATCATCCGGTCGCGGATCTTGATGAGCGTGGGGTGGTCCCGCATCGCGGTCTGGTTGCGCTCCAGGAACCTGGCCACCTCGATGTGCCGGGTCCCGCTCAGCAGTTCGGCGTAGCGCTCGACCAGCTCGCGCCGTGTTTCCGTGGTCTTCGGCTGGCCCTTGAACCATTCGAGCAACTCGTCGAGCTGCGCCAGCCGGCCGTCGACGAGGCTCGCCACGATGTCGTCCTTCGTCTTGAAGTGGTAGTACAGGGCGGCCTTCGTCACCCCGAGCTCCTCGGCGATCTCCCGCAGCGAGGTCGCCTCGTAACCCTGCTCGGTGAACAGCCTGAGCGCGACCTCCTGAATCCGGCTTCGCGTATCTTCCCGCACTTCACACCTTTTCGACTTGACGGCCGGCAAGTAAGTATCTACCTTATTCTATGCTTGCCGGGCGGCAAGTAAGCAAGTCTGCAACTCACTGGGGGGTATGTGGTGGCGGAGACAGCCGGACGGCGTCGCGAGGTCATGGTCGTTCTGCCGGGGCTGATGTTAGCGATGGTCCTGGCGATGCTCGACAACATGATCGTCGGCACTGCCATGCCGCGCATCGTCGGAGAGCTCGGCGGTCTGACTCACCTGTCCTGGGTCGTCACGGCGTACGTGCTGGGCACCACCGTCTCGACGCCGATCTGGGGCAAGATCGGCGACCTGTACGGGCGCAAGAACATCTTCATCATCTCGATCGTCATCTTCTTGATCGGCTCCGCGCTCTGCGGCATGGCGGGCTCCTCGATGCTCGGCGGCCCGGACGGCGGCATGGGTGAGCTGATCGCCTTCCGCGCGATCCAGGGGCTCGGCGCGGGCGGCCTGATGGTCAACGTCATGGCGATCATCGGCGACCTGGTGCCGCCCCGCGAGCGCGGCCAGTACCAGGGCATCATGGCCGGTGTCATGTCGCTCGCGATGATCGCGGGCCCGCTGGTCGGCGGCTTCATCACCGACCACCTCGACTGGCGCTGGGCCTTCTACGTGAACCTGCCGATCGGCGCGCTCGCGCTGGCCGTCATCATGGTCCGGCTGCATCTGCCCAAGCTGCACAGCAAGGTGCGCATCGACTGGGCGGGCGCGATCCTGCTGTCGATCAGCATCACCGCGATGGTGCTCATCACGACCTGGGGCGGCAACGAGTACGCGTGGGGCTCCTGGCAGATCCTCGGCCTGATCGCGGTCGCCGTGGTCACCCTGGTCGCCTTCATCGCGGTCGAGCGCAGGGCCGTCGAGCCGATCATGCCGCTGCAGCTCTTCGGCAACCGCAACTTCACCCTCATCTCGGCCATCGGCTTCCTGCTGGGCTTCGCGATGTTCGGCGCGATCAACTTCCTGCCGCTGTTCCAGCAGATGGTGCAGGGCTCCACGGCCACCAACTCCGGCCTGCTCATGCTGCCGATGATGGCGGCCGCGATGGTCGTGTCGCTGTTCGTCGGCAAGGCCATCACCGCGACGGGCAAGTACAAGATCTACCCGGTGCTCGGCGGCATCGGCATGACCGTGGGCATGTGGCTGCTGTCCACGATGGACGTCACCACGTCCGCCTGGCAGACCGGCGTCTACATCGCCGTGCTCGGCCTCGGCATGGGCTTCCTGATGCAGACCACGATGCTCATCGCGCAGAACAGCGTCGAGCAGAAGGACCTGGGCGTCTCCAGCAGCGCGACCACGTTCTTCCGGTCGATCGGCGGCTCGTTCGGCGTCTCGCTGTTCGGGGCGATCTTCAACAACCACTTCCTGTCCGAGCTGACCGACAGGTTCGGCGCGCAGGCGGCCGAGCGGATGGCCAAGAGCGGCGGCCGGATGGACCCCGGGGCGGTCGCGCACATGCCTGCCCAGATGCGCACCGGGCTGCTGGAGTCGCTGGCGACCTCCATCTCCGGCGTCTTCTGGTGGGCCATCGCGTTCGCGGTCGTCGTGCCGCTGCTGGCGGCGTTCGTCAAGGAGATCCCGCTGCGCGGCGGCGCTCCCGCGGCGGCCGCGGACGAGCAGGCCGTCACCTCAGCGGCCGGCTGATTCTCCTGAGTGGGGCGCCGGCGCTGTGGTGGCGCCGGCGCCCGCGGAAAACAGGAGGCGAGCGGCGGGCGTTTTGTGGACAATCGCCGCTATGCATCACACCCTCGGCCGCCCGCGCGTGGAGGACGCGGCGGCCATCCACGAGCTCATCGCCGCCTACGACACCTCGGTGATCGGCGCCCCCGACGCCACGCTTGACGACGTCGCCGACGAACTCGCCGAGCCCGGCTTCGACCTCGGCAAGGACGCCTGGCTGGCCCGCGACGCCGGCGGCCGCCTCACCGCCTGGGCGTGGGCGCACCGCGTCGGCGACGGCGACCTGGTGCACGTCCAGGTGATCGTGCGTCCCGGGGCCGAGGAGGCGGACGAGCTGGCCGCCGAGCTGTGGCGGCTGGTGCTCGACCGGGCCCGCGAACTGGGCGCCGAACGCGGCCACGACCACGTCACCGTGGACCTCGACGTCTACCGCTCCGACGAGGCCATGCAGACCCTGGCCAAGGAGCTCGGCTTCGAGCCCGGCACCAGCTTCCACCGCATGCGCATCGACCACTCCGGCCCCGTGGACCCGCCTGTCCCGCCTGACGGGGTGACGCTGCACACGGGGGAGAGCGAGCAGGTGCGGCGCGAGGCGCACGCCGTGCAGCAGGCCGGCTTCGCCGAGCACTTCGGGTTCGTGCCGGTCGACTACGACTCCTGGTACGCGCGCCGGCAGGCGCAGTCGGTCAACGACTGGTCCCAGCTCACGCTCGCCCGCGTCGGCGGCCGCCCCGCCGGGGTGGTGATCGGCAACAACCAGTTCCTCCCCGACGAGGACTGCGGCTACGTGGCCATCCTGGCGGTCCTGCCGGAGTTCCGGGGGAGGGGCCTCGGCCGGTTCCTCCTGCGCCACGCCTTCGCCGCCGACTCCGCCCGGGGCCGCAAGGGCACGATCCTGCACGTGGACTCCAACAACACGACGCCCGCGCTGGGGCTGTACGAGTCGGCGGGCATGCACCCGGTCCTCGTCATCGACGTCTGGCGCCGCCGCCTGTAACGCCCGGACGGCCCCCATCCGGCTCGCGCCGCGGTTGTCAGACGCGGTGGCGGGACAGGTGGTCCAGGACCGACTGGTTGGCCTCCCACCCGTCCGGGAACTTGACCGGCACCCCCAGCTGCACCGGCTCCGCCGACGGATGGGCGTCCAGGAGTTCGGCGATCCCCGCCCGGGCCACCACCACGCAGGCGTGCCGGTGCCGGGAGGCCAGCACGCACAGCCGCCCCGACTCCAGGTGGAAGGCCGTGGCGTCCCGGCGACCCGAGAGCGGGTGGAGGACGATGGTGACGTCGTACTCGCGCCCCTGCAGGCGGTTGGCCGTGTCCACGGTGATCTCCGCGGGCACCCCGGCGGCCCGGATCGCGGCGACCTGGTCGCGGTGGGCGGCCCCGACGGCGATGCGGTCCGCCGTCACCGGGCGCTCGCCCTGCTCGGAGGAGGCCACGGCGCCCCGCTGCAGCAGCCGGGCCGCCAGCTGGGCTACCGCCTGCACGGCCTCCCCGTCCGTACGGACCGTGTGCCGGTTGGGCAGCTCCAGCAGCGCCCAGCCCGACCGGGCCGCCTCCTCCAGGGCCCGGTCGTGCACCGTCCCCATGCCGCCGGTCATCAGCTCCAGCCGCCGATCCTCGAAACCGGTCCCCGACCGGAACCCGGTGAACGGGTAGAACGCCTGCGACACCACCGGCGCCGCCGAGGCGGGCAGCCGCCACGAGACCGGCAGCCGGTGCACCGGCAGGTCGGGGTTGTGCCGCAGCAGGACCGAGACCGCGCTCTGCAGCGGATCCCACGACAGCCCCGACCACCGGTCCCCGTCCACGATCGAGAACGGGTCGAGCTGCCCCGGATCGCCCACGAACAGCGCCCGCTCGAACAGCCCCGCAATCCGCAGCAGCTTGTCCGAGCGCATCTGGTACGCCTCGTCCACGATCGCCCACGGCCACACCCGGTCGCCGATCCAGGCCCACTTGTCGGCGGTGGCGATGACGATGTCCGGATCGCCCAGGTCCTGGATCCGGGTGCCGACCCGTACGCCGGGCACCTCCAGCAGCCGCAGCGGCGGCACGTACCCGCCGGCCGACAGCCGCCCCACGGTCAGGTGGGGGTGCTTCTCGGAGATGCGGGTCACCAGGTCGTCGACCTGCTCGTTCGTCTGGGCGACGATCATCAGCGGCTCGCCGGTCGCCGCGATGTGCGCCGCCGCCCGTACCACCAGCGTGGACTTGCCCGCCCCGGGCGGCGAGTCGACCACCACGCCGCGGTGCCGGGGCAGGTCGGCGAGGACGTTCCTGATGACCTGCTCCGGGCTGCCGGGCTCTGGGCTGCCGGTCACGACCACTCCTCCTGGGCGTCCTCGTCGTCGGGTACGTACTCCTGCGGCGGCCCGCCGTGCGTCCACGGCGTCGCCTCGGTGTCGGGGAGGTTGGGGGAGCCCTGGAAGTCGTCCGTCAGCGAGGTGTAGCAGACGCGCTCCCCGACCTCCGGCACGGCTCCGGGCGCCGCCGTCTTGCCCCGGCCCATACCTTTGGTGATCTTGAGGGTGACCAGGCCCTGGTCGGCCGAGACCAGCTCGGCGCCCTGGCCGCGGCGTTGCGGGGTGCCCAGGGAGGTGCCGGGCGCGAGGCGTACCGGATCGTCGGTTTTGATCACCACCAGCGGGCGGAGCTTGCGGGAGCGGGCCTCGCCCTCGGTGTTGTCGGGGACGGTCTCGACGACCTCGCCCGCGAACGCCTCCCCGGTGAGCCGGTACTCGGCCATGACCAGGGGGTCGTCGTACGCCCGCTGCACGTCGTAGGCGGCCTGGGCGCGTTCCATGCGGGCCAGCTTGGCCGCGGCGGCGACCGCGCCGTCACGCCTGGGCTGCGGCGGCGCGCCCTCGGCGATGTGCGCCGCCATGCCGCTGAACGAGCCGCGGTCCTGCTCCCACCGCTGGGCCACGCCGGCCCCCTCGGGAAGTCCGGCGAGCAGGTCGATGGCCTGCCACATGAGCCGCCACGTGGGCTCCAGCTGCGTACGCAGCGCCTCGGTGATCCGCTCGGCCGCCCCGCTCTCGATGGCCGGCGCCAGCACCTCCGCGTCGAACCCCGGATCGGTCGCGGGCCCGGCGGGCGGCCAGATCAACGGGTCCTCGGCCTCGTCGCTCGGCCCCGTGGTGATCCAGGCGAGCAGCGCGGCCAGATTGGCGTCCTCCAGGGAGCTCTGCCCGCTCGCCCAGTGCCGCCCCAGCTCCTCGGTCGCCGCCGCCATCAGCGACGAGCCCGGGTACGCCGCCCGCTCCCCGAAATAGGTCAGCCACCGCCCCAGCAGCGGCACCCCCTCGGGCACCGGATAGGGCCCGTCGGTGCGGCGGAACCGCGTCGAGCGGCCGAGCAGCCTGACGAAGGCGACGCCGCCCGGGTTGGGGACGATGATCTGCGGCGCGTCCAGCACCCGCTCGTAGGGGTCGGCGTTCTTGCGCTCCACCGTCTCGGTGTCGGCGATGAAGCTCTCGATGTACGGCAGCAGCACCCCGGCCAGGTCGGCGGCCCAGGCGAAGCGCAGGTCGCGGTTGCGCGGCTGGGTCACCACGAGCAGGTGCGGCCGCTCCCTGTCGGTGCCGAGCATGGCGGCCAGGGGAGCGGCGGCCTCGCCGGACAGCTTGAGCGGGATGAACACCATCGGCCGGTCCGACAGATGGCAGTGCCTGACGGTCGCGACGGGCTGCGCGATGCCCTCGTCCAGGGCCCGCAGCCGCGCGAGCGAGGTCAGCAGGCTCACGTGAGGCACTCCCTGCGGAGGCGTTCGGCGTTGCGGAGCAGCCGGGCGATCTCCTCCTGCCCCGCCGCGGGGTCGCGGGCGCCGTCGGCCAGCCCGAGCGCCTCCGCCACCGAGGCCACCCCGCCCAGCTCGTCGCGCACCTGCCGGCCGAGCAGGTCGGAGGCCCCCTCCTGGCGGGCCTCGTCCCGGCAGAAGAAGCACATGTCGCACGTGGACAGGCAGTCGGGCGCGTAGCGGGCGGTCGTCCTGCGCAGCGCGTCGGCCAGCTCGGCCACGGGCCGGGTTGGCCGGCCGTCCTCGCCGGGCCGCAGGTCGAACGTGAGGTCGTCGGGCAGCCCTTCGAGCAGCCGGTCGAGCGTCGTCATCCGGGTGAGCTGGCGGCGCAGCACGGCCAGCTGCTTGCGCACGTCGACCAGGGTCGCGACGGGCCGGTTGGCGAAGTTCTCGGGGCAGACCAGCACCACGTCGTGCGAGACCTTCAGCGGGTCGTGGCCGAGCTCCTCCAGGAGCGTGCGCAGCGCCAGCACGTACACCGCCGCCTGCCGCGCCGCCGCCGCCACCGCCGACGGGTCGGCCTGCCCGTCGATCACCGAGAACGACTTGATCTCCACGATGTGGAAGCGGCCGCCGAGCTGGAAGGCCACCACGTCGGGCTCCAGGTAGGCGGTGTGGCCGGCGATCTCCAGGCTGAGCAGCGGATGGTCGTACAGCGTGCCCGCGTCCTGGCCCTCGCGCGCCGCCCGGTCGATCAGCGTGCGGGTGTGGGCGTGGCGCAGGTGGGCGCCGACGTTCTCGACGTCGTGGTAGGCGACCTCGGCGATCGGCAGGTCCAGCAGCTCGCGCAGCATGCGCAGCAGCTCCGCGCACCCGTCGGCCTTGACCAGCCCCTCGAACACGTTGCCGCGCGTGATCGCGAACGGGGACTGCCCGAACGGCGCGGGGAAGCCCAGATGCCGGGCCGCGGCGTCCTTGTCGATGCCGGCGCCGTCGAGCAGGGCCCGGCGGGTGCAGCCGGGGTTGGCGGCCAGGGCCGCGATGGCGCGGGCGTCGTGCGGGCGCGGCGGCGTCGTGCCGCGCAACGCGTCGAGTCGCTGAACGTGATCCCCTGCGCGCT
This sequence comes from Nonomuraea sp. NPDC050786, assembly GCF_040654115.1. NCBI lineage: Bacteria > Bacillati > Actinomycetota > Actinomycetes > Streptosporangiales > Streptosporangiaceae > Nonomuraea > Nonomuraea sp. NPDC050786. The sequence continues at coordinate 59,427 of NZ_JBFAHJ010000038.1, forward strand.
TCAAGCCGCTCACTCCGCCTTCTCCTTCTTGATCGTGCTCAGCGTAGCGGCGCCGAACAGCCGAGCCACGTCACCGAGCTGCGCCACGGCGCGTTGGGCCAGCTCGGCGCGGTCCCGCGTGTCGCGTTCGCCGTGCACGCGCAGCTCGGCGCGGGCCGCCTCGATGACCCGCTCGGGGTCGGGCGGGCCCAGCGTGCCGTCGGTGGCGCCGGGGATGTTCCTGGCCATCCGGACGAGTAACCGGTCGGCCCGCCCGTCGATCGACTCGTGCGAGGCCACCGCGATGGCGCAGGTCAGGAAGTCGACGCGGGGGCTGAGCGGGCCGACCACGCGCCGCTCCAGCGGCCAGGTGCTGAGCGTGAGCAGCCCGCGGGCGGGGGAGAGGCGGTCGGTGAGCGCGGCGCACAGATAGTACGGGCGCCCGTGCGGCGCGGACCTGAACGAGCGCTCCTCGTCCCTGCGCAGGCTGGTGAGCTGGGCGCTGCGGATCGTGCCGCCGAAGAACGCGTCGCTGACGGCCACGACGAGCCGCGGCTGGGCGGCCGCCCCGAGCAACCGCAGCCCCTGGTGCACCTGCTCGCGGACGGTGACCAGGCGGGGCGGCTCGGGCTTGGCCTGGGACTGCTCGCCGCTCACGAGGGCGTCCCATTCCCGCTCCGCGGTACGGAGCTCGGCGCGCAGCGCGCGGGCGGTGCCGCCGTCCCTGACCCGCATCGCCTTGCGCACCCCCGCTCGCAGCTCGTCGATCCGCCGTTCGAGATCGTCCAGCCGGTCACTCATGGTGGGGAGCGTATCAACAGTCCCAGTATTTTCCAGTAATTTCGCGATATAGCGGCCAATATGTGATCTACAGCGTAAAGGCGGCTGTCGAGGAGTCGCGGCCACGGTGCGTAACCAAGGCGTCAGACGGGGACGAAAGGCGATGTGACTCGTGAGACTCGTCATATGGTGGGAGGCGTCGCGGGCGTGATCGCCCTCGTGCCCGTTTACTACCTGACCGAGGCGGCCGCCCGGGCGCTGCGGACAGGCAACGCCACGTTCGGCCCCGCCCCGGCGGCGCTGGCCTACCTGGCGGCGGTGGCCGTCATCGTCACCCTCCTGAGCGCCTGGCCCGCGGCCGCACTCGGGTGCGGCATCCCGCTGGTCGCCGCGGGCGCCGTGTTCGCGCTCGACCTCCCCGCCGCGCTCGGGGTGGTGGGGAGCCTGCCGTGGGCACGGGCGGGCGGGCTGCCGTGGTCGCCACCGGACGCCCCGCCCTGGGCCGAGCTGGCCGAGCCGCCCGGCACCATGGCGGGCATGACCGGCCTGTACACGCTCATCGGCGCGCTACTGGTGCTCTCGGCCCTGCTCCCCGGCCGGCTCCGCTCCCTCCTGGGCAGGTGACCGCCTCAGCCGTGCGCGCCGGGCGGGTGTGCTCCGGGCGGGTGCCGCCAGGGCGAGTGCCCCTCGGGCGGGCGTGCGATCGGCGGCGGCCTATCCTGGGCGGGTGAGTGGACGGGACCCGGACCGGCGCAGGGTGCTGCTCGACGCCGCCGACCGGGTGATCCTGGCCCAGGGCCCCGAGGTCTCGATGGCGGCCATCGCCGCCGAGGCCGGCATCACCAAGCCCATCCTCTACCGCCACTTCGGCGACAAGAGCGGCCTCTACCAGGCCCTCGCCGACCGCCACGTCCGCACCGTGATCGCCCAGCTGCGCCCTGAGCTCGCCGCGCCCGGGGCGGACCTGCGGGGCAGGGCGCGGCGCACCATCGGCGTCTATCTCGACCTGATCTCGGCCAACCGCAACCTCTACCGGTTCCTGTTCCACCGGGCCAGCTCCGAGGACCCCAGGATCCGCTCGCACATGACGGCCCTGGTCAGGGGCCTGGGGGAGGAGCTCGGCGGCCTGCTCGTCGCCGAGCGCGTGGTCCGGGAGCCGACGAAGGCGCAGGTGCTCGGGCACGCGTTCGTCGGCATGGTGCAGGCCACCTGCGACTGGTGGCTGGAGCACCCCGAGGTGGACCGCGCGGAGGTGGTGGAGGGGCTCGTGGACGTGGTCGCCGCCGCTCTCGGCCCCCGAAGCGCCGTCGCGTCCGGCTCCCGGGGCGGCTCCCGGGGCGCCGCCGTCAGTCCCCGAAGCGGGACAGCTTCCCACGCCGCCGGGCGTACCTGAGCGCCCACGCGAACAGCCCGAGCGTGCCCGCCAGGTAGACCACGTTGAGCGCGCTCGCCCAGGCCAGCCGGTCCCACGGCACCGCACCGCCCGCCATGACCGCGCGCATGCCCTCGAAGACGTGCGAGGCCGGCAGCAGCCACGCCGCCGCCTGCAGCGGCGCGGGCAGCACCGAGATCGGGTAGAAGATCCCGGCCAGCGGCTGTACGACGAACACCAGCGACCAGGCGATCACCTGCGCGTTCTCGCCGAAGCGGAGCACCGCCGAGATGCCGACCAGGCCGAGGGACCAGCCGAGCACGAGCAGCACCCCCATGAACGGCACCAGCCCCACCCCCAGGCTCGTCACCCCGAACCCGTACAGGGCGAAGGCGAGCCCGGCCATCACCGCGACCGCGAAGACCACCTTGCCCAGCGAGAACAGCACGAGCCCGATCAGGTACTCGGCGCTGGACAGCGGGCTGACCTGCACGTTGAGCAGGTTGCGCGACCAGATGTCCTCCAGGAACGCGATCGAGATCTCGTTGCTGGCCTTCTGCAGCACCTGCCAGAGCAGCACCGCCCCGAGCAGGAACGCCACCACGAACGGCACCCGCTGCGCCTGCAGGAACAGCGTGACGAAGCCCCACAGCACCAGCTCGACGGTCGGCCAGAACAGGATCTCGAACATCCTGACCGGGCTGCGCCGCAGCGCCGCGAAGTCGCGGCGGACCACGCCGAGGATCCGCGTGCGCCGCGCGGCCAGGCTCAGCGGAGGCAGGGTCAGGGACGTCATCCGCGTGCCACCTTCAGGAACACCTCTTCCAGGTCCTCGGCCCCGTAGTGGCCGGCCAGCTCCTCGGCGCTGCCCGCCGCCACGACGACGCCGTCCGAGACGAAGTGGATGCGGTCGCACATGCGCTCGACCTCGCGCATGTTGTGCGAGGTGATGAGCATGGCGCTGCCGTTCTCCCCGGCCAGGCGGGACAGCAGGCCGCGGATGCGGTCGCCGGCGTCGGGGTCGAGGTTGGCCGTGGGCTCGTCGAGCACCAGCAGCCTGGGGGCGTTGACCAGCGCCTTGGCGAGCTGCACGCGGGTGCGCTGGCCCGAGGACAGGGCCATCAGCTGCCGCTTGCGCAGCGGGCCCAGCTCGAACAGCTCGATCAGCTCCTCGACCCGGCGGCGCGGATGGCGTACGGCGTAGAGCCTCGCGAACGCGTCGAGCACCTCGTGCACCAGCAGCACCCCGGGCAGGTCCACGTAGCTGGCGGCGAAGTTGACCTGGCTGAGCGCCTCGGTGCGGTGCCTGGCCAGGTCGAGGCCGAAGAGCCTGATGCTGCCCGCGTCAGGGGTGATCAGGCCGAGCAGCATGTGGAGCGTGGTCGACTTGCCGGCGCCGTTGGGGCCGAGCAGGCCGACGACCTCGCCCTCGCCCACGGAGAGGCTGAGGTCGCGCACGGCGGTGACCCCTCCGAACCGCTTGACCAGATGGGACGCTTCCAGGATGGCCACCGGTCAAGCGTGCGTTCCGCGGGGCCGTCGGGGCAACGGGTTTTCCGGTCAACGGTTTCAGGGCAGCCAGCTCACGCGGCCGTGCAGGAAGGCGTATCCGACGAAGGCGACGGCGTCGATCAGCGTGTGCGCCACGACCAGCGGCATGGCCCGGCCCCACCGCTGGTAGAGCCGCCCGAACACCAGCCCCATCACGACGTTTCCGACGAATCCCCCGAACCCTTGATAGAGGTGGTACGACCCCCGCAGCACCGACGACACGACGACGGCCTTCCACGGGCTCCATCCGGCCTGCCCCAGGCGGTGCAGCAGGTAGCCGGCGACGAGCACCTCCTCCAGCACCCCGTTCTGCGCGGCCGCGAGCAGCAGCACGGGCACCTGCCACCACACCTGCGGGAGCTGCCCGGGGACGACGGTCAGGTTGACGCCGAGTGCCCACACGGCGAGGTAGAACGCCAGTCCGGTGCCGCCGATCGCCGCCGCCAGCACCGCCCCGCGCGCCACGTCGCGCGTCTTCTGCCCGAAGTCGGCGCCGATCGTGCGCAGCGACTCCCCGGAGCGCACCATCAGGTACGCCACCAGCCCGACCGGCGCCACCGTGATCGCGATGTCGACGAGCTGCAGCGTCAGGTCCAGCCACGGCCGCCCGGGGGCCATCGACCCGACGAGCACCGCCTGCTGGCCCTTCAGCTCCTTGGGCGCCGTGAGCGCGCCGATGAGCCGGACGAGCGCCACGAGGCCGCTGGCGCCGAGCGAGACCGAGAACACGACGAAGAGCTCGGCCCTGATGAGCTTGGGCGCGAGCACCGGGGACGGCGCGATGGGAGACTCAGTGCGCATGGCCGAAGAGTAGTCGTTCACTGATCGGATCAGGATAAACGCGAAATCGAAGGACTTCGGATGACACGCGGCCCGCACCGGAAAGACCGACGGCCCGCCCCCTCGCGGTGGGGCGGGCCGTCGGCCGGATCAGGTGGGCCGGATCAGTGGGAGCCGGTCAGATCCAGGTCCTTCACCTTCGGGTCGCCCTCGTCGGCGAAGTAGTCGCCACGAGCCGTCGCGTCCTCGCCGTCCGCCACCTTGGCCGCCCGGAACACCAGCGTGCCCAGCACCGCCACCACCAGGTTCACGATCAGCGCCAGGAATCCGGCGTAGATCGTCATCTTGGTGTCGAAGCCCAGGTTCGCCAGCCCGAACGCCGAGCCGCCGAAGTGCGCCTTGCCGTTGGCCGGGTTCGGGATGAGGTACAGCATCCACATGCCCGCGGCCAGGCCGGCCGCCCAGCCGGCGATCAGGCCGCCCTTGTGGAACCAGCGGGTGTAGAGGCCCAGGGCCACCGACGGCAGCGTCTGCAGGATGATCACGCCGCCGATGAGCTGCAGGTCGATCGAGAACTGCGGGTCGAGCAGCAGGATGCAGAGCACCGCGCCCACCTTGACGACCAGCGACACGATCTTGGAGACGTTGGCCTCCTGGGCGTCGGAGGCGTTCTTGTTGATGTACTCGCGGTAGATGTTACGGGTGAACAGGTTCGCCGCCGCGATCGACATGATGGCCGCGGGGACGAGCGCGCCGATGCCGACGGCCGCGTACGCGACGCCCGCGAACCAGCTCGGGAACATCTGGTCGAACAGCATGGGCACGATCGTGTTCGTGTCGGGCTTGCCGGTGGCCGCGTTCACCACGGGCTTGGTGCCCGCCGCGATGGCCATGAAGCCGAGCAGCGCGATCAGGCCGAGCACGAAGCTGTAGGCGGGCAGCGCCGACATGTTCCGCTTGATGACGTTGCGGTTCTTCGAGGCCAGCACGCCGGTGAGGCTGTGCGGGTAGAGGAAGAGCGCCAGCGCCGAGCCGAACGCCAGCGTCACGTACTGGAGCTGGTTGTTGGCGTTCAGGATGATCCCGTCGGCCGGTGCCGGGGTGGTCTCGAACTTCTTCTTGGCCGCGTCGAAGATGAAGTCCCAGCCGCCCAGCTTGGCCGGGATGTAGATGACCGCCGCCAGGATCACGATGTAGATCAGCGCGTCCTTGACGAACGCGATGAGCGCGGGCGCCCGCAGGCCCGACTGGTACGTGTACGCGGCCAGGATCGCGAACGCGATGATGATCGGCAGGTGCCCGGTGATGCCCATCGACTTCAGCACCGCCTCGATGCCGACGAGCTGGAGCGCGATGTACGGCATCGTCGCGACCAGCCCGGTGATCGCGATGATCAGCGCCAGGGTCGGCGAGCCGAAGCGGGCCCGTACGAAGTCGGCCGGGGTGACGAACCCGTGCACGTGCGAGACCGACCACATCCGCGCCAGCACCAGGAACACCAGCGGGTACACCACCACGGTGTACGGCAGCGCGTAGAACCCCAGCGCGCCGGAGCTGAACACCAGCGCCGGCACCGCCACGAACGTGTAGGCGGTGTAGAGGTCACCGCCGACCAGGAACCACGTGATCCACGATCCGAAGCTGCGCCCGCCGAGGCCCCACTCGTTCAGGCTCGCCAGGTCGTTGGGCCGCCGCCATCGCGCGGCCACGAACCCCATGGCGCTGACCAGCACGAACAGCAGGATGAAGACGATCAGCTCGGTCGTGTGGCCGTTCATTTGGTCATCCTGTAGACGATGGTCGTGGAGACGACGCCCACGATGATGAAGGCGAGCTGCAGCCAGTAGAAGAGCGGGAAGCCCAGCAGGCGTGGCTCGTCGGCGTTGAACAGGAACGTCAGCAGCGGCAGCACGATGGGCAGGACCAGCAGCCAGTTCCATGGGCTGCGGTCGGTGCGCGGCTGCCCGGGTTCCCCGGTAGTCATCGACCCTCCGATGAGTGGATCAGGAGCGGTGTTGGTACCAGATCCTGACGATTAGTCAATGGAGGGAGATTAGCTTTGCGGGGGTATTAAACCCAATGTCGGTAACATTACGTTTTGGCGTAAAATGCCGCGCCAGCCCCGTGAGTACCAGCTCTCACCTGGGCAAACCCTATACGTGCCCGGGGTCGCCATCCTGACCCGCTCGCCGAGTGGTCGTTTCCGCGCGCCGAGCGGTCGAGCCGCCGGGCAGAAGCCGGCGGAAAAGATGACATGAGGTGTCGGGTTTTCGCAAGACGATCGCTCCCATGATTGCTGTGGTAGCGGGAGCAACCCGCGGAACGGGACGAGGCATCGCGGTCGCGCTGGGCGCGGCCGGCGCGACGGTTTACTGCACCGGCAGGAGCACCCGGCAGCGGCGCTCCGAGATGAACCGGCCGGAGACCATAGAGGAGACGGCGGAGCTGGTGACCGCGGCCGGCGGCACCGGCATCCCGGTCCAGGTCGACCACCTGGACCCCGCCCAGGTGGCGGCGCTGGCCGAGCGGGTGGAGCGCGAGCACGGCAGGCTGGACGTGCTGGTCAACGACGTGTGGGGCAGCGACCACCTGTGGGAGTGGGAGACGCCGGTCTGGAAGCACGACATGGACAAGGGGTTCCGGCTGCTGAGGCTGGCGATCGACACCCACGTCATCACCAGCCGCCACCTGCTCCCGCTGATGATCAGGAACGAGGGCGGCCTGGTCGTGGAGGTCACCGACGGCACGTGGGCCTTCAACGAGACCCGCTACCGGGAGAACGTCTACTACGACCTGGCCAAGGTGTCGGTGAACCGGCTCGGCTTCGCCTGGGCGAACGAGCTGCGCCCGTACGGCGGCATCGGGGTGGCGGTCACGCCGGGTTTCCTGCGCTCGGAGGCCATGCTCGACCACTTCGGCGTCACCGAGGAGAACTGGCGGGAGGCGAAGGCGGACCCGGCCTGGCAGGTCTCGGAGACGCCCGCGTACGTCGGCAGGGGCGTGGCGGCCCTCGCCACGGACCCGGACCGGCAGCGCTGGTCCGGCAGGTCGGTGTCGAGCGAGGAACTGGCCGAGGCGTACGGCTTCACGGACGTGGACGGCAGCCGGCCACGGGTGTGGAGCTTCATCACGGAGGCAGTCGAGCCCGGCAAGGAGCTCAACCCGGCGGACTACCGGTGACCTACCGGTAGAGGGCGGACATGCGGGCGGCGGCGTCGGCGACCATCGCCCGCAGCTCCGGCGGATCCAGCACCTCCGCCTCCGGCCCGAACCGGAGCACCTGCGAGTACGCCACCTCCACCGACTCCACCTCCAGCCGCACCGTCCCGTCCGGCCGGAGCGAGGCGAGGGCCGCGTCGAGCGCGGCCGGGTCGGCGATGTGCCGCAGCATCCGCACCCCCCGCTCGCTGAGCCGCAACGTGACCACGTCCCGCAGCAGCGACCGGCTGAACTGCGCCGACTGCCCCGCCCAGAAGGCCGCCAGGTCGAAGGCGGGGTCCCGGTCGAAGGAGTCCGGGAGCACGGAGACCGCGCCGAACCGGTGCACCCGGAAGATCAGGAAGCGGGTCCCGAGCCGCGCGGCCAGGTACCAGGCGCCCGCCTTGAGCACCAGCCCGTACGGCTCCAGCGTCCGCACCCGCTCCTTGTAGACCGCCGAGACGCGGCGGTCGTTCCACACGGCCCTGGCCAGCGGGGCGAGGGCCGCCGGCGGCGGGTCGCCGCTCGCGAACCAGCCGGGCGCGTCCAGGTGGAAGCGCTGCGCCGCGACGGCGGGCGCGTCCCGCAGCGCGGGGGAGAGCGCGGCGGCGGCCTTCAGCCGGGCCGTGGCCGCCACCTCCTCCAGCCCCATCTCGCGCAGCGCCGCCGGCACCCCCGACAGGAACAGCGCCTCCGCCTCGGCCCGGTCCAGCCCCGTCAGCCGCGTCCGGTACCCGTCCAGCAGCCGGTACCCGCCGCCGCGCCCCCGGTCGGCGTACACGGGCACGCCCGCCTCCGACAGCGCCAGCATGTCCCGGTGCACCGTGCGCTCCGAGACCTCCAGCTCCTTGGCCAGCTCGGCCGCCGTCATCCCGCCCCGGCCCTGCAGCAGCAGGACCAGCGACATCAACCGCGAGGCACGCACAGCGGCAGCACCACGGCGGAGGGACGCTCGGGGGAGTGGAACACCTCGACGTCGGCGGGGACCATCGCGCCGTCGCCGTTGTTTAGGGGGTCGCCGGTGCCGTGGTTGCGGGCGATCGTCGGGTACGCCCCCGCCGCCACGTGCACCCTGATCCGGTGGTCGCGCCGGAAGCGGTGCGCGATCGGCCAGAGATCGACGGAGACCCGGCGCACCCCGGGAGCGGCGTCCGCCAGCCGGCGCACGCCCTCGCACACGTTGAGCGAGCGCCCGTCCGGGTGCACGTCGCACACCCGAACCACCACGTCGACGTGCGGCGTGCTCGACCGCACGAAAAGCTCAGCCCGCACCGGCCCGATCATCTCCACGTCCGACTCCAGCGCCGCTGAACTGTACACCAGCACGTCGCGCCGCTCCTCCAGCCGCCGCTGGTCGCGCGGCCTGGAGTCCCCGAGCAGCACGGGGCCGCCGATCACGGGCGTCGGATGCGCCGGGTGGTACCGGAACCGGTCGGGCGGGGAGTCCAGCGGCCCGTCGGTCCCCAGGCCGAATCCGCGCTGCAGGTGCCAGCGCTGCTCCCGCATCCCCGGCACCGGCCAGTCGGGGTAGTCGCGCCACTCCTCGGCCCCCGTCACGTAGAGCCGCACGGGCTCGGCCCGCAGCCCCGAGGGGTCGCCCAGCAGGTGCGCGCGGAACCAGGCCGACGCCTCGGCCATGGCGGGCCGCCCGTGCCGGGTGTCGACGTGGTACCAGGGCCCGATCGTCAGGTACGGCCGCCGCCCCGCGGCCCGCATCGCCGTGTAGTCCTTGAGCTGCCACGGCAGGAACACGTCGTACCAGCCGCCCAGCATGGTCACCGCCGCGTCCACCTCGCCCACCTTCAGGGAGAAGTCACGCCTTTCCCAATAGGTGACGGCCGGATCGGCGTGGTGGGTGAGCAGGTCCTGGTAGAACCGGAGCGGCCGCCCGGCCGACGCCAGGTCCAGCTCGGCCACGGGGCGGCCCGACAGGACCGCCCTGCGGGCCAGCCTCGGCGCGGTCAGCACCGCGGCGCCGCCGAAGCGGCGCGACATGGTGTCGGTGAGCGTGGTCCAGCTCAGCGTCGACTCCAGCGCGAACGCGCCGCCCACGTACGCCGCGTCCCTGAACTGCGAGGCGGTGATCTGCGTGGCCATGGCCTTGAGCTCCGGCCCCGCGTAGGGGGCGACGGCCCACTGCGTGTAGCCGAGGTAGGAGGGGCCGAACATCGCGAACGAGCCGCCGTACCACGGCTGCTCGCGCAGCCACGCCACGGTGGCCAGGCCGTCGTCGTGCTCGTCGCCGAGCGGGTCGAGCAGGCCGCCGGAGCCGAAGCCGCCGCGGCAGCTCTGGATGACGACGTGGAAGCCCTGCCGGGCGAAGCCGCGGCCGTAGTACCAGCCGAACAGGCCGCGCCGGCCGTACGGGGAGCGCATCAGGATGACGGGCGCCCGACCGCCGCCGGCCGGCGCGTAGTGGTCGGCCAGCAGCGTCACGCCGTCGGGCATCGGCACGGGAAGATCCCGCTGGAGCCGAACGCGTCTCATGTACTTACCAGTAACATACGCCGTCCGGTCCCGGTATCCCGGGGGCGTCCGTTCCAGGTAAGGACGCCCCCGGGAGCCGCTACGACAGCGCCTTGTCCGGGCGCTCCGAGATGCGGACGGCGTTCACGATCGTCGCGCCCTGCCGGGTGGCGAAGCGCACGTTGAGCTGGCCGTCGGTGACCTTCACCGTGTACTGCCGGCTCACGGCCGTGTACGTGCCCGCCTCCAGGGCCAGGTCGAGCGCCGGGATCGCCAGCTCGCCCTCGACCAGCACGTCGAAGACGCGCTTGCCCGGCTGCGTGCTCTTGATGTCGGCGAAGTCCAGTTCGACGGTGTACGTGCCGGCGGGCACGTTGTCGAACCGGTACTCCAGCATCTTCTCCCTGGCGGTCCTGAACAGCGCCTGGTCGCCCGTCCCCGCGATGGTCCTGGACGTGCTCGCCGTGCTGGTCGAGGTGGCCACGTAACCGTAGCTCCCGGCCGCGTACTTCTTGTCGGGCGTCCAGGTGTCACCGGCGCTGTCGACCACGTTCTTGCCGGCGCCCGCGTCGATGGCCACCTGGAGCTTGGGCACCACGACCGTCACCTTGATCTCGATGGTCGGCTGCCGGCCGCTGGCCGACCGGACGAGCAGCTTGCCCGTCTTCACCGTGCCCGGCGCGACGCCGGCGCTGGAGAGCGTCGCCTTCAGCGTCACCTTCTGCCCCTTGGCCAGCTCGCCCGAGGCCGGCGTCGTGGCGAACCACGGCTCCGAGACCACCGTGTACGGCGTGGGCGAGCCCAGGTTCGTCAGCTCCAGGGTCCGCGTACGGGTGGACTCGGCCGGCATCACCACGGTCAGCTCGGCGGACGACGCGCTCACCCGCCCGGTGACCAGCGCCGTGTCGATCCGCGTCACCGTGGCGGCCGCCACCGTGACGGCCTTGGTGAAGGTGCCGTAGTTCTCCTTGGAGACCACGACCGCGTAGTCGCCGGCCGGCACCTGCCCGTAGAACGAGCCGTCCGCGCCGGTCGTGAACGTGGCCACGTCGCCCACCTTCACCGTCGCCCCGGCCAGCGGCTGGCCGTCGTTGGCGTCGGTGACCGCGCCGATGACCAGGCCGTGCCTGCTGGCCGTGAACGTCAGGCCCTGCCCGGTGGAGAGCACGGGCTCCTCGAACGCGTACAGCATGGCGTCGTCGCCCGCCGCGTTCTCGATGCCGACGGTCGCGCTGGAGCCTCGCTCGCGCTCGCTGTCGATGTCCTTGTACCGGAACCCGATCGAGCCGTCCTCTCCCAGCAGCGCCGAGAACGACACCCGCTGGTCGCTCGCGTTGTAGAAGCCGACGTTGCGCCACTCCACCACGAACGTCCGGTGCGGCGCCGTGCCCGTCACCGCCGTGTAGACGCCGGCCTGGGCGTCCACCGTGAGGTCGTCCCAGTACGCGTAGACCGCGTTGTTGGGGGTGGTCGTCGTCGGGAGCCGGCCGTTGCTGCCGGTGGTGGCCTTGTCGGTGGCGAACGAGATGTTCCCGTTCGTGCTGATCCAGGCCTTGCCGTACCCCGTGCCGTAGAAGGGCACCGGGAACGGCAGCGTCACCTGCTGGGCGTCGTCGTCGCCGGTCAGCGCCAGCTTCTCGGTGCCCGCCACGTACGCCTGCGCGCCGCTCTTGCAGGTGTAGCCGAAGTTGTCGCCGCGCAGCGGCAGCTCGATGTCCTTGGCCACGTCGCCGGCCACCGAGACGGACGCCGTCGTGCCGCTGGAGCAGCGGGAGACCGGCGTGACCTTCAGCTGGTAGTCGCCGTGCGGCAGCGTCAGGCTGTAGTGGCCCGCCGCGTCGGTCACGGCGCTCACCGGCGTGCCGGTGGCCGCCACCGTCGCGCCCTGCTCGGGCGCGCCCGCCGTGCTGACCGTGCCGGAGACCGTGCCCGTCGCCTGCCCGGTCATGGTCACGTCCGCGGTCGTGGACTGCCCGGCCGTGATCGTGGCCGGCGCGGTGGCCTTGTCGTAGCCGAACTTCTCCGCGCTGACCTGGTAGTCGCCGGGCAGCAGGCGCGGGACGGCGTACGTGCCGTCCTGGCCGGTCGTCACGGTGCGGGTCAGCGGCCCGGAGACCGTGACCGTCGCCCCGGCCACGGGCGCACCGCCCGCGGTGACCGTGCCGCGCAGGTCGCCGACCCCCTCGTGGGGCGCGGCCTGTACGGCGGCGTACGCGTCGAGCCTGCCCTCGCCCCAGACGTTGTTGTCGGCCGCGGTGCCGCCGCAGCTGGTGTCGCTGACGTCGATCGCGGTGCTGTCGAGCAGCGGCCGGGTGGCCGCCACGTTGCCCTGCAGCCCCGGCGAGCCCGACCAGATCAGCGCGACCGTGGCCGCCACGTGCGGCGAGGCCATCGACGTGCCGGTGTAGCTGCTGTAGGTGTTGCCGGGGGTCGAGGAGCGCACGTTGACGGCCGGGGCCGCGATGTTCGGCTTGATCTCGCCGTTCTCGCCCTCGCCCTTGCTCGAGCGGTTGTACAGCGTGTTGTTGACGTCGAAACCGCCCGCGCTGTAGCTGCTCACGTAGTCGCCCGGCGAGCCGCTCGTGCGGCAGGCGGGGCCCTCGTTGCCGTTGGCGAACGCCGGGAAGATCCCGGCCGCGACCCACGCCTCGACGATCTCCTTGTACCAGAAGTCGTTCCCCGGCCCGCCCCAGGAGTTGTTGACGATGTCGGGCGCCAGGTCGGGGCGCGGATTACGGCCGTTCAGGTCCGTGGGCGCCAGGATCCACTGGCCGGCCGCCAGCAGGGAGGCGTCGGTGCAGGTGTTGACCTCGCAGCCCTTGGCGGCGATCCACTTGGCGCCGGGCGCGACGCCGATGCCGTTCGCGCCGACCATCGTGCCCATGGTGTGGGTGCCGTGGCCGTTGTTGTCGCACGGCGCGGCCGTCGGGCACACGTGCGCCGGGTCGAACCAGTTGTAGTCGTGCGTGAACGTGCCGTCCTGGTTCCTGCCCCGGTAGCTCTGGACCAGCTCGGGGTGGTCGAACTGGGCGCCGGAGTCGATGTGGGCGACGACGATGCCCTCGCCGCGGTTGCCCAGCTCGCTCCAGACGCGCGGCGCGTTGATCCGGTCGATGTTCCACTCAACCGCGTTGACCTTGTTCTCCGCACTGCCCGAGACAGGCTTGGGCAGGGAGTAGGTGCGGACCGGCTCGAGGCTCTCGACCTCGGGCAGCTTGGCGATCTCGCCCGCCAGCTTCTCGTCGGCGGTCACCCGCACCGCGTCGACGATCCAGTACGGGGTGTAGTCGGCGTGGCGGGAGTCGAGCAGTTTGCGCAGGTTCTGCTGCGAACTTTTGGCCCGGTCGGTCTTCGCCTCGAAGACCAGCTCGGCCTTCGCGTCCTTGGTGACGGCCCGGCGGGCGCCGCTCAGGTCGGCGGCCCCTTTCATCCGGACCCAGAAAGTGGCTTTGTCGTCCCGTGCCAGTTTGGCCTGGACGGTCGCGTTTATTTTCGCGGGATCCGGCGCCGCGTGGGCCGCGGCCTGCGGAACGGATAAGCCGGCGATGACGACGATCCCAGTGAGGATCGCCCGCCAGCGGGGGGTTTGGGGCACCGCGCCTCTCCTTCGAGACTTTCGAGACTTTCGACACAAGAGGTGATCTTCACGCCTCTGTCGAGAAGCGTGAAGAGATCTTGTCGAGAAAGCAAGAGGTGCCGCGAAATGTAACGTGACTGGCTGAAATGTAATCTGGTCAGCTGAAATGTCGCCACATGGGCCACATGGCGGACCAGGGCTGCTTCGGCCCCCTGCACAGGTAGACCGGCAGGCCCTGCTCCTCGTTGTCGACGCCCGCGCCGTTGTCGATCCTCGCCTTCTCCTCGCAGGAGCCGAACTGCGCGAGGCCACGTGGCCCGAAGTTCACCAGGATCGCGGTCGTGGCGCTCTCCGGCGGCGGGCCGTACTCCCAGAGCTGGTTGTGGCCCGAGTAGACGCGCGGCACCCCGGCCCGCGCCAGCGCGCCGTACTCGCCGTAATTGCCCGTCACCACCACCGCCCGCGCCTGCTCCTCCGGGGAGAGCGCGCCGCGCACGCCGCTGACCGCGGCGACGAACCGCGGCCAGCCGACCGACTCGCGCGCCACCTCGTTGATCGCCGGCACCGGGCTCGAGGCCAGCTCGGCCACCGGGATGAGCGGTAACGCGATCACGGCCGAGCCGAGGCCGCTGAGCACCACGCCCGCCAGCCACGGTCGCCAGGCCTTCTCGGCGCTCACGCAGCCCGCGGCGAACAGCAGCAGGATCAGCCCGGCCGTGTAGTCGAAGCGCCCGCCGCTGATCAGCGTCAGCGCCGCCGCCACCGGGTAGGCGACGGCCAGTGCCCGCACCCGCCGGTCGCGCCACAGCCGCACGAACCCGAAGGCCGCGAGCACCGACACCACCGGCCCGAACAGCGCCAGCTGCATCGGCACGAACAGCACCCGCATCTCGGCGCCCTTGTTCGCGCTGAGCGCCGCCGCCATCTTCAGCTGCGGCCAGTCATGGGTGACCTGGTAGATCAGGTTGGGCACGGCGATCACCACCGCGACCAGCGCCCCCGCCCACAGCCACGGGCTCGCCAGCACCCGCCGCGGCCCCGCCGCCAGCAGCCCCACCGCGAGCCCGATCACCAGCAGCGCGATGAGGTGCTTGTTGTACGTGGCCAGCCCGATCACCGCGCCCGCCGCGAGCCACCAGCGCGGCTGCTCGCGCAGCAGCGCCTTCAGCATGAACAGGATGGCCGCCGCCCACAGCGGCAGGTCGAAGCTGAGCGTCAGCAGCGAGTGGCCCGCGATCATCGAGTACGCGCCCGTCGCCGTACCCAGCGCGACCATCACCTGCGCCGCCCGGCCGCCCGCCAGCTCGCGCGCGATCAGGGCCATGAGCACGACCAGGATCGCGACGGCCAGCGCCGGGAACACCCTGATCCCGGTGAGCGTGTCGCCGAACAGCGCGATCCCGGCCCTGGCCAGCATGGGCGTCAGCGGCGGCTGGTCGACGTACCCCCAGGCGGGATGCTCCGACAGCACGCGGAAGTACAGCTCGTCACGGTGATAGCCGTACAAGGGGCTCAGCGCCAGCAGCACCCCGAACAGCAGGACCGCGATCACCGTCACCGGACGCCAGGCTGAAGGCCGCTCCATGGCCCCCAAAGCTAGATCGTTTCGACTCCCTTTGTCACCGGCCGATAGCCGAACTGTTTCATGATCTTCAGGAAGTACGCCTTGATCTGCTCGGCGCTCTGATCGTCGGGACGGCTGACGAGATGACCTATCACCGCGCTGGTCAGGACGTCCTGCACCACGTCGACGTCGACGTGCGCCGGGAGCTCCCCGCGGTCGCGGGCCAGGTGGAGCGCCTCGCGTACGACCGCCGCCCGCCGCCCGGCGTTGGCCTCCTGGTACGCCCTGATCAGCTCGGGATAGTCGTCGACCGTGCCGAAGACCCGGCGCAGCAGGACCCGGTTGCGCGGCTCGGCCAGGTGCCCCGCCCAGTCGCCGAACATGTGGTCGAGGTCGCGCCAGCCGGGGAGACCGGGGTCGTCGTCGTGGTGTGCCAGCTGCAGGGCCCGTACGAGCAGCTCGGTCTTGTCGGCGTACCTGCGGTAGACCGTCGCCCTCGTCACCCCGGCCCGCTTGGCGACCTGCTCGATGCTGGTCTGGGTCGCGCCGTGCTCGATGAGCAGGTCGAGCGCGGCCGTGAGGATGGCCAGGTCGGCCTCCTGGCTGCGCGGCCGGCCGGCGGGCCGCGGTGCTCGCGTGGCGAGGTCGTCGGTGGTCATCATGCCTGGCGGGTCACCATCTCGTCGTAGAGCCGGTCCGGCAGCAGTCTATTGACCACGCCGGTCATGTCGCGGCATCCCAGGTGACCGGGAGGCTGTGCACCCCGTAGATGAGCATGTCGGTACGGAGCGGCACCTCGCCGGGCTCGACCGCCAGCCGCAGCGACGGGAATCTCCTGAACAGCGCCGGATAGCCCACCCGCATCTCCACCCTGGCCAGCTGCTGGCCGAGGCACTGGTGCACGCCGTGACCGAAGGCCACGTGGCCGCCGGTGTCCCGGCGCAGATCGAGGGCGTCCGGGTCGGGGAACCGGCTGGGGTCGCGGTTGGCGACAGGGAGGGAGATCGTGACCGACTCTCCTTTCCTGACCAGCTCGCCGCCCAGCTCGACGTCCTCCAGCGCCGTACGTACGAGCATGGGGACGATGCTGAGGTAGCGCAGCAGCTCCTCCACCACCTGGTCCGCCCGCTCGGGCTCCGCGCGCAGGACGGCCAGCTGGCCGGGGTGGCGCAGCAGCGCGAACGTGCCCAGGGCGAGCATGTTCGCCGTCGTGTCGAGCCCGGCCCCCAGCAGCATGAACCCGATGTTGGCCAGCTCCTCGTCGGTGAGGTCGCTCCTGGTGAGGCCGCTCAGCACGTCATCGGTGGGCTCGGCCCGCTTGGCCGTCACCAGCTCGCGCATGTGCGCCTGCATCGCCAGGAACGCGGACATCTTCTGCGGGAGCTCCGCCCGCGTGAGCGCGGCGGCCTCGGTCATGAAACGCGGCCGCTCCTCGTCGGGCACGCCGAGCAGCTCGCAGATCACCACCGCGGGCACCGGTCCCGCGAAGTCCCGCACCAGGTCGGCCGGCGGGCCCTGCCGCTCCATGAGGTCCAGCCGCTCCTCGGTGATCTCCTCGATGCGCTCGGTGAGCAGGCGCATCCTGCGCACGGTGAACTCGCCGGTGAGCAGGTGGCGGTAGCGCGTGTGCCGGGGCGGGTCCATCCCGACGAACATCCCGGGAGGCGAGGGCCGGGCCTCGCCGGTGCCCGCGATCGGGATGTGCCGCAGCTCGGAGCGGGCGCTGAAGCGGCGGTCGGCCAGCACCTCCCGCGCCAGCGCGTGGCTGGTGACGAGCCAGCCCAGGTGGCCGTCGGGGTAGGCCAGGCGGGCCATGGGACGGGTCTCGCGCAGCTCGGCGAGGTCGTGCGGCGGGTCGAACGGGGTGGGCCGCTCGGTGGGGAGCGTGATCGCCTCGGTCTCGGTCATGTCGGCTCTCCTTTCTATGAATACAGTACAGCTCTGTATTCAAACTCGCCGAACCGGGTCGGCGTTGCGCGATCATGGTCCGCCGGTTACTCTGTCCTCATGCGAAATCACGCCCAGCTGCAGTGGTGGCGCCGCTCCTAGGCGGCGTTGTGTTTCGCATTCCTGAACGGACGGCCGCCCCGGATGGCGGCCTTTCTTGTGCCCGCCCCCGGGGCTCGATCATTTGACCTGGTAAAGGGGCACGAAGTGGAGACGAGCGGATATACCACCGCCGGGGGCATCGGGGTCGAGCGCGAGGCGCGCGAGGTGGACGAGGCCGCGCTGGAAGAGATCGTGACCGCGCTCGGGACCAGGCGCGGCGGCGCGTTCTCCTCGGGCATGGACTACCCCGGCCGCTACAGCCGATGGGCGTTCGGCTACGTCGACCCCTGCGTCGAGCTGGTCGCCAAGGGCCGCGTCATCTCGGCCACCGCGCTCAACGACCGCGGCCGAGTCGTGCTGCCCGCTGTCGCCTCCTGCCTGCTGGCCGCGGGCAAGCCGGTCTCCGAGCCCACGCCCGACCACGTCGCGGTGCACGTACCGGAATCGGAGGATCTGCTGCCGGAGGAGCTGCGCAGCCGCCGGCCCACCGTCTTCACCGCGATCCGCGAGGTCATCGCCGCCTTCAGGGGCGACGACCCGCACCTGGGCCTGTACGGCGCGTTCGGCTACGACCTGGCCTTCCAGTTCGAGCCCATCAGGCAGGAGCTCGTCCGCCCCGACGACCAGCGCGACCTCGTCCTCCACCTGCCCGACCGGCTCGTCGTGATCGACCGGCAGCGCGAGACCAGCGTCGAATACCGCTACGAGTTCACCGTCGACGGCGCCACCACCCGCGGCCTGGAGCGCACCGGCGCCACCGCCGAGCCGGTGATCCCCCGCGAGCTGCCCAAGGACCCCGAGAAGGGCGAATACGCCAAGGTCGTGGCCGCCGCGAAGGAGCGGTTCAAGCGCGGCGACCTGTTCGAGGTCGTGCCCGGCCAGGTCTTCCACGCCGTCTGCGCCGACCCGTCGGGCTTCTACCGCAGCCTGCGGCAGAGCAACCCCGCGCCGTACGAGTTCATCATCAGCCTCGGCGAGGGCGAGCACCTGGTCGGCGCCTCGCCCGAGATGTACGTCAGGGTCAGCGGCGACCGCGTGGAGACCTGCCCCATCTCCGGCACCATCGCCCGCGGCAGCAACCCGGTCGAGGACGCCGAGGCCATCCGCACCCTCCTGTCCAGCGTCAAGGAGGAGTCGGAGCTGACCATGTGCACCGACGTCGACCGCAACGACAAGTCGCGCATCTGTGTCCCCGGCACCGTCAAGGTCATCGGCCGCCGCCAGATCGAGCTCTACTCCCGGCTGATCCACACGGTCGACCACATCGAGGGGCGGCTGCGCCCCGAGTTCGACGCGCTCGACGCGTTCCTCACCCACATGTGGGCCGTCACGGTGACCGGCGCGCCCAAGACGTGGGCCATGCAGTTCATCGAGGACCACGAGGCCACCACCCGCCGGTGGTACGGCGGCGCCATCGGCTTCATCGGCTTCGACGGCTCCATGAACACCGGCCTGACCCTGCGTACCGCGCAGATCAAGCACGGCGTGGCGGCCGTGCGGGCCGGGGCCACGCTGCTGTTCGACTCCGACCCCGAGTCGGAGGAGCGCGAGACCGAGCTCAAGGCCAGCGCCCTGCTCGGCGCCCTGGCCGCGGTCAACCAGCCCGGCTCCGTGCCGGCCCCCGAGGTCAGGCCGCAGCCGGGCCAGGGCATGAAGGTGCTGCTCGTCGACCACGAGGACTCCTTCGTCAACACGCTCGCCGACTACTTCCGGCAGGAAGGCGCCGACGTGGTGACGCTGCGCCACGGCTTCCCGGCCCACATGATCGACGAGATCGCGCCCGACCTGGTGGTGCTCTCGCCCGGGCCCGGCTGGCCCTCCGACTTCGGCATGTCGGCGCTGATCGACCAGATCTACGCCCGCGATCTGCCCGTCTTCGGTGTCTGCCTGGGGCTGCAGGCCATGGTCGAGCAGGCCGGCGGCTCGCTGGAGCTGCTCGACTACCCCGAGCACGGCAAGCGCGGCCAGGTCTCCCGGCTGGGCGACAGCGCGCTGCTGGAGGGGCTGCCCGAGGAGTTCACCGCGGCCCGCTACCACTCGCTGCACGCCAAGCAGCCGGGCGTCGTCGGCTTCACGGCGACCGCGCTCACCCCCGACGGCAACGTCATGGCCATCGAGGACGTGGAGCGGCGGCGCTTCGCCGTGCAGTTCCACCCCGAGTCGATCCTCACGCAGGAGGGCGGCGCGGGCGCGAAGATCATCGCGAACGTGCTGCGCCTGTGCCGCAAGTGAGCGGCCCCCGTCGTAGGTAAAACCGCCGCGAGGGCATGCGGGGCTCCCCTAGAGTCTCCGCATGCTCCCCGTAGATCTCCCCTCCACGGTGCGTGACGCGCTGCTCGCCCCGCTCGTCGACCACCACTGTCACGGGGTACGCCGGGACGACCTGAGCAGAGCGCGGTTCGAGCTGCTCATCAACGAGGGCGGCAGCCCCGCGCCGCCCGGCACCACCCATTTCGACACGCCGTTCGGCGCGGCCGTGCGCCGCTGGTGCGCCCCGGTGCTAGACCTGGAGCCGCATGCGCCGCCCGCCGTCTACCTCTCCCGCCGTGAGGAGCTGGGCGCGGCCGAGGTCAACCGGCGGCTGCTGGCGGGGGCCGGGGTGGTGGCCTTCCTCGTGGACACCGCCCCCGGGGCCGACGACATCGAGGTGCTGACGGCCACCGAGATGGGCCGCCACGGCGGGGCCGCCGCCGACGAGCTCGTACGGATCGAGCAGATCGAGCGCGACGTGGCCGAGACGGCCCAGTTGGCCGTGGACTACCTGGACGCGCTCGGCGAGGAGCTGGCCGCCAGGGCCGCCAGGGCGGTCGGGCTCAAGACCGTCATCGGCGCGCTGTGCGGCCTCGACTTCGACCCGTCCAGGCCGAGCAGGGGATCGGTGATCGCGGCGGCCAACCGGCGGCTGTCGGACCCCAAGCGGCCGCTGACCGACGAGGTCATGCTGCGTCACCTGCTGTGGAGCGCGATCGACGTGGCCAGGGAGCGGGGGCTGCCGGTGCAGTTCCACACGGGCTTCGGCGGCTCGGGGCTCGACCTGCACCGCACCGACCCGGGCAGGCTGAGCGAGTTCGCCGGGATGCTGCAGCCGCTCGGTGTGCCGCTCATCCTGCTGCACTGCTACCCGTACCACCGCCAGGCCGCCTACCTCGCCGGCGTCTACCCGCACGTGTACGTGGACGTCGGCCTCGCCCTCCCGCACACCGCGGCGGCCTCGGCCAGGGTCGTGGACGAGCTGCTCGAGCTGGCGCCCTTCCACAAGCAGCTGTTCGGCTCCGGCTGCCACAGCGTGGCCGAGACGGGCTACCTGGGCGCGCTGTCGTTCCGGCGGGCGCTGGGCGCGGCGCTCGCGTCACGGCTCGCGTCGGGGGAGTGGAGCCCCGCCGACGCGGCCCGGGTCGCCCACATGATCGGCTCAGGCAACGCCCGCCGCGTCTACCGCTTGTGAACGCGTGATCGGGTGGCCCGCCCCCGCTGACTCGCGCCGAGCGGCCCTGACCTGGTTTGCTTGAGGCCGTCACCACACCCAACCTGAGCGGGGGCTCTCCATGGGCAGCGTCGAACGCGAGACCGAGATCAAGTTCCGCAGCGATGTGGACGTGGAGCTGGTGAAGGCCGCCGCGTCCGACGCCGACGTGCTGTGGGCCGCGCGCGTCTCCACCAAGGGTGAGAGCTCACTGGCAGAGATCGAAGCCGACCCCCAGCGCTCCAAGGGCCTCATCAACTTCCTGATGCGCGACCGGCACGGCACGCCGTTCGAGCACTCTTCCATGACCTTCTACATCAGCGCGCCGATTTTCGTTTTCCGGGAGTTCATGCGGCACCGCACCTTCTCCTACAACGAGGAGTCCGGAAGATACCGGAAGCTGATGCCGGTCTTCTATGTGCCGGGGCCCGACCGGAAGCTGGTGCAGGAGGGAAAGCCCGGCAAGTACGTGTTCCTGGACGGCACGGCCGAGCAGCACAAGCTGGTGACGGAGGCGACCCAGGAGAGCTGCCGGCAGTCCTACCGGGCCTATCTGGAAATGCTCGAGGCGGGCGTGGCGCGCGAGGTGGCCCGCACCGTCCTGCCGGTGGGCCTCTATTCCTCGATGTACGCCACCTGCAACGCCCGTGCCCTGATGAACTTCCTGTCGCTGCGGGTGAAGCGGGAGGACTCCGCGTTCCCGTCGTTCCCGCAGCGCGAGATCGAGATGGTCGCCGAGAAGATGGAGGCCTTGTGGGCGGAGCTCATGCCGCTCACCCATGAGGCGTTCGAGGCCAACGGGCGCGTCTGTCCCTGAACCGGGCGGGGCGGGTGCCGGGGAGCCCGTCCGGGATCCAGGCACCCGCCTCTCATTGAATGTGATTGTTATTCGCATTTACCGACCGAAAAACCAGCACGGAAAATCACCAGATGGCTACGGACAGCTCGCATCCCACCGTATTGGGGGGAAACGGTTGTGGCGGGTCATCGGTGGTGTAAGACTCAATTTCGAGCGCATCGGAGTGCCGGGGAGGGACCGGGCGCTCAAGACCCGGAGCCGTCAAGGAGGTGAACGACACGACCGGAATGCCTTTCCGGTCCCTAGGTGGGGTTGGTAAATGTCGTTGAATCCGCGCCTGGTAAAAGAGAGTTTCTCCGTCATCGAACCGCAGGCCGACAAGGCCACGGCCTATTTCTACGGCCGGCTGTTCGCCGAAAGTCCGCACTTGCGCGGCATGTTCCCGCCGGCCATGGACGTCCAGCGGGACCGCCTGTTCAGCGCGTTGACGCGGATCGTGTGGAGCCTGGACAGCCCGGACAGCCTCGCGGCTTACCTGGGCCAGCTGGGCAGGGACCACCGCAAGTACGGCGTGCTCGCCGAGCACTACACCGCCGTCGGCAACGCGCTGCTCGCCACCGTGCGCCGCTTCGCGGCCGACGTCTGGAACCACGAGATCGAGGCCGCCTGGGTGGCGGCGTACACGGCGGCCGCGGAGCTCATGATCGGAGCGGCCGGGTCCGACACGGAGGCCGCGCCCGCCTGGTGGCTGGCCGACGTGATCGACCACGAGCAGCGCCATCGCGACATCGCCGTCATCACGCTGCGGCCCACGGAGCGGATGGCGTTCACGCCGGGTCAGTACGTCACCGTGCAGACCGCGCGCTGGCCCCGCGTCTGGCGGACGTTCTCCATCGCGAACGCGCCGCGCCCCGACAACACGATCAGGCTGCACGTGCGCTCGGTCCCCGGGGGCTGGGTGTCCACGACGCTCACCAGGCACACCCGCATCGGGGACACCCTCATGCTGGGCCCGCCGATGGGCACGATGGCCCCGTGCGACCGTAGCACCCGCGACGTGCTCTGCGTGGCGGGCGGCACCGGGCTGGCGCCGCTGAAGGCGATCATCGAGCACATCATCGCCTCGGGCCGCCGTCCCAACATCCACCTGCTGTACGGCGCGCGCACGTCCGAGGAGCTGTACGACCTGCCGGACCTGATCAGGATGGCGTCGTCGTTCCCCTGGCTGCGGGTGCTGCCCGTGGTGTCGGACGAGCCCTCGTTCGACGGGATGCGGGGCCACCTGCCCGAGGTCACGCAGCGCTTCCACTCCTGGGCCGAGCACGACGTGTACGTGTGCGGCCCGACCTCCATGGTCAACGAGACGGTCCGCCGCCTCCAGGTCGACGGCGTCCCCCTGTCGCGCATCCACCGGGACGTCATCCAGGCTGAACGCTGACAGATCTTGACAGGTCGGGTCGAAAGGTGCGAGGTAGGGGATGACACGCCAACGTGGAGGTGGACTGTGCCATCCCCCGCCAGGCGCCGAGGAATCGGCGGGCTGCTGATCATCACGCTCCTCCTGACCCCCGTCCCGGCCCTGGCGTCCGAGACCGTCCCGCTGACGGAGCTCGGAGCCGACTCCTACGCCAACGCCACCAGCCAGCACGGCACCCAGGCCGGCCCCGACACCTTCCAGGCGGGCACGACCGTCGTGGCCGCGCAGCAGGCGGGCCGGTTCTTCGACGGAGGGGCGTCCGGCATCGCGTTCGCGACCTCCACCGACAACGGCGCCACGTGGACCAAGGGCGTCCTGCCGGGGATCACCACGTTCGGCGGCGGGCCCTTCGACCGGGTGAGCGACCCCTCGGTGGCCTTCGACGCCAGGCACGGCGTCTGGTTGATCTCCTCGCTGGCGCTCACCGACACCGGCGGGATCGCCGGGGCGGCCGTGGTCACCAGCCGCTCCACCGACGGCGGCCTGACCTGGGCGGAGCCCGTCACGACCGCCGTCGCGGACGGAGGAGACCTGGACAAGAGCTGGACCGCCTGCGACAACGCCCCGCGCAGCCCCTTCTACGGCCGCTGCTACACGGTCTACGACGACGCCGCCGCGGGCAACGCGATCAAGGTGTCCCGCTCCTCCGACGGCGGCCTGACCTGGCAGGAGAGCGCCACGTCCGCGACCGGCCTCGGCGCGCAGCCGGTCGTGCGGCCCGACGGCGCCGTCGTGGTGGCCTACCTGAGCAGGGAGCAGCAGATCCGCTCCATGCGCTCCGGCGACGGCGGCGCGAGCTGGGACGCCGGCGTGCTCGTCGCGACCGTGCGGCGGCACCTGGTCGCCGGTGGCCTGCGGGCCTTACCGCTGCCGTCGGCGGAGAGCGACGCGCGCGGCACCGTGTACGTGGCCTGGCACGACTGCCGCTTCCAGCTCGGCTGCGGCGGCAACGACATCGTCATGAGCACCTCGGCCACCGGCGAGGAATGGGGCCACGTCACGCGCGTCACGGACGACGGCGGCGACCACGTCATTCCCGGGCTCGGCGTGGACCGCGACAGCTCGGGCGGCACCGCCCGGCTGGCGCTCGCCTACTACCGCTACCCCTCCGCCGACTGCACGGCCGCCACCTGCCGCCTGACGATCGGCTACACCTCCTCGGACAACGGCGGCGGGAGCTGGTCGCGCCCCGCCGAGCTGCACGGGCCGATGGACCTCGGCTGGTTCGCCAACAGCGCGCACGGCCGCATGGCGGGCGACTACCTGTCCACCTCGGTCATCCCCGGCGGCAACGCCTACGTGGCCTTCACGGCCGCGGCCGCCCCCTCGGGAGGCGCGTACGACGTGCGCACCTACACCGTCACAGGCGGCCTGCCGATCACCGGCGGCGGCCGCGCCACGCTCGCGATCGAGGCGCCCGTCGCGGCGGGCGAGCCGGCGCCCGACCTGCCCGCCACGGCCCGCTGACCGTACCCTCCTGAAGACCTGACCTGCCCGCCACGGCCCGCTGAGGGAGCCTGACCGGGCTAACCGGCCTGGAACGCGGCCGCCGTCTCCTCGTCGTTCGGCCAGAACGTCTCGATGGCCAGCTCGGAGACCGTCACGTCCACCGGCGTGCCGAACGTCGCGATCGTGGTGAACATCGACAGCACCCGATCCCCGGCCGCGATCCGCAGCGGGACCAGGATGTCCGCAGGGCCGGGCACGTGCGCCACGTTCAGGTCCACGCCCTCGTACGTGTACGCGGCCAGCTCGTCGTGCAGCTCGGCCAGCCGCCCGTCGCCGGACACCTCGGCCTGCCTGCGCAGCTGGTGCAGCAGGTGGGCCCGGACCTCGGGCAGGTTCAGCAGCCGGCCGCCCATCGCCTGCGGGTGCAGCGACAGCCGCATCACGTTGATCGGCTCCTTCAGCAGCTCGTCCGGCACCCCCTCCATGAACATCGAGGCCGCCGAGTTGGCCGCCACCAGGTTCCACGCCGCGTCCACCACGACCGCCGGGTACGGCTCGTGCCCGGCGAGGATCTTGTCCAGCGCCTGGCGAACCAGCCCGAACTCGGGGGCGCGTACCTCTCGTTCGGGATAGATCGGCGCGAACCCGGCGGAAACCAGCAGCCTGTTGCGGTGCCGCAGCGGCACCTCCAGCTCCTCGGCCAGCTTGATCACCATCTCGCGGCTCGGCCGGGCGCGCCCGGTCTCCAGGAAGCTGATGTGCCGGGCCGAGACGTCGGCCTCGATGGCCAGGTCCAGCTGGCTCACCCGCCGGCGCTGCCGCCACGAGCGCAACAGATCACCAAAAGACTCGTCATATATGGCTACGGCTCCCATGTCCGGCACACTACTGCCTGGAGGGAAGCGTCTCGATTACCTGTCAGGTAATGCGGCTCCTGTGGGAGGAAAACTCCCAGTCCTCAGAACCTGTCGGTCCCGCGTGGCACGATGGCCGCACGACGACAAGGAGCGTAACCATGAGTGACGCAGTCCTCGCGATCGGCACCCGTAAGGGCCTGTTCCTCGCCCGCTCGACCGGCGGCGGCCCGTTCGAGCTTGAGCCGATCCAATTCTCCACGGTCGCGGTGCCCTCGGTGGCGATCGACGCCCGCGGCGCCACACCCCGGCTCCTGGCCGGCATCGAATACGGTCATTTCGGTCCGTCCGTCGTCTATTCGGACGACCTCGGGAAGACGTGGGACGAGGCCGAGCAGCCGCCCATCGCCTTCCCGGAGAAGACGGAGACGACCCTGACCAGGGTGTGGCAGCTCGCGCCCTCGCCGTCCGAGCCCGGCGTGGTGTGGGCGGGCGTCGAGCCCGGCGCGCTGTTCCGCTCCGAGGACGGCGGCCGCACGTACCGGCTGGTCGAGGGGCTGTGGGAGCACCCGCACCGGCCGCAGTGGCAGCCGGGCGGCGGCGGGCTGTGCCTGCACACGATCGTCCTGCACCCGAGTGACCCCCAGCGCATGGGCGTCGCGATCTCCACCGGCGGCTTCTACCGCACCACCGACGGCGGCCTGTCGTGGGAGGCCGCCAACAAGAACATCCGGGCCCCGTTCCTGCCGGAGGGGCAGCAATACCCCGAGTTCGGGCAGTGCGTGCACAAGGTCACCATGGATCCGTCCCGGCCGGAGCGGCTCTACCTGCAGCACCACTTCGGCGTCTACCGCAGCGACGACTTCGGCGGGAGCTGGCACGACATCGGCTCGGAGCTGCCGTCGGACTTCGGCTTCCCGATCGCGGCGCACCCGTCGCGCTCCGGCACGGTCTTCGTCCTGCCGCTGACGGCCGACATGGACCGCACCCCGGTCGACCACCGCTACCGCGTCTTCCGCAGCGACGACGCGGGCCGGACGTGGCGGCCGTTCGGCGGGGGGCTGCCCGACGGGCCCGTGCACGGCAGCGTGCTGCGTGACGCGATGACCGCGTCGGAGGCCGGGCTCTTCTTCGGCACGCGCGACGGCGAGGTCTACTGCTCCCGCGACGACGGCGAGACCTGGTCACTGGTCGGCCGCCACCTGCCCGACGTGCTCACGGTGCGCGCGGCGGTGCTCTAGATGATGGTGACGATGGTGGTCTTCGTGCTCCCGGTCATGCTGCGGCGGTGGGTGAGCGGGAGCGCGGAGGTCAAGGTCTTCGCCGTCGCCGCCGAGCGCGGCTCCGCGCCCACCCTGGGGTCCGCGCTCGACATGCTCCGGCGTACGCACCCGCTGCTGGAGGAGCGGCTGCGCGACGAGTACGGGCGCATCCGCCGGCACATCAGCATGATCGTGTGCGGCGAGAACGCCACGGGGTTCGGCGACCTCGACTGCGCCCTGCCCCCGGGCGCCGAGGTCTACGTCACGCCCGCGCTGGCCTGAGCCCCGCCGGATCCCGTCTCGGCGGCCCCATCACCCCCGGCACAGCCCCGCGGGGGCGCCGCCGGGGGCCGGGCCGCCGGTGCCGCATGCCCTGACGCCGTGCCGCCTGAAAGCCCTGCGACGAGGGCGGCACATCACCGCGCGGGGACAGAAGTAGTAGATCTTTGGGAGAGGTGACATATCGGAAAGAGTCTGCGCCATGATGGGGCATGTGGCCGTCACCTCGACAGGCTGATGGCGGCACGGCTCCCATGCCCCCTGGAGATCGCATGTCCCGACCGCTGATCGGTATCACCTCCTACTTCGAGGCCGCCCGCTGGAGTGAGTACGTGCGCGAGGCCGTGCTGTCGCCTCCCTCCTACGCCAGGGCGGTCGGACGGGCCGGGGGCGCGCCCGTGATGCTGCCGCCGATCGGCACGCCCGCCGTCGACGACTACGTACGCGGCCTCCAGGGCATCGTGCTGGCCGGGGGCGCCGAACTTGGCGCGGACACCTACGGCGGCGAGCACGACGAGCGCGTCGCCGAGCCGCAGCAGCACCGTGACCGCTTCGAGCTGGCCCTGGCCAGGGCCGCCGTCCGGGCCGACCTGCCCATCCTGGCCATCGCCAGGGGCATGCATGTGCTCAACGTCGCCCAGGGCGGCACGCTGATCCCCTGGCTGCCCGAGGTGCTCGAGAACGACCGCCACGGCGAGCCGGGCGCCGGCCACACGATCCAGGTCAGCGTCTCCAGCAAGCTCGGCAAGGCCCTGGGCGACCGGGTCGAGGTCTCCGCGCCCCACCAGCAGTCCGTACGCCGCCTCGGCAGCGGCCTGCTGGCCGTGGCCTGGGCCGAGGACCAGATCGTCGAGGGCATCGAGCTGCAGGGCCACCGGTTCGGCGTGGGCGTCCAGTGGCACCCCGAACGCGACGGCGACGGGCGGCTCTTCGATGCGTTCATCGAGGCGGCCCGCTAAGCTGCGATCATGCCGCTGCACCCCCAGGCGCGGGAGTACCTCGCCCGCTACGCGCCGGATCCCGACACCGATCCGGCCCCGCTCGACCTGGCCGGCATCCAGGAGCTGCGCGCACAGGACGGCATGGCCGCCCACCGGGGGGCGCTGACGAAACTGCCGTTCGTCCGGGACGAGCTGGCCGAGGGCGTGCCCATCCGGATCTACCGCGCGGACCCGGGGGACGGGCTGCTGCCGGTCGTGGTCTACTTCCACGGCGGCGGCTGGGTCTTCGGCAGCGTCAAGCGCAACGACGCCGCCGGGCGTGACCTGGCCATCCGCACCGGCGCCGTGGTGGTCTCCGTCGACTACCGCCTGGCGCCGGAGCACCCGTTCCCGGCCGCCGCAGAGGACGCCTGGACGGTGGTGCGCGACATCTTCGCCCGCCCCGCCTTCTACCAGAGCAACGGCAGCGTGGCCGTCATCGGCGACAGCGCGGGCGGCAACCTCGCGGCCGTCGCCGCCTGGCAGGCCCGCGACGCCGGGCTGACCCTCACCCACCAGGCGCTCGTCTATCCCATCCTCGACGTGGGCATGGACACGCCGAGCTACCGCGAGTTCGCCAGGGGGTTCGGGCTGGACGCCGAGGAGATGGCGTGGTTCGCCCGGCAGTACGCGCCGGGCGCCGCCCCGGAGGACCCGCGGCTGTCGCCGCTGCGCCTGCCCGACGTCACCGGCCTCGCGCCCGCGACCGTCGTGACCGCCGAGTGCGACGTGCTCAGGGACGAGGGGGAGCGGTACGCGCGCCGCCTGGCGGACGCGGGCGTGCCGGCCGAGCTGCGCAGGTTCGACGGCGCGGTGCACGGCTTCTTCGTCCTGCCGGGCCTGTTCGACCAGGCGCTCGAGGCCCGCGAATACGTCGCCGAGCGGCTGCGGGAGTCGTTCTGACGCTGGGGGGTCCTTTTGACGTACACCAAGCTCAAGATCGACACCCCGGCCGACGGCGTGCTGCGGGTCACGATCAGCGAGCCGTCCAGGCTCAACGCCGTCGACGCGACCGCCCACCGCGAGCTGGGCGAGATCTGGCGCGACGCCGACCGGGACGACGGCGTCAGGGCCGTGGTCGTCAGGGGAGAGGGCCAGGCGTTCTCGGCCGGCGGCGACCTGTCCATGATCGAGGAGATGACCCGCGACCACGCGACCAGGCTGCGCGTGTTCGCCGAGGCCCGCGACATCGTCTACAACGTGCTCAACTGCTCCAAACCGATCGTCTCGGCCATCCAGGGCCCGGCGGTCGGGGCCGGCCTGGCCGTGGCGCTGCTGGCCGACATCTCCGTCGCGGGCCGCACCGCGCGGATCATCGACGGGCACACCAGGCTCGGCGTCGCCGCGGGCGACCACGCGGCGATCGTGTGGCCGCTGCTGTGCGGTTTGGCCAAGGCGAAATACCACCTGCTGCTCTGCGAGCCCGTCACGGGCGAGCAGGCCGAGCGGATGGGCCTGGTCAGCCTCTGCGTGGACGACGACCAGGTGCACGACAAGGCCATGGAGATCGCGGTCAGGCTCGCCTCTGGCGCCCAGGAGGCGATCAGACTGACCAAATACTCGCTCAACAACTGGCTGCGCCTGGCCGGACCGGCCTTCGACGCCTCCCTGGCCATGGAGTTCCTCGGATTCACCGGACCGGACGTGGCCGAGGCCGTGCGCGCGGTGCGCGAGAAGCGGCCCCCGTCGTTCGGGTAAGTCGCGGGTGTGCTTCCCCGGGCATGGGGTAGCGGGGGGAGGACGGGGCGGCCTGTGGTCGCGCGGATGTCGAGGGCCTGTTCACCGAGGCCGAGAACGTTGCTCCGGGGACGAGGCAGAGGCTCACCCCGGCCTGCGCGCACCATGGCCGCCTCCCCTCACTTTAAGGCCGCGGCCTGCGCGCATGGAAGACGAAGGCCGGAGGAGCGTTGCGCCACACCGTACGTCCCGGCACGACCTCCTCGAACCGCTCGGCCAGCAGCGCGCGGAAACGCCGGGCCGAGCTCAGCGGGATGGCGTGAATGTAGGAGAACGTCGTGAACGCCGCCCCCGGGCTCATCGCCGACGTCACCGCGTCCAGCAGCGAGTGCTGCAACCTCTGCGGGAACGCCGCCCACGGCAGCCCGCTCACCACCACGTCCGCGTGCGGCAGCCCGCGCTCGCCGAGCAGCTCGCCCAGCCGGGCCGCGTCGGCGTGCACCACGTCCACGGCCGGGAAGCGGGCCGCCAGCAGCCGCGCCATCGGCTCGTTGACCTCCACGGCCAGGTGGTGGCCGCGCCCGCCCAGCCGCTGCTGGATCTCCGCCGTGAACGGGCCGGTGCCGGGACCGAGCTCCACCACCGTGGGCTCGCCGCGCTCGGGGATGGGCGCGCAGACGGCCGACGCGAGCCGCCGGGAGCTGGGCGCGACCGCACCGATCGTGGCGGGGGTGCGCAGGAACTGGCCGAGGAAAAGTGCGGTGTCGTTGGGCATGCCCGAAAGTTAGAGCCGGTACCGGCCCTGGGCGCTCCCTCGTCGGGGCGGACCTCCGGCCAGATGGAGGAGGCGGGGTCCTCCGCGCGGAGGATCAGCTCGCCAGGCTGTACGGATAGCGTGAGGGGCATGCGTTGGCGTGGTTTGCCGCTGGATGTCCTGCTTGCGGCCTCGGGCGTGGGCCTGGATCTGTTGACGACGGCACATGCCGGCGACACCGAATACCTGCCCGCCGAGATGAACATCCCGATGGCGCTCCTGGTGGGCCTGCCCATGGGGTTCGTCCGGCGCTGGCCGGTGCCGGTCACCCTCTACCTGGCCGGGTTCCTGATCCTGACCGACCAGCTCGGCTCGTTCACCGCCAACACGGCACAGATGCTCGTCTGCGTGGCGCTCGGAGCGGCGGCGTACCGATCCGGGTGGCGGGCCGTCGCGGTCGCGGTCGCCGCCACGATCGCGGCGACAGCGGTCAACCTGGCCGATCCCGGCATCGCGTTCACCACGAACTCCTGGATGTACTCGGTCTTCCTGCCCGTCCTCCCCGTCCTGCTCGGGGCCTACCTGCGCAGCTCCGCGGGGCGGCTGGAGGAGCGGGACGTCACGCCGGACGCCCTGCTGGCGGCCGGCGGGGTGGCGATCACCGTGCTCAGCACCTGGACCAGCTGGGACTCGGGCAGCCAGCCCGTCTGGATGGTCGGGCTGCTCGCCGTGGTCGGCGGCCTGTCACTGGGCGTCGCCAGGCGGCTGCCCGGGCTGGTGTTCCTGGCGCAGGGCGTCCTCCTCGTCGTCACCGACACCTACCTGAACGACGCCGTCACCACCTGCGTGATCCTCACGCTGATCGCGATCGGCGTGTTCGCGATGCGCGTCAGCTCCTGGGCCTGGATGGTGGTCGCGTACTTCGCGGGCTGCATGCTGACCGCGATCGCCATCGTCGGCCCGGCCACCGAGATCACCGGGCTCCGCGTCGGGACCCTCATGACGCTGGTGGCCACGCCCATCGCGATCGGCCGCTACCTTGGGATGCGGCGGGCCGCCGCCGCCGCGGAGCGGCTGCGCGCCGAGGAGTCCGCCCGGGCGGCCGTCGCCCAGGTGCGTGCCGACCAGCTCGCCGAGCGCGAGCGCATCGCCCGCGACGTGCACGACATCGTGGCCCACCACGTGGGGGCGATGGTGCTGCGGGCCTCCGCCGCCCGCTTCACCGCGCCCGACGGTCCCGTCGCCGACGCCCTCACCGACATCCGCGAGACGGGCCACCAGGTGCTGCAGGACCTGCGCGACCTGCTCGACCTGCTGCGCGACCCCGAACGCCAGCCCCACCTGCTGGCCAACCCCTCCGACGTGGTCCGCGAATCCGCCGAACGCATGGCCGCCGCCGGACTCGTCGTCGACCTCGAGCTCGACCCCGCCACCGACCAGGCTCCGCTCATCGCCCGGGCCTCCGCCGCCCGCATCGTCCAGGAAGGACTTACCAACGTGCTCAAACACGCCGGCCCCGGCACCCGGGTCCGCGTCACCGTCGCCCCGTCGGAGCAAGGGCTGTCGGTGCAGATCCGCAACGGCCGCCCGCCCAGCGCCGTCGAACGCCTGCCCTCGTCCGGGCGCGGCCTGGCCGGCATGCGCGAACGCGTCCGTACCCTCGGCGGCACGCTCAGCGCCGGGCCGGACGGCGAGGGCGGCTGGCTGCTGGCCGCCAGCCTGCCGTCGAGGAGCGCCGCGTGATCCGGGTGCTGGTGGCCGACGATCAGGCGCTCGTACGCGCAGGCGTGCGGATGCTGCTGCAGGCCGCGGGTGACATGGAGGTCGTGGGCGAGGCCGAGGACGGCGCCGAGGCGGTGCGCCTGGCCGAGCGCCACGTGCCCGACGTGATCCTCATGGACCTGCGCATGCCCAGGGTGGACGGGCTGGAGGCGATCAAGCGCGTGCTCGCCGCCCGGCCGGGCACCCGGATCGTGGTGCTGACCACGTTCGCCGAGGACGCCGACGTCTACGCCGCGCTGCGGGCCGGCGCGGTCGGCTTCCTGGTCAAGGACGACGAGCCCGAACGCATGGTGGACGCCGTCCGCCGGGCGGCCACGGGAGAGCAGCTCCTGGCGCCGTCCGTGCTGCGGCGGGTCGTGGAGCGGTTCCTGTCGGCCGAGGAGCAGGCCGCGGCGCCCCCGCCCGCCGGGCTGACCGAACGCGAGCTCGAGGTGCTCGCCCTCGTCGGCACCGGGCTGTCCAACGCGGAGATCGCGGACGAGCTGCACGTGGGGGTGACGACGGTCAAGACCCACATCGCGGCCGCCATGGACAAGCTGGGGCTGCGCAACCGCATCCAGGCCGCGGTCGTGGCCCACCGTACGGGGCTGGTCGACGCCTCCTTCCGCCCGGTACGCCGTCCGCGCCCGCCCTCCTGAGCGGTGCCCGCGTCCGCTCTCCTGGACGGTGCCCGCGTCCGCTCTCCTGGACGGTGCCCGCGTCCGCTCTCCTGGACGGTGCCCGGGTCCGCCCGGCGGCGGACCCGGGTCATCCCGCAGGCTGACGACCACCCGCGATCTCCACCCCGAACATGGGTCCTTCAACTCGCTCCCTCTCCAGGAAGGACCTCTGATCACCATGCGGGAAACCATGGTCCAGCCCCCCAAGACGGCCGGCCGGACCTCCCCGGGACTGCTCTACGGCCTGCGCGTCGCCGCCACCGCCCAGGCCGCCGCGCTGCTCGTCGCCGCCTCGTTCGCCGGCCAGGCCGTGGAGTCCGACTCCATGATCGAGACGCACGTCATGGCCGGCATGGTCGTCCACCTCGTGGCTCTCGTCCAGATCGTCCTGGCCGTCCTCGTCTGGCGCCCCGGCCGCGGGGCGGGCTGGCCCGCGCTGGCCAGCGTCGCGCTGTTCGTCGTGGGGCTCGCCCAGCACTTCACCTGGCTCTGGCTCGGGGCGCACCTGCCCAACGGGGTGCTGCTGTTCGGGCTGATCGTCGCCGTACTCGTCTGGGCATGGTCACCGGCAGCCTCCCGCCGCCGCTAGGGTCAGGGGTGTGGTGTATGTGAAGATCTGCGGGTTGAGCGAGCCCGAGCACGTGGCCACCGCCGTCGAGGCGGGCGCGGACGCGATCGGGTTCGTCATGACCCGGAGCCCCCGCAGGATCACTCCCGAGCGAGCGGCGGAGCTGGCCGCGGCGGTGCCCGCCCACGTGCTGAGCGTCGGGGTGTTCCGCGGTGAGGACCCGGAGACGGTGCGGGCGGCGGCGCTGGCGTCCGGGGTGCGGGCCATCCAGCTCCACGGCAGGCACCCGCACGGCGACTTCACCGCACTCAAGGACCTCGGCCTCCGGCTGATCAGGGCCGTCGACGCGGAGGCCGACCTGCGGTGCGGGGCCTACGACGAGGACCTGCTCCTCGTGGACGCGCCGCACGCCGGCTCCGGCCTGCCGTGGGACTGGGCGGCCGTCCGCGGCCGCCCCTCCGGCCAGTGGCTGCTGGCCGGAGGTCTCACGCCCGCGAACGTGACGGAGGCGATCGCGGCCGCCGGCCCGTGGGGGGTCGACGTGTCCAGCGGCGTCGAGACCTCGCCCGGGGTGAAGGACTCGGCCCTCATCCGTGACTTCCTGCGGGCCGTCCGCGATGCCGGCTGATCTTCCGCTGCACGGGTCGGCCTCGGCACGGGGGGACCACGTTCGCGCGGTGAACTTCCAGCACGCCTTCGCCCGCCGCAAGGCGCCCAGGGTGGTGACGGTGCCGGGCGGGTTCGCGGTGCTGGACGACCGTTTTCCCGGCTCGTACGACGACAACAAGCTGATCGTCGGCCCCGGCTTCCCTGAGTCGTCTGGCGGTGCGCTCGCTCCGTCCGGCAGTGGTGTGCTGGGGGTGCCCGGCGGTGCTGCACGGGAGTCGTCCGGCAGAGCCGCTGCGCTGAGCGCGCCCGATTCCGCGCCGGAGGCGCCGGGTGCTGCGCTGGAGGCGGCCTCGAGGCTGCTGCGGGCGGCGGACGAGGTGCTCGAGGAGCGGGATCACCGGCTGGTGTGCGTGGACGACGACCGGCTCGGGACCGCTCTCGCGCCGGCGTTCGCCGCTGCGGGCTACGAGCAGGAGACCAACCTGATCATGGCCTTCCGCGGTGAGCTGCCACCCGGTTTGCCCGGCTTGCCCGCGGCTGAGCGGCTCTCGCTGGCGGAGCTGCTGCCCATGGTGCGGCGTGACTGGCGGATGATGCTGCCCCAGGCACTGGAGGAGGCGGTCGACCGGCTCGCCCGGCGGGTGGAGGTCCGGCTGCGCGGCGCCGACGCAGTGAGCTTCTGGGGGGTACGCGCTCCGGACGGCGAGATCGCCGCCAGGGCCGACCTGTACGTGCACGGTGCCGTCGCCCAGATCGAGAGCGTCTTCACGGGCGAGCGGCATCGGGGCAAGGGCTATGCGCGCGCCTTGATGACGGCACTGCTCGCCCAGGCGGCGGAGGCCGAGCTGATCTTCCTGGTGGCCGACGCCTCCGACTGGCCGAAGGACTTCTACGCCAAGCTGGGTTTCGTGGAACTGGGCCGCACCCACGCCTTCCTCCGCACCTGACCACCACCCGCCCGCCCGGCCGGACTCGACTGCGCTCGCCACGTGATTCCTACGCGCCCCGGTCGGCTTCGGCGGCGTTCGCCACGTGATTCCTACGCGCCCCGGTCGGCTTCGGCGGCGTTCGCCACGTGATTCCTACGCGCCCGGTTGGCTTCGGTGGGGCGCGGGCCCCTCGTGGTGCGCCCATCGGCCGCTATGCGCCGCGTGGATGGGCGCGCCGCCGTGCACGTTGCGCCGGTCCGCGCCGTCGGGCGTCTCGCCGACCCGGCGCCCGGAGGGCCGCCACCTTCGGCACAGGGCCCCACCTTCGGCACAGGGCCCCACCTTCGGCACAGGGCCCCACCTTCGGCACGGGGCCCCACCTTCGGCACAGGGGTGGTCGCCTTCGGCACAGGGATGGTCATCTGAGGGAAGGGCGGTCACGCTGGGGGAGGGGCAGCTGACCTTCGGCGAGGGGGCCGCATGCCGCGCCGGGGTGGGCGTGAACAGGTGGGCCTATGCGGGGCCGCTGTGTCGGAGTTCCACGCAGTAGGGTCTGCTCCGTGAGCGAAACTTCCGCCGAGGACCGAATCTGGACGGTTCCCAACGTCCTGAGCTTCCTGCGCCTCCTGGGCGTCCCCGTGTTCCTCTGGCTGGTTCTCGGACCCAAGGCCGACGGGTGGGCCATCGGGATTCTCGCGGTGGCCGGGTTCACCGACTGGCTCGACGGGAAGATCGCTCGGGCGTTCAACCAGACCAGCAGGCTCGGCCGGATCATAGACCCCGCGGCCGACAAGCTCTACGTCTTCGCCACCATCGTCGGCCTGCTGCTGCGTGAGGTCATCCCGTGGTGGCTGGTGCTGATCATCCTGGGGCGCGAGCTCTTCGTCGGAAGTTTCATCCCCGTACTTCGCAAACATGGCTACAAGGCACTTCAGGTGCATTTCCTCGGCAAGGCCGCCATGTTCAACCTCATGTACGCCTTCCCCCTGCTCTTCCTTGCCTCCCACACGGGGTGGTATGCCGATATAGCCCGAATTGTCGGGTGGGCGTTCGCGCTATGGGGAACGGGCCTGTACTGGTGGTCGGGCGTGCTGTATGTGGTACAGGTGCTCCAACTCGTAACCTCGGCCAAAAAGGAGTGATCGGGTGAAGGCGGTCGTCATGGCAGGGGGAGAGGGCACGCGGCTGCGTCCCATGACCGCCAACCAGCCCAAACCACTGCTTCCTGTGGTCAACCGCCCGATCATGGAGCACGTGCTGCGCCTGCTCAAGCGGCACGGCGTCACCGAGACGGTGGTCACGCTCCAGTTCCTGGCCGCCCTGGTGCGCAACTACTTCGGCGACGGCGACGAGCTGGGCATGAGCCTCGAGTACGCGACGGAGGACGTGCCCCTCGGCACGGCGGGCAGCGTCAAGAACGCCGCCGACCGCCTCCGCGACGACCGCTTCCTGGTCATCTCCGGCGACGCCCTGACTGATATCGATTTATCGGACATGATCCGATTTCATCGTGAAAATTCGGCGCTTGTCACAATCGGCCTGAAGCGCGTCCCGAACCCCCTCGAGTTCGGGATCATCATCGTGGACGACGAGGGGCGCGTTCAGCGCTTCCTCGAGAAGCCCACCTGGGGCCAGGTCTTCTCCGACACCGTCAACACCGGCATCTACGTCATGGAGCCCGAGGTGCTCGACGCGGTGGCCCCCGGCGAGCCCGTCGACTGGTCCTCCGACGTCTTTCCCGCCCTCCTCGACCGCGGCGCCGCCATCTACGGCTACGTGGCCGACGGCTACTGGGAGGACGTCGGCACCCACGACAGCTATCTCAAGGCCCAGGCCGACGCCCTGTCGGGCAAGGTCGACCTGGACATCGGCGGCTTCGAGCTCTCACCGGGCGTCTGGGTCGCCGACTCGGCCTCCGTGGACCCCGACGCCGTGCTCAAGGGCCCGCTGCTCGTCGGCGACTACGCCAAGGTCGAGGCCGGCGCCGAACTGCGCGAATACACCGTGCTCGGCAACAACGCCGTCGTCCGCGAGGGCGCCATCGTGCACCGCGCGGTCGTCCACGACAACGTCTACCTCGGCCCCGGCGCCCACCTGCGCGGCTGCGTCATCGGCAAGAGCACCGACATCATGGCCGGCGCCCGCATCGAGGAGAACGCCGTCATCGGCGACGAGTGCGTCATCGAGGCCGAGGCGTACGTCTCCAGCGGCGTCAAGGTCTACCCGTTCAAGACCATCGAGGCCGGCGCGGTCGTCAACACCAGCGTCATCTGGGAGTCGCGCGGCCAGCGCAACCTGTTCGGCCCCAGGGGCGTCAGCGGCCTGGTCAACGTCGAGATCACCGCCGAGCTCTGCGTCCGCCTGGCCAGCGCGTACGCCACCACCCTGAAGAAGGGCGAGTACGTCGTCACCTCCCGCGACTGCTCCCTGGCCGCCAGGGCGCTGAAGCGGGCGGTCATCGGCGCGCTCACCGCGGGCGCGATCAACGTACTGGACCTCGAGGCCGCCCCGCTGCCCGTCGCCCGCTTCCACACGGCGCGGGAGTCGGCCGCGGGGGGCATCGCGCTGCGCACCACGCCGGGCGACCCGCAGAGCGTGGACATCGTGATCATGGACGGCCGCGGCGCCGACCTGCCCCCGGCCGCCCAGCGCAAGCTGGAGCGGGTCGTCTCCCGTCAGGAGTACCGCCGCGCCTTCCCCGGCGAGATCGCCTCGCTCACCTACCCGGCCAGGGCCGTCGAGGACTACACCCACGAGCTGCTGCGCCACGTCGACGTGGGCGACGTCAGGGACATGAAGGTCGTCGTGGACTGCGCCGGCGGCACGTCCTCGCTGGTGCTGCCCACGCTGCTCGGCCGGGTCGGCGTCGAGGTGCTCACCGTCAACGCCCGCCTCGACGACGTCTCGCCCACCGAGACGCTCGCCGAGCGCCGCCGCGACCTGCAGCGCCTGTCGGAACTGGTCAGCTCGTCGCGGGCGGCGTTCGGGGTCCGGTTCGACCCGGTCGGGGAGCGCATCGCGCTGGTGGACGAGATGGGGCACCTCATCAACGAGGAACGCGCCCTGCTCGTCGTGCTCGACCTCGTCGCCGCCGAGCGCAGGGGCGGCCAGGTGGCGCTGCCGGTCACCACGACCAGGGTCGCCGAGCAGGTCTGCCGCTTCCACGGCGTGGAGGTGCAGTGGACCTCCACCGCGCTCGACGCCCTCACCTCGGCCGCCGCCGGCCCCGACATGATCTTCGCCGCCGACGGGCGCGGCGGCTTCGTCGTGCCGGAGTTCAGCCCGGCCATCGACGGGCTGGCCGCGTTCATGCGCATGCTCGGCCTGGTGGCGCGGACCCGCCTGTCGCTCAGCCAGATCGACGCCCGGATCCCCGAGGTGAAGATGCTCAAGCGCACCGTGCCCACCCCGTGGGCGGCCAAGGGCGCCGTCATGCGCTCGGTCATCGAGGCGGCCGAGGCCGAGCAGGACGGCGGCCGCATCGACACCACCGACGGCGTCCGCCTGGCCCACCCGGACGGGAGCTGGGTGCTGGTGCTGCCGGCCGCCGCCGAGCCCGTCACCGACCTGTGGGCCGAGGCGAACGACATGGACAGCGCCCAGGCGCTCCTGGAGCGGTGGGCCCGCATCGTCGAGCAGGCCGCCGGTTGAGCGGTGCCGTGGACCAGCGCTCACGGAGGGTGACGGAGGTGGTGAGATGCCGGGTGCGGTCGCCCGTTGCGCACAGTCGGTCCCCGAATACGCCTTTCGATGTGCGCACAGAGTGCCGCAAGATCGTAATGTAGAAACGCGCGGCGGCATGGACCACGGGGCGGGGGCGGCGGTAACTTTGTCTGCGTCCAAACCAACAGTCCAGTGCCCCGCCTTGACCTTTGCCGCTGATCAGCGTATGTTGCGGCATTCGCAAACTTGAAAAAGCGAAGCGAGGCGCGCCCATGAGCACCGTCGCCGCGTCTTCGCGGTAGGAGGCCGAGCCGATCGATGCCGAGCGTCTACTGCACGCAGTGCGGGCACGCCAACCCCGAGGATGCCCGTTTCTGTTCCCGTTGTGGGTCACCGCTGACCAGACCCGAGGTCTCCGGGGACACCACATCGACGATCTCCATCGCGGGAATCGAGGCGTACGAGGCTGAGACAGGCGACATGCTCCTGGCTGAGCGGGCGCTCGTCGAACAGCTGCCGCCCGGCACGGCGTTGCTCACGGTGACCAGGGGCCCCAACCAGGGGAGCCGTTTCCGGCTCGACAAGGACCTCACCACGACCGGGCGTCATCCGGAGAGCGACATCTTCCTCGACGACATCACGGTCTCCCGCCGCCACGTCGAGTTCTACCGGCACCGCGGCGGCCAGTTCTCCGTGCGTGACGTGGGCAGCCTCAACGGCACCTACGTCAACAGGGAGCGCATCGAGGAGGTCCCCCTGCACTCCGGAGACGAGGTGCAGATCGGCAAGTTCCGCCTCCTCTTCCTGATGAGGACCACCGCCGGCACATGAGCGAGCGAAGCGAGCGACCGACAAGCACAGCCTCATGTGAGCTCATGGGGCCGCCGAGGGAGGCCGCATGAGCGCGCAGGCGGCCCGCTCGCACATGAGCATCGGGGAGGTGCTCGCGCTGCTGCAGGGCGAGTTCCCCGATGTGACGATCTCCAAGATCCGGTTCTTGGAGGGTGAGGGGCTGATCGAGCCCGAGCGCAGCCCGTCCGGCTACCGCAAGTTCACCCACCTGCACGTGGAGCAGCTCCGCTTCATCCTCACCGAGCAGCGCGACCACTACCTGCCGCTGCGGGTGATCAAGGACAGGATGGCGGAGAGCTTCGGCCGCCCGCGCGCCGTGCAGGAGAAGCAGGAGGTCCGGCTCAGCCGGGCCGAGCTGCTCGAGGCCGCCGGGATCGACGAGGAGGCGCTCACCGAGCTGGAGGACTACGGGCTGCTCGCCCCGGTGGCCAGGCGCTACGACGAGGAGGCGCTCAACGTGGCCCGCACCGTCGGCTCCCTGGCCCGTTTCGGCCTGCACGCCCGCCACCTGCGCGCCGTCAAGGCGGCGGCCGAGCGCGAGTGCGGCCTGGTCGAGCAGAGCGTCGCCCCCATACTCAAGCGGCGGGCACCCGGCGCCATCGGGGAGGCCGACGAGGTCGCGAGGGAGCTTTCCACCCTTCTGCTCGATTTGCACGCATCCCTTGTGCGGTCGGGGATCCGGTCGGTCCTGGGGCGCTGAGGGGGCCTCGGGCTGGGAGGTGGAGGCGCACTTCAGGCCCGCCGGGTGTTACGTTGAATTGCAGTAGCCAGTCAGCAGAAGCGACGAGCCAAATAGCTGTGCCGGGTGACCGGTCAGGAATACGGAGCAGCCCGTGTTGCAGATGGAGGTCGTGGGCGTTCGAGTAGAAATGCCCACAAATCAGCCGATCGTCTTGCTCAAGGAGGCACACGGGGAGCGGTTCCTTCCTATATGGATTGGCATGACCGAGGCGACAGCCATCGCCCTGGCCCAAGCGGAGGAGCCCCCGCCGCGGCCGCTCACCCACGACCTCTTCCGAGACGTGCTGAGCGCTCTGGGTGTAGGCCTGCGAGCGGTCAACATCGTCGCCTTGCGCGACGGCATCTTCTTCGCCGACCTGGTGTTCTCCAACGGCGTGGAGGTGAGCGCGCGCCCGTCCGACTCGATCGCGCTCGCCCTGCGCACCGGGGCGCGCATCTTCGCGAGCGAGGAGGTCGTCCAGGAGGCCGGTGTCATCATCCCGGACGACCAGGAAGACGAGGTGGAGAAGTTCAGGGAGTTCCTTGACACGATCACGCCCGAAGACTTCGGCAGGGCGGGGTAGGTATTTCGGTGCATTTACGCTTCACGACGCGCCGAGCCGGATCGTTGACTGAGCATGGTCACGGTCCTACGGTGCAAGTGAAACCCGTGGTCGCCCTTTACGAACCCCCAGATCAGACCACGGGATGAGAGAAAGCCGGAGGTCCGCGTGGCGGTCAGCAGCGGCGAGGGAAAGACGGCCGGCCAGGAAGATCCGGTGCGGCGCGAGAGCGCGCGGCAGCGTGCCGGGGAGCAGGGTCTGCTCTTCGACGAGCAGCCCACGGCGCTGCCGGCGGACATCGGATATCGCGGGCCGACGGCCTGCGCGGCGGCCGGCATCACCTACAGGCAGCTCGACTACTGGGCGCGCACGGGCCTCGTGGAGCCCACGATAAGAGCCGCGCAGGGCTCCGGCTCCCAGCGGCTCTACAGCTTCCGCGACATCCTGGTGCTCAAAGTCGTCAAGCGGCTCCTCGACACCGGGGTGTCGCTCCAGCAGATCCGTACGGCCGTGCAGCACCTGCGTGACCGCGGGGTGGCCGACCTCGCGCAGATCACGCTGATGAGCGACGGCGTCAGCGTCTACGAGTGCACCTCGGCCGACGAGGTGATCGACCTGCTCCAGGGCGGCCAGGGCGTGTTCGGCATCGCGCTCGGCCGGGTCTGGCGCGAGGTCGAGGGCTCCCTCGCGGAGCTGCCGGGGGAACGAGCGGCGGTCGAGGACACCGTCCCGGCCGACCACCCCGCTGACGAACTGGCCCGCCGCCGCCGCGCCCGGCGCATGAGCTGACCGCGCGCCCCGTTGCCTGACCGGCCCGCCGCCGCTTGTGGCGGGCCCGGGAAATAGGCCGGAAAGTTCACATTGCCCCGTGTCGTGGAAATTCTCCCGTAACGGATAGGGTTGTAACCTAAGCAAGGCTGACGACCCCGTGCGGGAGAGTCCCTGGGCCCACGGGTCCCCGGGCGCCGAAGGAGCAACCCTCCCCGGAATCTCTCAGGCACCCCGTACCGCTCGGGCGAGGCAACTCTGGAAAGCAGGCGCACCCGCCAGGCGCGTCTCACCGACGGTGCAAGCCCCTTACCGGGGTGAAGCTCTCAGGTCGCGGTCCCGCCGCGCTGACAGAGGGGGAGATCCGGCACTCGCCCGCGCCCTGGCGCCGGTCTCCAAGCCTCGGGAGGCACTTTCCATGACCGACCTGTCAGCTCCGCCGTTCTCGTCCAGGCACATCGGCCCGTCGGAGGCCGAGCAGCAGCGCATGCTCGAGGCCGTGGGCTTCGAGTCCGTGGCTGACCTGGTGGCGGTGGCCGTCCCCGAGGCCATCAGGGCCAAGGACCGGCTCAAGCTGCCCGCCGCCGTCGGGGAGGCCGAGGCCATCGCCGAACTGCGCGCCCTGGCCGGGCGCAACCGCGTGCTCACCTCGATGATCGGCCTGGGCTACCACGACACGATCACGCCCGCGGTCATCCGCCGCAACCTGCTGGAGAACCCGGGCTGGTACACCGCCTACACCCCGTACCAGCCGGAGATCTCGCAGGGCCGCCTCGAGGCGCTGCTGAACTTCCAGACCGTCGTCACCGACCTGACCGGCCTGCCCGTCGCGGGCGCCTCCCTCCTCGACGAGGCCACGGCCGCCGCCGAGGCGATGACGCTGGCCCGCCGCGCGGGCAGGTCCAAGAGCAACGTGTTCGTGGTCGACGCCGACGCGCTGCCGCAGACCAAGGCCGTGCTCGCCACCCGCGCCGAGCCCCTCGGCATCGAGCTGGTGGAGCACTCCCTCGACGGCGAGCTGCCCGAATGCTTCGGCCTGCTGGTGCAGTACCCGGGCGCGTCCGGCCGGCTGCGCGACTTCCGCGCCGTGGCCGCCGCCGCGCACGAGGCGGGCGCGCTCGTCGTGGCCGCCGCCGA
Source organism: Nonomuraea sp. NPDC050786 (assembly GCF_040654115.1). NCBI lineage: Bacteria > Bacillati > Actinomycetota > Actinomycetes > Streptosporangiales > Streptosporangiaceae > Nonomuraea > Nonomuraea sp. NPDC050786. The sequence continues at coordinate 101,987 of NZ_JBFAHJ010000038.1, forward strand.
CCTGCTGGCCCTGACGCTCGTGGCCGCCCCCGGCGAGCTCGGCGCCGACATCGCGATCGGGTCCTCTCAGCGGTTCGGCGTGCCGTTCGGGTTCGGCGGGCCGCACGCCGCGTACATGTCCGTACGCGAGGGCCTGCAGCGCCAGCTCCCCGGGCGGCTCGTCGGCGTGTCGGTGGACGCCGACGGCGACCCCGCGTACCGGCTGGCCCTGCAGACCCGCGAGCAGCACATCCGCCGCGAGAAGGCCACCAGCAACATCTGCACCGCGCAGGTCCTGCTCGCCGTCATCGCCGGCATGTACGCCGTCTACCACGGCCCCGAGGGGCTGCGCCGGATCGCCCACCGGGTCCACCGGCACGCCGTGGCCCTCGCCGACGGGCTGCGCGAGGCGGGGCTGGAGGTCGTGCACGGGGAGTTCTTCGACACCGTGCTGGTTCGCGTTCCCGGTGGGGCCGCCGCCGTGGTCGCCGCCGCCGCCGAGCGGGGCGTCAACCTCTGGCAGGCCGGCGAGGACCTCGTCTCCATCTCCTGCGACGAGAAGACCGGGGCCGCCGAGCTGGCCAAGGTGTGGGCCGCGTTCGGGATCGACCGCGCCGCCGCGGATCTCGACTCCGACGCGCTGCCCGCCTCGCTGCTGCGCGAGTCGGCGTACCTGACCCACCCGGTCTTCCACAGCCACCGCTCCGAGACCGCGATGCTGCGCTACCTGCGCAAGCTGGAGGACAAGGACATCGCGCTCGACCGCTCGATGATCCCGCTCGGCTCCTGCACGATGAAGCTGAACGCGACCACCGAGATGGAGCCGATCACCTGGCCCGAGTTCGCCGGGATCCACCCGTACGCGCCTGACGACCAGGTCGCGGGCTACCAGGAGCTGATCGGGACGCTGGAGGAGTGGCTGGCCGAGGTGACCGGCTACGACCGCGTCTCCATCCAGCCGAACGCGGGCTCGCAGGGCGAGTTCGCCGGGCTGCTGGCCATCCGCGCCTACCACCGCGCGGGCGGCCAGGACGGTCGCGACGTCTGCCTCATCCCGTCCTCCGCCCACGGCACCAACGCGGCCAGCGCCGTCATGGCGGGCATGCGGGTCGTGGTCGTGGCCTGCGACTCCGACGGCAACATCGACCTGGCCGACCTCGACGCCAAGATCGACAAGCACCGCGACCGGCTGGCCGCGATCATGGTCACGTATCCCTCGACGCACGGTGTGTACGAGGAGTCGATCACCGAGGTCTGCGCCAAGGTGCACGAGGCCGGCGGCCAGGTGTACGTGGACGGGGCCAATCTCAACGCGCTCGTCGGGCTGGCCAAGCCGGGCGAGTTCGGGGCCGACGTGTCCCACCTCAACCTGCACAAGACGTTCTGCATCCCGCACGGGGGCGGCGGTCCCGGCGTCGGTCCCGTCGCGGTACGCGGCCACCTGGCGGCCTACCTGCCCGGTCACCCCCTGCACAACGGCACGCCGGTCGGCCCCGTCTCGGCGGCGCCGTACGGGTCGGCGGGGATCCTGCCGATCTCGTGGGCGTACGTCAGGATGATGGGCTCGGAAGGGCTCACGGCGGCCACCGAGCAGGCCATCCTGTCGGCGAACTACCTGGCCAGGCGGCTCGCCCCGCACTACCCCGTGCTCTACACCGGCCGCGGCGGGCTGGTGGCCCACGAGTGCATCATCGACCTGCGGCAGATCACCAAGGAGACCGGGGTCACCGTGGACGACGTGGCCAAGCGGCTCATCGACTACGGCTTCCACGCGCCCACCATGTCGTTCCCCGTCGCAGGGACGCTGATGATCGAGCCGACCGAGAGCGAGGACCTCGGGGAGCTCGACCGGTTCGTGGACGCGATGATCGCCATTCGCGGGGAGATCTCCAAGGTGGCGTCCGGGGAGTACGACAAGACGGACAACCCGCTGCGCAACGCCCCGCACACGGCCGAGTCCGTCAGCGCGGACGAGTGGCCGCACCCCTACTCGCGGAGCGAGGCGGCCTATCCGCTGCCGTCGCTGCGGGACGGGAAGTACTGGGTGCCGGTGCGGCGGATCGACCAGGCGTACGGGGACCGGAACCTGGTGTGCTCCTGCCCGCCCCTCGAGGCCTACGAGGACTAGGGGCCTGACGGCGTGGGTCCTCGTCGCTTCGCGTACGAGGACTAGGGCCTGTTCTGAGTTCGGATCTCTATGTGGGCTGCAGGCTTCGGATCCACAAGATGGCACCACGTAGGTGGAGCCCAGCGAGATAGCTTTC